>PLSY01000228.1 GCA_003164275.1 Acidimicrobiaceae bacterium | reverse complement strand
TGCAACAACATCGCGTCAACCACACTGAGTGATGGTGCGAGAGACGATGTCTGATAGACAATCGCCAGGCCGTGCTCTCGCATGTCATGGGGAGATGACTGCGAGAACACGGCACCAGCCAGTTCGATAGTGCCCTCATCGGGCACTATCGAACCGGCAGCGATACCCACCAAGGTTGACTTTCCCGCACCGTTCTCGCCAAGGATCGCGTGGACGGTTCCCGAGAATACGTCGACACTCGCTTTGGATAAAGCCAGTACGCCCGGGTAAGCCTTTGAGATCCCCCGAAGAGACAGGGCTGGCAAGTCAACTCCTGGTGAAACTTCCATCAGCTATCCGAACACCTTCTTCAGTTGGGCGACGGTAAGACCCGACGATGGTGAGGCGTCACCGGGAACCCCGGGCTTGCAAGCCTTCGAAGGAAGAATCGAGCCAGGAGTGCCGCCGGTCGAGTCCTCGAAGGCGGGCAGGTTGTAGATGGACGGCTCAGTATCGGGCAGACCTTCGAAGGCGGCCAAACCCTTGCGCAGGGCAGCTTCTCCCGCCCAGGTTCGACTCGAGACGGTAACAAGCTGGTAATTCGGGTTCTTGGCCTTCAGAGCATTGAAGCCGCAACTCAGTGACATCTGGTCGGTGGCCGAAATTGGCACCAACTTCAAGCCAGCCGCCTGGTAAGCACGGATGACACCAGTCGCCACCGCGCCGTAGTCAGTCATAACGCCGGCGATGTTGTGGTACTGCGACAACAAACCCGTCATCGCCGTCTGGGCCATTGCGGGGTCCCAGTTGGTCGTCACTGGCGTGGCGTTCAGCAACTTGACCTGAGGATTCTTCTTCAAGACCTGATTGATGCCGATGAGCTCACCACTGGAAACGGCGTTTCCTGCGGGGCCACCCAGGAAGACGACGTTGCCACCCTTCTTGCCCAACCGCTTCACCATCCACGACGCCCACACCTGGCCGCTGTATGGCGGGCTCTGGTCCACGTAGTCCAAGAAGTCCTTGCCCGCGGTACCGGCCGGAGCCTGGGCGAAGGGGATGACGTAGGATCCAGCCTTTGTCGCAGCACGAATAGCCGGCAGCTGCGAGGCGCCCGTACCCGCGTCAGGAATCACCAAGATGATCTTGTCGCCCTTGGCGGCCAAGCTGGTGATGCCCGCTGTGGTGGTCGCCAGGCTGCCCTGGCCCGCAACGTAGTCCACTCGCTTGATGGACTTACACGTGGCGGCAGCGTCAACGATGGAGGCCTTGACCAACTGTGACCACGCGTTGATGCCGTAGCCGTCCACCACACCGACGTCCACCGGCTTGGTACCACAGACACTCGCCATGGTGTGTTGCTGGCTCGGAACGCCAACCTTGCCGACGGCAATATTCACCGATGACACCGCGGTGGAGTTTGACGACGCCCCCGAAGTGGCAACCATGGCCACTGAACTCACTAGAGCGAGTGCGCTAGCACCAGCTGCAAGTTTGCTGATTCGGAAAGTTCCGAAATTCAGTCTGCTTCTAGTCATACATTTCTCCTTATTTCTTATAGGTGGATTTACTACTGGTTTTCCTTGTCTGTAATTCGTTGGTTGTACTGCGATCTCTTCAGGTCTTCTCAACCTTCGAACGGGTTGCCATCTTCCTCAAGCGCAAGGTCGAGCCGCCCAACTGGATCTGAGCGACTATGCCAATACCGATGATCGATGCCTGGATGATGTTCTGAACGGCGGTCGTCTGGGTGAAGGTCTGTACGAGTTGGCTCAACTGGCCGAGGAACAAGGCTCCCATTGCCGTCCCGATGAGGCTCCCCCTGCCGCCTGTCAATGCGGTGCCGCCCAAGACCACTGCGGCAATTGAGGGAAGGAGGTAGGTGTCGCCGGGGTTGATGCTTGGGGAGTTCAGCAATCCGATCAGCAGCACTCCACAGCCAGCACCCATCGCCGCGGAGATCCAGTAAGCGGAGATTACGTAGCTCTTGGTCTTGAGTCCGATGATCCTCGCACTGCGCGGATTCTCACCGACCAGTTCGAAGCACCGGCCCACTCTCGTGAGCTTGAGGATCACCTGAATGACGACTGCGACTGCCGAAACGATCACGAAAATCACCGGCAATCCCGCCCAACGGCTGATCGCGAACGTACTCAAGGAAACCGGACTCTGCACGGAGAATCCACCGGTGATTGCTTGGACCGCACCCACCATCAAGGCATTGCTCGCCAGCGTCACCACCAGAGGTGGAAGCCCGAACTGAACAACAATCACTCCGCTCAAGAGACCGAATAGTGACGTCAGGACAATTGCCAGCACGATAGAACCCGTCAGTCCGACGTGGGGGTCCGAGCCGTACTTACCTACAATGATGGTGCCCAGGGCCACTGATCCAGGAATGGAAAGGTCCAAACCGCCTTGTTGTATCACGAGTGTTTGGCCCATCGCGACTACGGCAATCAACGACGCGAAGGGCAACATGGCTTTAATCGCAAGAGAACCAACTGAAGCGGTCGAGATCATCGGACTAACGGCGAAAATCAAGATAACCGCGAGCAACGCCCGAGAAGCCGGCCACGACAGAATCCGACTGAAGACGCCCTGACGCTGGTAGGTGAGGGTAGTTGACGCTTCCTCCACGGCGTTAGTCACGAGGGTGCGCCACCGGCGTTCAGGTCGGGGTGCCAACCGCCGCCCAGTGACGCACCTTTCATTTCTTTGAGGACGTGGTCACGGGAAGCGACGGCGAGTTCGCGTATCCTGTCGTAGTCGACGCCCACCAACTTCCCATCCTTCTTGACCTGATTCCCCTCGACGAACACGTCACGAACCAGTCCCGGGTGCGCCGAGTACACGACGCTACCCAGTGGATTGTTCATTGGCGTCATTGCTAGGGCGCGGTCATCGAGGACGATGATGTCGGCGGACTTACCCACCTCGATGGAACCTGCCACCGCGTCGAGACCCGCCGCGCGCGCACCGTCGATGGTGGCGAAGAGCAGTACTTCGGCACATGTCAAGCCAATTCTCTCGATGACTTCACCCGTCTCGACGGCAGGTGCGTTGTCGAGCGCACGCTGCATTCCCACGGCCGTCCGCATCGTGCCGAACATGTCACCTCCGTTAGAGGTGCACACATCGATCGAGAAGGTGGGGCGAATTCCGGCCTTCAACAACCTGCCAGTCGCTGGGAAACCGTGACCCATTTGCATCTCGACATCGGGAGCGACTGACGCCGTGCCGCCGCTCGCCGCAATGATGTTCAGTTCCTCGTCCGCGAGAGTGTTGCAGTGAACATAGGTAGTGCGATCTGAAAGGAGACCGTCTCGTTGGAGAGCGAGAATGGGACCTGATTTGCCCCAGTATCCGTCTCCCACGTGAACGGTGACGCGCAGATCCAGGTCCCTGGCCAGTTCGAAATCCTGACGATTAACTTCAGGCGTGGTGAACTGCGGACCGCGTAGAGCCATCGCCATCGTAACGAGCCCCGTATTGGAGCTGAAGTACTCATCGCGGACCCTACGGGCATCTTCGGGGTGGGCGAAGGGCGAAGGAAGCGGCGCGCTCCATTGCTTGGCGCCACCGCCGTGGGCGAATACGGCTCTCATATTTGTGTCTTTCAGTGCAGCAATCGCGGCATCGGCGTGTGCCGGAGTG
>PLSY01000043.1 GCA_003164275.1 Acidimicrobiaceae bacterium | reverse complement strand
CCCGCAAGTGACTTCCATGGTTGCGGCCCCTGATGTCCGCTCGAGTCAGTGCTCGGGTAATGAGGTGATCAGCGGTGCAAGTATCCTTCTCAGCAGCATTCCCCGAATGTGTATTGGCCTTTCTGGCCATCCGTAGAGAGGTATCACCAGTGCTTGAGGTAGACGGACACGTCATCAGTAAGGACGAGCTCGTGGATCGAGTCGAGCAGCTTGTCCAGGCCGCCAGAGAGCAGCCGTCGGAAGTGACGTACTCGGTCTCGTCGGGTCTGNNAAGCAAGGCCACGTCACCCCTCCGGGCTTGGCTCGGGCCAGCGGCTTGCGGGGTCAATTGGCATGGGGTGCGAAGAGGGCGATACGAAAAGCCACCAGCTGGTACGTCGAGCCGCGTTGGCGCACACAGCAGGACTTCGATGTGCGCACTGCCGAATTCGCGACCCAGGTTCTGAACCAGCTCCGTCTTCTGACCCGAGAAGTTGAAGGACTCCGACGGAATCAACTGACCCTCCGCATGCAGCTCGTCTCGACGGTGGAGCGCGCTAACGCTCTTCAGGGCCGCATGCGTTCAGCAGCCGAAGAGATGGCCCAGCGACACCGCGACGTCTCTGAGTTGCTCCTCCACCGACCGGACAACAACGACTTGCGCCAAGAAGTGGACGTCCTCCATCGGGAAGTGACCTCCCTGCTTGAGCGGCTTGGGGCGGGATCCAGCAGCGGTGCTGAGGTCGACTACGTCGGGTTCGAGAACCGGTTTCGTGGCAGTAGCGAGGAACTCAAGAACGCTCAGCGGCATTATCTCGACTGGCTTCCAGGTGATGGGGTTCCAGGTCGAGTCCTCGATGTCGGTTGCGGGCGGGGGGAGATGCTCGAAGTACTAAACGACGCAGGATACGACTCCTTCGGTGTTGATTCGGACGCCGGCATGGTTGAGGAATGTCGAAAGAAGGAGCTTGATGTCGTGGACGAAGGGGCAGTTCCACTGCTCGAACGACTTGAGGAGAACTCGCTCAAAGCCATCTTCTGCTCGCAAGTCGTCGAGCACCTGCTCACCTCCGAGCTGCAGCGCTTCGTCTCGTTGAGTTATGACGACCTGCGTGAGGGCGGTGTATTGATCGTTGAAACTATAAATCCCCGCAGCTCATTCGCCCTTGGCGAACACTTCTACGCCGACCCGTCACACATCCGGCCGGTGCACCCAGAAACCCTCCGATTCATTTGTGAGCAGATCGGCTTCAACGACGTGCAACTGCAGGAGCAGGCGCCTCACCCGAGCATGGGGATGATCGAGGAGTCGGCGAGTGAGGAAGGTCCAGGCAACGCCGTCAACGCTCTGTTGAAGAGTGTCTTTGGCTATCAGGATTACGCAATCATCGCGACCAAATGAAACCGTACGCGGCCGTCCACCAGTTCCATTCAGGGAGCAACGTCGGCGACGCTGTCACCCAGCAAATGCTGCAACTGCAGCGGTTGCTTCGGTCCATGGGCTTCACCTCTGAGATCTTCGCAGAGCATGTAGGAGAGCAGCTTCACGGCCGAATCCTTCAGATTGAGAGCTATGCGGGCGCGGAGGACGAGCTGCTGCTCGTGCACCATTCCATGGGGCACGATGCCTTTGAGTACGTGATCGGTCTTGCTAACGACATCGTGACCGTTTATCACAACATCACACCTGCCAAATATTTCTCCGACCCCTGGACTCGCCACTACGTGCGCCTCGGCCACGAACAACTCGGAGTCCTTGCCATCCGGAGTACCGCAGGAGTCGCAGACTCGAACTACAACCGAAGGGAGATGTTGAAGGTCGGATTTCGTCGTGTCGAGGTGCTGCCCGTTCGCACCGACTTCCAGACGTTCTCAGCGGCGCGGGCCAGTAACGAGTTTCGCTCCAGCGACTGGCTCTTCGTGGGTCGGCTGGTCGCGAACAAATGCCAGCACGACCTCGTGGCTGCCTTCTCGGAGTTTTCACGCCACTACAACCCCCAGGCGCGTTTGATCCTTGTCGGTGACACCTCGGCCCAGGGAGACTACGCGGAGTACGTCCGTACGATTGCCAAGGACCTAGGTGTCGGAGGCATGCTCAGGATGTTGGGCAAAATCTCAGAACAGGACCTACTGCTGCAATTCGATAGCGCCGGAACCTTCGTCTCCCTCAGCGAGCACGAGGGATTTGGAGTGCCACTTCTCGAAGCCATGGCGGCGGGCGTTCCGGTTGTGGCCTTCGGGGCAGCTGCCATTCCGGAGACGATGGGCGGTGCCGGAGTTCTTCTGCGGACCAAGAATCCCGATGTCGTCGCAGCAACGGTGGCAGCGGTCCAAGGCGATGTGGAGATGCGGCAGCGACTGGTCGAGAGGCAGTTCCATCGCGTCGAACAGGTCAACGCGTTTGACACGCGCGCTCTCCTTGAGCGCGTGGTGTCTTCCGCTATGGCCGGAGGTAGACCAGTTGAGGTCCAAGTACAGGGGCCGTTCGAGACCAGTTACAGCCTTGCCCAGGTGAACCGGAGGCTGGCGGAGAGCCTTTCAGAGATTCAGGACCGAAGCGTCTCAATCTATGCGACCGAGGGCCCGGGCGACTATTCACCCAGTCCCGAAGATGTCGCCGGAATGCCGGAGGCCGCCCTCCTTTACGAGCGCGCCAAGACAGTGCCATATCCCGACGTGGTCATCCGCCAAATGTGGCCACCTCGGCTAATCGACTCAACGGGCGGAATGACGTGTGAATACTTCGGCTGGGAAGAAAGCGTCGTTCCTCCGAATATCGTTCGAGACTTCAATGGCTACCTTGACGGGATCGGGGTCTTCTCCAACTACGTGAAGGACGCGCTGAGAAATTCTGGGGTTGATGTACCGATCGCCGTAGTCGGCGTCGGCGTTGACAAGCCCAACCCAGACGCCCGGCCCGATCAGCCGGAACTCTCAGATCTGCGATCCTTTCGCCTACTTCACATAAGCTCTGCATTCCCCCGAAAGGGGGTCGATGTGCTCTTGGAGGCCTACTTCGCGGAATTTTCCAACGCCGATGACATTTCGCTCATCCTCAAGACGTTTCCGAATCCCCACAACCAGGTCGGAAGACACTTAGAACGACTTCTAGCCGAACACCCCGATCCGCCCGATGTCCGTTGGATCGATCGAGATCTCGAAACCGAGGAAGTTGGAGCGCTTTACAACTTGGCAAGCTGTTATGTGCACCCAGCACGCGGCGAGGGGTTCGGTCTTCCCGTCGCTGAGGCCATGGCCGCCGGAGTCCCAGTGATCGCTACGTCGTATTCGGGACTTGCCGAGTTTGTGTCGGACGAGACTGCCATCACGATTCCGTATCATGTCGAGCCAGCAACTTCGCACGTGGCCACTCCTGGGTCCGAGTGGGCCGAACCCGACGGGGATGCACTTCGCGGACTCCTGCGGCAATCATTCGAATCTCCTCATTCGATCGAGATTGCACAAAGGGTCGAGACCGCCCAAGCACTTATCGCCGATCGGTTTACGTGGCGAGCTACGGCTCAGCGCTGGAGTGATTTCGTCGCCGAGCTCGAAGAGTCAGCACAGGTGCCTCGAGTGGCCATGGTTTCCACATGGAATTCGCGCTGCGGTATTGCTGACTACAGCAGGTACATCGTCGAGAATGCCAAAGGGGCAATCACCTATCGAGTTTTCGCCGATCGAAACGTCGAGACACTCGAGTCCGAGGCTGAGTGGGGAGTCGAGCGATCGTGGACCAACCGCTGGACCCCGGATCTATCTGAACTTGATGATGCGCTGGAATGGGCAGATCCCGAGATCGTCCATTTCCAATTCAACTTCGCCTTCTTCGAGCTCCAGCACCTCGCCGCGCTGATCGAGAAGCAACTTCCGCTTCGTGGTGTTGTTGTGACACTTCACCGGACCAGTGACCCGATAATCGATGGGGAGGTCGTCAGCGTCGGGGACATCGCCTCCACGCTCCGGCAAGTGGACAAGATCATCGTTCATCAACAATCAGACGCCGAAAGACTGCGCACCTTCGGAATCACTGACAACGTCTCGGTCATCTTCCACGGAGCCCCAGACCCTCCCGAAGTAAACGGCCAGGAGGTGAAAGCGACCATTGGTCTGGCCAATCGCAAGGTGGTTGGCGCATTCGGATTCCTGTTGCCTCACAAGGGAACACTCGAGTTGCTTGATGCTATCGACCGCCTCCGAACGGAAATTCCCGACATTCACCTTTTGGCACTGTGCGCCCGGCATCCCGACGTAATCTCGGCCAACTTCGAGCTAGAGGTTCGAAGGGAAATTCTGACCCGCAAGCTAGAAGATCATGTCACCTTAATCACTGACTTTCTACCGGACGAAACGATCCGCGCAGCGCTCACCTCGGCTGATGTGATCGCGCTCCCCTACCGCCCGACTGAGGAATCTGCAAGTGGCGCGTTGCGATTTATCCTGCCCGTGGGAAAGCCGGTGGTAGCGACGGACCTGCCCATCTTTGCTGACGTCCGCGACGCCCTCATGCTCGTAGAGCCCGACGACAGCGCATCTCTCACGGCCTCACTCTGCAAGGTGCTCCTCAACGACGGGTTGCAAGCCGAGCTTGCTCAGCGCGCCCAGGCAGCCGCACAAGCCTTTCGCTGGTCTCTGATCGTCGCGCAGCATCGCGAGATCTACACAACCATCCGAGCGAAACGCCAAGAGGCGTCGCGCGCCTTAGCTCAACTCGTCAATGGCTAACTCGAGACTCCGCCTCCTGCGAGCGAGAAGATGGTAAACCCATCACGCATCTCGACCTTCTCAGACCCTCCGTGACGAGTTCCGCCATACATGCCAGCTCATAGTCGCAGAAGATCCATGGGCGGACGGCGGGCCGAGAAGTACTGCATGAGCACCTTTGGACAGTTAGCAAGGCGGCATTGGCTCTTCTTGGCTCTCGTCTGTCTAGGCACCATGCTCCGCATTCTGGTCTGGCTCTGCTACCGGCCGGGATTGTGGTATCTGGGTGATTCGATCAGCTACTTGGCAAACGCACTGCACCTAGCCCCCGGCGACATCCGACCTTCTGGCTACTCGCTCTACCTCGCGGCGCTTCGTCCTCTCCACAGCTTGGCGCTTGTTACCGCAACGCAGCATCTCATCGGCGTCGCAATTGCGAGCCTCACATATTTGTGGATGGTCAAAAGTGGAGTCCGTCCATGGCTTGCAGCTTTGGCGACAGCCCCGCTTCTCCTCGATGGATTCATTCTCGAACTCGAACAGCTCCTGTTGGCGGACACGCTCTTTGCCCTGCTCGTCACCATCGCAGTTGTCGTCCTGTTCTGGCAACGCCCGCAGACTCGTTGGACGACCTACCTTGCCGTGGGTGCTCTTGTTGGCATGGCGGGCGTCACCAGGACAGTCGGCGTCGGACTAGTCGTCCTGATCGTAGGTGCACTCGCGTTGCTAAGGGGGTCGTGGAAGTCGATACCAGCGTTCGTACTCGCAGCAGCTCTGCCCTTGGTGATGTACGGATTCTGGTTCGAGTCCGATTATGGCTTTTTTGGGATGACGGATTACTCGGGAGCATTCCTCTATGCCCGTGTCATGCCATGGTCCACTTGCAACGGCGTCCAGCTGAGCGCGCTTGAACGAAAACTCTGCGACCCGCGGCCCCCTAACGAGCGCCCGAATCAGAACTGGTACATGTGGTCGCCCAACGGGCCACTCGATCGCCTCGATTTGGGTGAGCACGCTCGCAGCACTGTCGCACAGGATTTCGCCATCGCAATGATCACTCACAACCCGGCGGGGTATGCGGACGCTGTGATTGGCAGCATGGCGCAATCGTTCTCTTGGCACGAAAACACCATCGGACAGGCCAACACCTATACGTTTACCCTAGAGCCTCCAATACTGCCAGAGAGCTCACTTCGACTTGCAGAGCAGTACCAAAACGGTGTTCCTGCTCAGACGCATGTCTCATCACGAACTCTCGCGAGGTTGCTCCTCAGCTATCAGCAATGGTTCCGTGCTCCAGGTCCGCTTTATCTCGTCGCTGTACTCACGGCGCTGCTCGGAGCCGCGTTCGGCCGAGGCGCTGAGCGCCGGGTTCGGGTTGCATCCCTCTCCTTCGCCGTCTTCGGGACGTACTTGCTCTTCATCGCACCGGTGACGGTTTTTTACGATCAGCGGTACGTCCTAGCGGCCCTGCCCATGTGCTGCCTCGGCTTCGGCACCGGATTGGAATTGGTCCTTGGCCGCCTCCGTCCACGTCGAGATTCGAGTCGACGCGTGGGTCCACCGAGCAGTCCGATCAAGGAGCTACCAGCGGAACCCATTGGCGAGGTATGAAACCAGCAGGCTCACAACCTTCAGGCTCGAGCTAAAATGCTCCACCGCGACTGGACCAAAGGGTGAATGATCCTGACGACACCGTCGGCTTGCCGAGGATTTGACCGAAGAGCACCAAGACGGGACCGGCTCCCTTCACTTGGTTGTCTACGATAACGAGGCGGACATCGTTGTTGATAAGTCCCGCCCTTGCGCTGGCTAGGAGTTGGGGAGTGATCGCGACGTGGGGCAAGTAGACACTGTATGCCTGCTGGCCCTCCAGAAAGAGATCGAGCCCAGGTGGGTTCATTGCGTTAGGGAAGCCGGTCGGGGCACCATCTGGGTCCGGGTGCTCTGAATAGCCTCCAAGCAGTCGAAACGAGAATCCATCCTGTGCCTGCCAGAGCATCGGCTGAGTCGAAACGGGCAAAGCGTACGGATAAGTCACCGCGATTGGGTCTCCGGACGGAATGGCAGAGCTGATCGCTGCAGGAAGCGACCGGACGGGCTCGGAGGCGTACGGCCATAGCGGCAGCTGCGATATGACCAAGACGACGAGCGTGACCGCGGTCAGGACCACCGCTATCCTCGCTCGGCCGAACGACTCGTCTCGATGGTGTGCACGTGCCGGCGCTCGACGCAGATCATCGAGTCCGAAGGCGATCACGACCCCGATGCACGCGTCCACCTCCATCGACATCCGGACGGGAAGGATGTTGTCGAGCAAGGGAAGGTGACTGAACACGATGAAGGGCATCGGGATTCTCGTCAGATGCCCGGCCACGGCCAGATGTGGCCCCAGCGACAGAATCGCGGCACCCAGAAGGGTGGCCACAGTTAGCTGCATGCGTGGGCTTTTCCGAGACCGCCACACAAGCACTGCCGCAACGATCAAGAGTGGCAGACCGATGAAACCACCGAGCTCTGAGGGATTGCTGACGACTACACCAATGGACCGTAGACCGAGAGAACTTCTTTGCAATGGGCCCGGAGCAATGAAACTCAGAATATCGTTATAATAGGGATTTACTACCGATTGCGCCGTGCCATTGTAGTGTTGAGGGCCGGCAAGCAGCATCCAAATCGGGTAGGCGAGCAAGACCGCAGCCAATGCGAATGCGATGCCGAACGATTTTAAGGACGAGCGAGCGATGCTGGCCGCTCGTTTTGGGTACCGTACAACGAAGCAAATCAATGCCCAGGCCGTCAGGATCGCGACAGTGGTCATCACCTCCATCTCGCATAGAAACTGCGCTGACACCAGTAATCCGAGCTGGATTCCGAGTCGACGTGGTGAACCTTGCTGTTGCACGATGGAGACAACGGTCATTGCAATGAGCGGCGGAAAAGGCAGAAAGATCAGAACCAGATGTCCCAGGCCTTGCCCCACAGCGTAAGGCGAAAACCCATATATCAACCCCCCAAGGGCGGCCGCTGGTCCCCAGACGCGCCACTTTCTCAGTACAAAAAACGCCGCCGTCGCTGAGGCTGGCATGGCTAACACCATCAGAAGGTTCGCTCGGGCCACCGGACCGAGGAAAAGTGCGAATGGTGCGGTCAAGAGTCCCAGGAGCGGCGCTTCTGTATTTTGAGCCAAGTTCACGCCCGTTGGCACAAAAATTGCGTTGCTAAATAGTGGGTTCAAGCCGTGCGCCAGCGCGTGGGGGACCCACGCCAGAAACCACATCGCCAGAATGGAGTCCCCACCGGTTCCGAATATCCGGGTCGAACTCCACGGCATCACGGGCCAGAAAGCAGCGACACTAATGAGTACGTAGCCTAGAACCACGACGAGGGCGAAGGTCCTATTTCGACGTCTCGGTGTGAGCTTCTCGATTGACGGGTCGGCGGGCCGATCTTTGATCGTTGCGGTTGCTGTCATCGTGGCTTCCTGCTCACAGATCTCGGTGCCGAAGGAAATGAGGTTGGCCCACGCTCGCTTGACAGCCTCCGCTCCTAGGCCGACGGGGAACCCCCACATCCGTCGTCGTCAACGGGGCATCATAGCCGCAAGGTCATTGGCGGTGGGGAACGAGCGCTCAACGGAGGACAGCGCAAATCTTGTTGGTCGGCCCCAGACTTGAGAGCCACGTGCTGCAGCGAGAGCGGATGGTAGCGTTTCAGACGGTTGGGACGCAGCGTTGGATCGCTCCTGCCGATCTGAACACCACCACACCAACAGGGAGAATCTGTGGGCCTCGAGCGACTGACCGACAAGTGCAGCACACCAGCTGCTCCACGAATCGGGATCCTCGTTGTCGCATACAACGCTGAGTCGAGCTTGGCAGCGACTCTTGACCGGATCCCATCGGAGTTTCGCGAGCAACTCGCCGAGCTACTGATCTGCGATGACGCGAGTCATGACAACACATATGAACATGGGCTTAATTGGCGTACTGCCAACCCCGGTGTCCCCACGACGGTAATCCGCCACCCCAGGAACCTGGGCTATGGCGGCAACCAGAAGGCTGGCTACCAACTGGCCATCGAGCACGATCTGGACATCATCGTGCTGCTTCATGGGGACGGCCAATACGCACCGGAGTGGTTGCCCCGAATCGTGGAGCCCCTCGTTCGAGGGGAGAGTGAAGCGGTCTTTGGATCCCGCATGATGGAGCCGGGTGCAGCTCAGCGCGGTGGAATGCCGATGTACAAGTACGTCGGAAACAGGATCCTAACGACAGTCGAAAACGCGATGCTCGGCTCTTCACTGACAGAGTTCCACTCGGGTTACCGGGCCTACAGCGTCCACGCTCTCAAGGATCTGCCCTTCCAGAGGAACTCCGACGATTTCGATTTCGACACGCAGATCATCGTCCAGATGCTCGACGCCGGAAAACGTATCGTCGAAATCCCGATTCCCACGTATTACGGCGACGAGATCTGCTACGTGAACGGCCTCAAGTACGCGGCCGACGTTGTCAAGGATGTCGGTCAGTATCGGCTAGCCAAGCTCGGGTTCGGCATCCACGACTGGGTGCCGTCGAACGCCGGTTACCAGCTGAAGGAGTCGGAAGGGACGTCCCACGACACCATCTTGGCGATGATGGCCGACCGCCCGAAGGGACAAGTGCTCGATCTCGGATGCTCCGGCGGACTGCTGGGTGAGAAGTTGCGGGCGCTCGGCCATCATGTCGTGGGCGTGGATGCCGAGGAGGTTCCGGGCGTCCTTGAAAAGGTCGACAAGTTCGTATTCGGCAACTTGGAGTCGGGGGTGCCCCTCGATGCCGGGTCGGGCTACGACACCGTCATCCTGGCGGACGTCATTGAGCACGTCAGCAACCCCACCAAGCTTTTGGATTCGGCAAGAGACGTGCTCAAGGGCGACGGAGAGTTGTTGATCTCCACTCCCAACTTCGCACACTGGTACCCGCGGCTTCGGGTGGCGTCTGGTCTCTTCGACTACGACCGCCGAGGCATCCTCGACGCAACGCACCTCCGGTTCTTCACTCGCCGCACGCTCCTCCGACTGCTCCGCTCGCGAAACCTCGAGATCCTGGAGCTCTCCTATACCGGGCTGCCGTTCGACGTGCTGTCAAGCGGCCGCAAGCGCTCACGTTGGTTGCGCAGCGTCGACAAGATGCTGGTTCGCGTGCGCCCAACGCTCTTTGCATACCAGTTTGTCGTGCGCGCAAGGCTGAGGACCCGAGGAGAGATCGAACACGACTGACGGCTCCCGGGACCGATCTCACGACCGAATGCTGGCGACAAGTCCGTCGAGGATGTCGGATTCGCTGACGATACAATCTCGAAATCCGAACCGTTTCATCGCTTCCCTAAGGACCAGCGCTCCCCCAAAAATGACGTCCTCGCGCCCAGGAGAGATTGCTTCCCTGCGTCGCCGGGTCCCGACATCTTCTTCCGCCAAAAGGTCGCACCATCTGGCCACCGCGTCGGCGGAGAGAACTGCGTGATGAACTTTGGCGCGGTCATATTCCTCAAGACCACCTTCGAGCATCGCAAGCGTGGAGACCGTCCCCGCCAATCCGAGTAGTCGACTCCCGTTTCGCAGTCCCCCGAGCGCCGGAACCGAGGCGACGGCTGCGTCGAGGGCGGCGGCGATGGCATTGACGGCGGCGGCCACCTGGTCGTCGGAAGGCGGATCCCCACTTAGGTATCGCTCAGTGATGCGCACGCAACCTATGTCGAGGGAAGTCGCTTCGAGTGCTCCGGCACCATTCAGCGCGATCTCGGTCGAGCCGCCACCGATGTCAATGACCACGTCATCAGCGTCGATCGGCTCTAGGTCGGCCATCGCCCCCACATAGGAGAGACGTCCCTCCTCGAGGCCAGAAAGCAGCTCTGCCGGCACCCCGACAACCGAGGTCGCCGCGGCCAAGAACTCGTTGCCATTGGCTGCGTCTCGCACGGCGGACGTGGCGACTAGGCGTGTAGCCCCAACCCCGAAGCGATCCATCTCCTGCCGGTAGTAGGCCAGTACATGCAGTGTGCGACGCATCGCCTCCTCATCCAAACGGTGCGTCCCATCCACGCCCTGCCCCAGCCTGGTGATGCGCATAAGGCGGGTCAGGGTCGCTCCATCCCCCGACACGATGAGCAGGCGAGTGGAGTTCGTGCCGCAATCGAGGGCGGCCAAGACGGTATTGGGTTCGGGTGCCACGGGCAATGCTCTACCACACGTGCCCGATCAGCCAATCAGCCGGCCTGCGCCCTCGGCGGCTTCGGTGGCGGGTGTG
>PLSY01000206.1 GCA_003164275.1 Acidimicrobiaceae bacterium | reverse complement strand
ACGAAAAGTAGGGGATTGAAGACTCTGAAAGCCGCCACCTCAGCTGCTCAGGCTGAGGACCAGTCGTAGTGCGGGTTGGTCACCTAGGAGCGGCTATATCGGCCTCGTGTGAAGGTACTGGCCGCTCATGGATCACCCCACGGCGAGAGTTTGTTGAGGCGTGTCGCCGACAATCGAAGTTGCTCCCACGCCTTCTTCGTCGAAGCTCCACAGGTGATCACAGCCCCAACATCTGCAGGCGAGAAGGTTGGGCCGGGATTTGGAACTGCATACGATCCAGGTGACTTCATCCGACTCGGCGCAGTCGGGACAAAACACCTCGACAGGTTCAGCCACGCGTTTCGCCTCTCTTCCCAAGCGGACGCATGCGCCTGTTGTCCCAAGTGAGCTCCACTGCCGACAGCCTATCTGGCCGTCGAAAAGTGGGTTCGCCTGACTGATCGATGTGTGCCTTGGAGAATGCCGGTCAAACGGTGTCCCACCGCTCGACGGTGGACAATGTTGAGGTCGGCTCAGACCTTCCCGTCGTCCAGCTTTGGATCCACCGGCTTCGCCCGTTCCACTGTGTCCCTGACTACATCGGCAGCGATGTCCCTGAGCTTCCGGTTCGATCGCTGGGAAGCCTGAACCAGCATGTTCACCACGTCGTCGGCGGTACGGCCACCGCGTGCCATGAGGATGCCTATCGCTTGGTCAATGGTCCCGCGATGGACTCGGGAGAGCTCGAGATTCTCAACGAGCCTCTCGCAGTCGGCCAGCTGCTCCTCCACCGTCTTGTCTACCTGCTCGCGGTTAGTCATCTCGACCGCTCAGAACGTACACACCGACTCCATGTGGGTCAGGACCAGCAACTTACGAATCCACGACGATGGGCTCCTCAGGACGATCTGGCAGTCGGGCACGCGGCTATGGGCGGTGTCGATGGCATCCAGAGCCGCTGAGTCCATGAAGGTCACATCAGTGAGGTCGACCACCACCTGGCTGGGTGACGAACGCGCTACCTCAACGATGGATTCCAAAAGGTCGACCGAGGTGGCAAGGTCGAGTTCACCCGAGATTGTGATGACCGGACCCTCAACGCTGAAGGACGTGGGGGCGAAGACGGGGTCGTTCGCGACAAAGATCATGCTGCTACTGGACGCCGAGCGCTCCGGCGATCTAACCGCTTGGCCCGCTTGTCTGAGGCCGGGTGGTCTGGAGGGCGTCGCTCTCTGGCCGAATCGTCGGCCTACGAGAAGTGTACGCCTTCGCAACGCCAGCCAGGACTGTGGGTCTGGATTGCCGCCCAGGGATCCTCGGTTGGCGGTGGAAAGACCGACGCCCACCTAGCCACACCCCCACTCCCCGCCTGATTCCCTGAGTCCCTTCCTCCCGCCGGCCCCACCTGGCCCCTCCCGGTTTCCGGTGGCGCTCCTGGTCCGTCCCTGGGTCGAC
This sequence comes from Acidimicrobiaceae bacterium, assembly GCA_003164275.1. Next base: position 22,101 of record PLSY01000206.1, on the reverse strand, counting down.
GACCCTCCGTCTAATCCCTCGCAGGCGACAACGGGTGATTAGGGCCGTTCTCATCCGCCTCACTCAGGTGTTCGGATGATCCCTACCAAGGTTCCCGAGGTGGGTGTGCTGGAAGTGATCGTGGTGCTTCAGCCCGTAGCCCATCAGGCGGTCGAGGCCGATATGGGCAAGCCAGACCAGACCGATCCCGAGCACCAGCGGCCGGTTCTGCCACCACGCCAGCCCGATGACGAGCGCCGGGACAGGCGTCGCGTGGGCGAGGTTGTAGATGAAGGCCCCGATGCGCGTTCCACCCACGTAGCCGGCCATGGCCAGATCGGGCAACAGGACGACGACGGGCACGAGCCACCAATGCTGTCCCGTGGTCGAGCACGCGATCAGTGCCCCGATGAGCACCGTTGCGGCCTCGAGGCGCAGCCACAGACGTGGAGTGCCCGACACCGTCCCGTTGGAGGCCGACTCGCCCACTTCGGAGACGGGCTGGGTGATCACTGGACGATGTCCTGATCCGACACGGCCTCGAGGAACCGAAGGACGGCCCTGGTCGTGAAATCGTGCTGCTGGGACTGGGGATAGTGACCGGCCTCGGCGATCATGACCACCTCGGCGTTCAAGCTCTTGCCGATCCAACCGGCTTCGGCGGCCGGGTCGGCGAAGTCCGGGTCCCGATCTCCCATGATGACCATGGTGGGGGCCGTCACATCTCCCAATCGAACCTCTGCTGGGTCGTGATTGGTCCGTGTTGTGAGTGAGAACGCCTTGGCGTACCCCGGGCGACGGAGACTCGCCACCACCCTTTCACGGTACTCCTCGAAGTCGTCCGGGCGGCTGCCGGCATAGAGCTTCGGGAGATAGGACTTCCAGGACGCGGCCGCCCAGGGTGGAGCCATCGCAACCCGGAGGAGGATCCGCTGCATGGCGTTGGCCTTGCCGTTGCGAACGAATGGACCGATCAGCACGAGGCCATCCACCAGGTCGGGCCGGTCGCCGGCAACCAAGGTGGCCGCGGCCGCGGCCATCGAGTTTCCGACGATGACCGCTGGACCTCCGAGCTCCTCGATGAGATGAGCGATATCACTTGCGGTCTCTGGGTCGCCATAGGAGGAGAAGTTGGGATCGCTGTCACCGTGTCCCCGCAGGTCGGTGCAGGCCACCCGGTAACCGCTCGACCGGAGGCTCGGGGCCAAGAAGCGGTAGGCACTCCTGAGATCGCCCATACCGGGGACAAGGACCACGAGCGGTCCGGTGCCGGCAACGTCGTAGCCGATCTTCCCGTCCGGGCGGTTGAGGAGCTGAGTTTCAGGGACGGGAGTGATGGTGGTCGGATTCATGGTTTCTGTACCTTTCGCTCTGTCTCGGACGATCCGGACATCAGAGGTGATGCGCTCTTTGTTCGACTGTCTTGGTGTTGCCCTGAGCTGGCCCGACTCCCGGCGACCGTGGCGCCGATGGCGTTGAAGCCAGGCGCCGGAATGTTGCCGGTCATGACTCCATCGCCGGGAGTTCGGCACTGAAGGCCGCCGCCGGCACGGAGGGACGGCTGGGAGCGAGCGGCTGGGGAATCAGTTGCGGTGCTGGCCTTCGGGAGAAGGGCGACCACCAGGTCGTGGGTCCCAGCAGCTTCATCACGGCGGGGACGAGCACGGCCCGAACGAGGGTCGCATCGAGGATGACGGCGAACGCCACCCCGAGCCCGATCTCTTTGACGAATACCAGCCGGGACAGGACCAGTGCTCCGAGGGCCAGGGCGAGACAGCAGGCGGCTGCGGTCACGATCCCTCCGGTGTGAGCCATACCCAGGGCCACGGCCTCGTCAGGTGAGGCTCCGCCGTCATGCTCCTCTTTGATCCGTCCGAGGAGAAACACTCCGTAGTCCGTCGACAGGCCGAAGACCACGGCCAGGATGATGATGAGTGACGTCGACTGGAGCGCTCCGAGTGGGTGGAAGCCCAGGAGATGACTGAGGTGGCCCCGCTGGAATCCCCATACCAGCACCCCGTAGGTGGCGAGGATGGTGAAGAAGTTCATGATCACGGCCATGAGCGGAAGCGTCACCGAGCGGGTCATGGCGAACAGCATCACCAGCGCGATCATGACGATCAGCCCGAGGACCAAGGGCAGGTGGGACTTGAGGCTCTGCTGGAGGCTGAGGAAGGAGGCGGTCTGGCCTATGACGGTCACCTGCCCGGGACCGGGAAGTGCCTTGATCGCCTCGACAGCCTGCTGGGCAGTCGGGGACAGGGGCGCTGCGGTCAGCACCACACTCGACTCCCAGAGCGAGCCTCCCAGGTGTTGGAAGGTTGGCACGGCCTTGACTCCCGGCACATGGGCTATCGAGGCGGAGTAGGTGGCGAGCGCTGCCGGAGTCACCTCTCTCGAATCGACGAGGACACCGGCAGGCGCCTCGGAGAAGGACGGGAACTGGGTTCCGACAAGTGTGGCGGCCGCTCCGGCCGAGCTGCTCGCCGGCAAGCTGCTGGCGTCCGCACCGGTGAAGGCGACATGGAGGAACGGTAGGGCCAAGACCACCAGCACCAGCACCGCCGATGCCGCCCAGATGACCGGTCGGCGCGTGACTCGTGTGGCCATCGCATACCAACGGCGTCCCGAAGCCACCTCGCCTGCGGGCCTGGTCTCCGAGGAAGGGGCCAGTGCGATCCGCTGACCGAACACCGTCAAGATCGCCGGCAGGACCAAGAGGGCGAAGGCGCCGGAGGCGAGGACGACGATGGCGCCGGCAATGCCCATCGAGTAGATGAATCGCTCGGGGAACACCGCCAACGTGGCGAGTGCCGCGGCGATGGTCAGCGAGCTGAAGAGAACGGTGTGACCCGCAGTTCTGCGGACGGTAGCCAGGGCGGTGTCGATGGAGGGCTCTCGAGAGAACTCCTCACGGAAGCGCGAGATGATCAGGAGGCTGAAGTCCACCGCCAGGCCGATCCCGAGGGCGATCACCAGGTTGAGGGCGAAGATAGAGAGCGGGACCACCGTCAAGACGATGCCCATGACGCCGAGGGTCACGGCGATGGCGAACACCGCTCCGACCAGGGGGACGGCGGCAGCCCGGAGGCCCCGGAACACGAAGAACAGCAACAGGAGCAGGAACGGCATGGCAATGAGCTCGGCCCGCCCGAGGTCCTGGGACGAGACGCCGGCGATCTGGACTCCTGCCACCGTGGGCCCACCGACCCAGGTATCGGCCTTGAGCTCCGGCCGGGCCGCGATGGACGCTTTAAGGGCAGTGACGGCCTTTTGTTCGTTCACTGCTCCGACGGTGGCCACTACGGCGGTGAGCGTTCCGTTGCTCGAGATCATGCTCCGGTTGCCGGTGTTTGCGTAGTCGAGAACGCTCTTGACCTCTGGGCGGGCCCGGAGGATCGAGACGACCGATGCCACCCGAGCCGGGAGGCCCGAGAATGTGCTGATCGGTGCGGCCGTGCGGACAACGACGATGTATCCCTCTTCGGGATTCGAGCCGGTCACCCGTTGGATCTGTTGCTGTGCCAGCACCACGGCCGAGCCGGGGGCGTCGTAGTCACTGAGGGACGAGGTGAGGTGGGCCGAGGCGGCTCCGCCGCCAATCAGTCCAATGAGGATGATGATGCCGGCCAGCCAGAGGATGAGGCGTGCACGGCGCCGTTTGTCGCCGGCGGGCATCTCATTAGGGGAGGGGCGATGGATCATGACAGGAGGGTCCTTTCCGAGGTGGCGACTGCATCAGGCAAGTTCTTCGAGCTCCTTTAAGAGTTCGAGCACGCCGGAAAAGGTCTTCCAGTTGTCAGCACTCTCAGCACGATCGGTGCGGATTCGGCCCTCGATGCGGTTGTCGGAGGTCCGGCTGGCTTCTAGGAGCAGGCGTACAGTCCGCCTCGGTGTTGATGAGGTGTCCATGGGTCCCAGTCAACGGGAACGCCAGTGCTTTGTCCCCAGGGATCGACCCTAGGTTTGACCCTGGTTTCCCCCGGGGTTGCGCGAACATCCTGGTGAAGCACCGATCCCGGTTGTAGGCCCAGGTAGTCGGACCCGTCAGCGGAGAAGGTCGGCCAGCTGGCGCCGTGAGGTGATGTCAAGCTTGATGTAGGAGTTGCGAAGGTGGTATTCGACGGTCTTCACGCTCACATAGAGCTCGTTCGCGACCTCTCGGTTGGTAAGGCCAGTGGCAACGAGCCGGGCCACAGCGATCTCAGCTCGACTCAGGCCGAGCGTGACGGCCGGGCTCTCCGCTGGTGCCGGAACCTGGAGGAGCTCGAGCTCCTCTGCGCATCGTCGCACGTAAGGATCGGCCCCCAGTCCCGAAAAGAGACGGTGGGCCGACTCGAGCTGGGCGACTGCCTCTGCCTGCCTGTTTGTCGGGCGCAGGCGACGGCCGTCGTCGAGCGACAGGAGCGCCCGCTCGAAGGGCATCGCCGCACCATGGGCGATGGCGTGCCCCCGCGCGAAGGCCAGCTCGGCACGTCCTGTGTCTCCGGTGGCAGTGGCCAGGTTGCCCTCGCACCGAGCGAATGAGATGACGGCAGAGTAAGGCTCAGGCTCCGGCAAGGCTGCTTCGAACTCGCTCAAGGCAGCCTCGGCATTGCCGAGCCGACCCAAGCCGATCAGGGCATCGATCTCGTTCGCCCGCCAGTGAAAGACGCCTGGCCGGCCGGCGAAACTGAGCCGATTGGTGGCTCGCACTGGCTCGGTGGCGGCCAGGACACCGGCGTGATCGCATCGTGCCGAGGCGAGCGCCACGCCGGCCACGGCGCAGGTGGCCACGGCCAGCACCGCCGGGAACTGGGCTGTGGCAGCACGGGCAGCGGTGACTCGCTCCTCGGCCGCCGACCACTGGCCGCGGCTGGCGAGCACCTGGGCTGCCCGTGTGTGGGCCCTCACCAGATCGAGCGGACGATTGGCATCCTGGGCCAGTGAGGTGGCCAACTGGGAGTAGGCCATGGCCGCATCCCAGTCACCGCGCCGGAAGTGAGCCTCGCTCAGATGGGCGAGGCAAGGAACGGGGTAGGTCGCCGGCACTCCCGAGCCAAGTCGAGCTGCGGCGATACCCAGGTCGGCAATGGCTGCGGACACATCGTCGACCCAGAGCGCCAAGATCCCTCGCATGATCAGGGCGTCGATCTCGGCCAGCGGTGCGTCGTTCCCCTGTGTTGGGAGAAAGTCGAGTGTGGCCAGGCCGTCGGGAACCCGCCCCACCTGGCCCAGCGCATACGCCTGGGCCGTCTTGGCCATGGCCCAAAGGGCTGAATCCGGAACGGTACCGGCCACGGCGCGACTGGCCCAGAGCAGACCTTGGTCGGGTCGTCCCGAGATGACCATCCAGTTGGCAAGCGACGTCGCGGCTCGTGCTCCGATGTCCGGCTCGCTGACTGGGTCATGTGCCGTCCACGCTGCGATCAGTCGATCTTCAGCGGTTGGTGATCCCATGTAGACCCCGAGGAGGCCAGTCAAGGCATCGCGGCGGGCACTCCCGACAAGGCAACTGGCCAAGACCCGGGAGGCGGCGTCGGTGTCGGCGGCACCCAGGTGCACGACGGCGGCATCGAGCAGCCGACGCTCCCGCTCCTCACCCGTCTCGGAGAGGGCGGCCGCTCGTTCCAGCGCCCATGCGGCCGCAGCGGCATTGCCTTCTGCTTGGTCGATGACTGCCGCTGCCTCGAGTTCGCCGGCGAGGGCGTCATCGACACCGAGCGAGGCGGCAACCCGATGAGTCAGGCGCGCACGGCCCTCCAGGATGTCTGCTGCACGAGCGTGAAGGCGCCGACGGTTCGTCGGGCTGAGATCGGCGTAGATCGCTGCCCGGTAGAGGGGATGAGCGAAGGTGAAGACCAACGGCGAGCTCTCGACCAACAGCCCGGCTTCGACCGCTTCGTCGTAGCCATTCTGGAATTCGGATAGACCGGCCACCGACGCTGTACCTGCGACCAGTGCATGCTGACCCAGAACTGAAGCCGCGGCGAGGAAGGTCTGTGCCTCGCTCGAGAGACCGGCGACCTGGGTGAGGATGACTGCTGAGAGATTGCGCGGTGCTGGGAGTCCCAGGTCATGCGTGGCGTTGAGGGTTGGAACCCCGATTTCCTGAAGCAGCGCCCGGCAGTAGAGGGGGTTTCCGCCCGTGTGGGCGAGAAGCCTTTTTGCCCCCCGGTGGGAAAGGGTTCCGAGTTCGAGCGCGCCGGCCATCTCGATGAGATCGGAGGCGTCGAATCCCTCCAAGAGGATCCGGGTCACCCGAGAGTCACCAGCCACGAAGCGCGCCCAACCCGAATCGCTCAACCCTTCGGTTCGGGCGGCAACGACCGTCAGCACGGTGTCGGCTCTCAACCGACGGAGGGCGAATAGGACAGCCCGGGACGAGGGCCGATCGATCCACTGCAGGTCGTCGATGACCAGGACCACGACCTGATCGTCGGTTTGCAGGCGGTCGAGTAGGCCCACCAGTTCAGCTCCAGCGATCATCGGATCGGTGGCAGGGTCGGTCGGCTTCCCGGGCTGCAACTGATCGATGATCCCGAAGGAGAGAAGGGTTTCATCCTCATCAGCGCACACTTCGAGGACCACTGCGTCCTTGATCGAGGCAACGAACTGGGAAAGCAGGGTCGACTTCCCAGTACCCGGGTCCGCCTCTATGTAGACGACCTGCGGGTGACCGGTTCTCGCCTCAGCGAGCTTCTCCTCCAGTGTGCGCAACTCTCGCTGACGGCCGACGAACCCGACCGGTCCGGACACCGTGCTAGCCAGAGTGGTCTGATGGGGGAGCCACATCGTGCAGGCGACACAGGCTCCCGACGATGATCCCACCCCCGCCAGCCCAGATTCGCCCGGATCGAGACGCCCAGGTCGGCCCTTCGTCGCGCCTATCGAAAGTGCGACGATCCATGCGCCTATGCTAGTTGGGCAGGGGCCTAACGCCTCTCGGACCTGTTGGTCGGGGAACGAGCAGCGGCCGGATCTGGCTTCTCCGAGCGGCACTCTTGATCAGAGGACCATCATCACCTCCGCCGCCCCCGCTGACGAGGCATCGCTCCGCTGGGGGATGCTCGCGGTCATCGGCCTCGGGGTGGTGGCGCTGACGCTGAACTGGTTCGATGTCGCCACTGCCTTCCCCCTGATCGGGGCTGAGTTCCACGTTGGCCTCGGGCGGCTCAGCTTGCTCATTTCCCTGTTCATCGTGGGGTACGGGCTCTCCCACATCCCAGGCGGCATGCTCTCCACGAAGATTGGAATGAAACGGACCATTGTCCTCGGACTGGCCGTACAGGGGGCGGCTGGGGTGATGTCGGGACTCTCGGTGAGCTACCCCGAGCTGGCCACCTTCCGTGTCATCAGCGGTGTGGGCGGCTCGGTGTTCGTCGCCGTGGGTATGGCGGCCATGTCGATCTGGTTCCGGGACCATGAGGTCACCCTTGCCCTCGGCATAACTGGAGGCGCAGCATTCAGCGCCGGGGCGGCTGTCGCTCTCTACGTCTGGATCTTCGTCCAGCGAGATGTCGGCTGGCACACGTCGCTGGTCCTGGCCGGGGTCTTCGAGCTGGGGGTCGTGGCGGTGACGCTGGTCACCTTCAGGATGCCTCAAGGTAGACAGACCTTTCTCGGAGGTAGATTCGACCGCCGAGCGCTTCGTACGTCCCTGGCCAGTAGAGACCTGTGGGCATACGGGATCGCCTTGCTCGGCGGCTATGGGGCCTACTTCACGACCTCCCAGCTCTTCACCACCTACGCGACCGAAGATCGGCACCTGAGCGCGTCCTCCGGTGGCCTGCTATCCGCCCTGATTCTGCTGGCCGGCATCCCGGGCAGCCTTCTGGGCGGCTACTGGGCTGATCGCAGCAAGAACCTCCGGCTGTTCGTGGTGGGACCCCTACTCGCCGTTGCCGCTCTCCTGGTCCTGATTCCGGTGGTCCCGACCGGAGCACTCTGGGCCCTCGGGATCGGGATCGGATTCTTCCTGATTTTTGGTTTCGCGGCATGGTTGGCCGTGCCGGCGCGAGTCTGCAGGATTGATCACGCCTACATCGGGACGGCGACAGGACTCATGCTGAGTCTGGCGGCCATCGGAGGCTTCTTCACCCCGATCATCTTCGGTCATCTCGTTACCCACACGAGTTTCACTGTCGGTTGGGTCTTCCTGGCTGTCGCCTCGTTCGTCTTTGCGCTCCTAGGGCTAGCTGGACAGAATCCAGAGAGAGCCACGAGAAGAGCGACTGCTCCTGAGTTGGCCTCGAGTCACGGACCGGTCAGCGCTGTCTCTGGTTCGTTGGATTGAGATCGGTCCACGCGGCACCAGGTCGTCCCCTCCATTGAGGAGGATGATTCGCCGATCTTCAGACGCGTCGGGGCACGGTCTCCGGCGATTTGGACGAAAGCCCGGCCCGCTTGGATGCGTACATGGCCGAGTCGGCGGCGTCGACGAGGGCGTCCGCTTCGAGGCCCGGGTCGTCAGTCCACGCGACCCCCACGCTGGCCGAGAGTTCGATATGACGGCCATCGATATCGGTCGGTACGCACAAGCGACGCCGCAGGGATTCAGCCAGCTGACCAGCGGCGACCTCAGATCCAACCTGCGAGCAGACGACTACGAACTCGTCGCCGCCGATACGACCGACGAGGTCGCCAGTCCTGACGGCGTGCCTCAATCGCTCCGCCGTGATCCTGAGAATCTGATCACCGACCGCGTGCCCGTAGGCGTCGTTGATTGGCTTGAAGTGATTGAGATCCACGTAGAGGATGGCAATGCCCTCGGATCCATCGGCATTCAGGGACGACACTCGCGAGGCTATGTACTCCATGGTGGACGACCGGTTATGGCAATCCGTCAGTGCGTCGTACCTGGCCTGCACCTCCATCCGTTGTCGCATTCTCACGGCGTCGGTCACATCCTCCAAGCAGCCGATGAATCCCGAGAAGCCAGAGGTCGCGTGGGCCGGCGCCCGCAGATTGAGTGCTCCATAGTGGACGGCATCGGCTGAGGGAATCCGCACCTCCAGGTCGGCGCCCCCGCCTCCTGACATCACCTGATGGATCGCTTCTTCGATCGCTTGATGATCAGCGGGATCGAGGGCGGCCGATATATCATCGACCGAATCGGCTCGCGGAATCGCCAAGATGCTCAAGAGCCGATTGTTGGCGAAGAGAATGACGCCGTTGGGGTCGCTGTGGAAGAGACCGAGCGGAACCGTCTCGGTCAGCTCGTAAAGCAGCTGCTCTCGCTCCTCTAGAGCCGCGTGGGCCGCCATCTCGTCTGAAATGTCCACCATCTCCGACACGACATCCCGGTAGGAAGGATCAGCAAGTCTGTTGTAGTTGGTGATCTCGAGCCACACCCAGTGGCCATCCTTGTGTAGATGCCGGAGCCGCACGCGTCGACTTAGCCCGGGCGTGGCCAGCATCTCCATCCAGTTGGCGATCCCCATCTCGTGGTCGTCCGGATGCACGATCTCCAGCGCTCGACGGCCGACCAGCTCGTCCGCCGACCAACCGAGGATCTGGCACATGGCTGAGTCGACCTCAGTAATGACGGCCGACCCATCCTTGTGTGCACGTGCCAGCCGCGGAGGGAGCGAGGGAAGCTCCCACTCCGAAACTTCCTCGGGGTCAGCGTCGATGCCCTCGGCTGAGATGACGATGATGGCTCCGTGAACAGCCCGGCAGTCGACGGCGTGAACGGTGGTCGGGGGGTTCGACTCGCCATTCAGGTGGAACTTGTCGGTGGCGACTCCGCAGACGCGGGCGCGCGCGAAAAGGCTGACCGCCGCCGGGCGGTCTTCGTCGACGATGGCGCCGAAGGTGGACTCGATCGCAGTGTGGCCAGCACCCAGTGGTACTGACTTCGGGACTGGAATGGGGATGCCCGACTCGGTGATCGCTGCGACCTTCGCTATGGGGTATCTGGAGAGGAGTGAGACGAGGATCCCGGCAGCCAACTCTGCGCGGTCACGCGATCCCGGCCGCGACCCATCCACCTCTGATTCGACCCCCGATATCCGAGGATCTGACCCCAAGAGCATGGAAGCTATGTCGACCGATTCGGGTCCCTTCTTTAGGCCGGGCGACCGGAGGACAGCCGGTTCCTGCCCTCCACGAGTGCCCGTGTCTCCAAAAGGTGCCTCTGGCCAGCCCTGGGGCCAGTGTCGTGTCGATACCGATCGCCAGTTTCGAGCTCAATATTCGTGGCGTTGGCCGAGGGCGACCTCAGCTGCCCAGGCTGAGGTAACTCGGCCGTTGTGGCCTCGGAATGGTGCTAAAGCCCGCGGGCGGGCTCAACGAACTGATCGGCCAGCTCGTTGAGCCTTCGCTCGGTGTCCTCGGACCCGAGTTCCCCGGCGAAGAGAATGACCTGATCGGCTCCGGCTCCTCGATAGCGCTTCACGTCATCGATCTCCAGTTCTCGGAGAAAGCCACAGACGCTGACGGAGATGTCCCCTCGGCGTCGACCCGCCTCATCGAGCATCTCATTGAGCTGACGCATGTGGTGGTGAAGCCCGTCCGGGTCGAGATTGAAGGCGTACCAACCCTGGCCGAACCGGGCAGCCCTCCGAAGCGCGGACTTGGAGTTGCCACCGATGTGCACCGGGACGTGAGGGGCTTGTACCGGCTTTGGATATTGCCGACATTCAGGCAACACGAATGCTCCATCATCGAAGGACGAGGCCGCATCGACCCAGAGCGACCTCATGATCTGCAGATAAGCGTCAGCGATGGCCCCCCTTCTCTCGTAGTCCACCCCCCAGAGCCTCGAACTCTTCGCGTACCCAGCCCACGCCGAGACCGAGATCAAGCCGGCCTGATGAGAGGATGTCGATGGTCGTCGCCTCTTTGGCCAAGAAGAGCGGCTGGCGCTGAGGCAGGACACATATCCCGGTCCCGAGACGAACGTTCGTCGTGATGGCGGCCAGGAAGGCGAGACAGGACAGAGGGTCCATCGTGCCCAGGCCTTCAACGGCTACAAGTGGCTCCTTGCGGTAGGGGGACTGGGACGAGATGGCGTCGAACATGACGACGTGCTCCGGCATCCAGAGAGAATGGAAGCCGCGTTCGTCGGCCACCCTCCCCACGCATCGAAGCCAGTCCAGCTTGTCGACGTTGAGGTCGTGAGACGGGAAGATTCCTATGTTCATGGCCATCCTTCCTGGAGTTCGACGTGGTCAACTCCGTCTGTCCGATTCGTGGCTCTCAGGGAGTTGCCGTGGCGCCCACCGGATGAGGGCTGCCGACCCAGGAACTCCACCACGGCTCCGGCAATGAGGCCCGGCTGCTCAGGCAGCATGGCATGGCTGCAGAGGGGAATCTCGACGTACGACGCTCGAGATCCGATCCAGTCGCGTAGCTCCCGTCCCGTGCCCGGTGGGCAGAGCGGGTCCTCCATGGGCTGCACGATCAGCACCGGGGCTTCGCCAGCTGTCGCCCACTCACTCGGGTCGCTCGCCGTGAGGGCCTCTCGGACATCTCCGGACGGCCACCAGCCGGTCAGCCAGGGGGAGGGATCGTGCCCCTGGGCGAAGAAGACGAACTGCAGGCTCTCCAGGCGAACATCGTCGGGAAGGCTCTGGTCGCCGCATCGCTCGAAGTGCATCAGTAGCTCGGCCGAAGGCGGTTGAGCCACGAGGTTGTGGCCTCCGCAGGCGAGAAGTGTCACGCTTCGCACGGTATCGGGACGGAAGGCGGCCGTGGCCCGGGCGAAGATGTTGCCCTGGGCGTGGCCGACGAGGTGGACGGGCCGCCCGGCTGTGGCATCCACTACCGCGTCAATGTCCGCGGCCACCTGGCGCAGAGTCAACCCCTGTGTCGGCCCGATGCTCCGCCCGATCCCCCGCAGATTCAGCGACAGTGATCCATGGCCTGCCGCCTCGAGGTCCGAGGACAGCTGGGCGAAGTCGTCCCCGCTGCGATGGGCCGAGGGGATCAGCACCACGTCGGGCGTTTCGCCTGCGAGCAAGCCCTCAAGGGTCACTCCGGGCTCGACTTCCACCATCACCGACCGGCGCTCGGGCACCTACTTCACCGCATCCCGGACACCGGGGACTACTTCCTCGACGAGTCGCTGGTAGCCGTCCCGGATATCGGACTCGTCCGCATCCCCGAGCGGGGGAGCCAGCATGAACGAGTCGATCCCCAGCTCGTGGAGCTCGAGGATGCGCTCGATGCAGCGTTGTGGGGAACCGACGATGGCGAAGGAGTCAATGAACTCATCGGTCAGCTGGCCGACCTGGTCTCCCTGGCCACCGTGGTGAGACATATCGTAGGAGCGGCCGATCCCTTCGTAGACGGATTGCTGGCCCTCGGAGACTGGACCGGCCACTGCCCCGTTGATAACCGCGAATCGGGCCGCCGAGGCGACCATATTGGCGACCGAGCGGCGGGCCCTGGCAAGGTCCTCGCCAACGCCGACGGAGATGATGGCGGCCGGCGAGAGGGTCGCCGGATCGAGCCCGGCCTCCGCTCGCGCCTTGCGGGCAATGTCGATGGCCCAGGCGAGCCGGGTGGCGTCCGCACCGAGCCCGAGTGAGACCCGGCCAGCCCAGCGGCCGGCGACGGCGAGGACTCGGGGACCGGTGGCGAAGATCTCGATCGAGGGAACGGGGTCCGATGCACGCAGCCAGTTGAGCCGGCTGGCGTCGGGGACGTGACCGAGGTCGATCGTCGACACGTCCTTCGTCATTCGCCATTCACGGATGTCGTCGAACGACACCGGGACGCCGTGGAGGTAGCTGTGGACGGCAGCCACGTAGCGCTCGAAGGTCGGAACCGAAGCGGGCGCACCGCCGATGTAGGCGAGCGAGGAGTCGCCCCGGCCGATGCCGAACGAGATCCGGTCGCCGGCGATGGCGGCGATGGCGGCGATGGCGGACGCAGCAACCGACGGGTGGCGGGTGGCGGGGTTGCTCGTTGACATCGACAGCTTGAGCGTGTCGGTGGCGATGGCGGCGGCCGTCATCATGACCGTGCTCTCGGCGAAGAGGCACTGGGAGTCGAACACCTTCATGCCGTCCCAGCCATCGCTCTCGAACTGACGCGCTCGCTCGCCGATCGATTGAGGGGGGACCGCCCCCATTGGTGCCCAGAATTCGATGGTCATATGCCGCGTCCTTTCACACTCGCCAGGATCTCATCATGGTCGGAGCCAATGGGGCCGGGCAGGTGCCCAGGCCGCATGGGGGTCCGCCCAATCCGGACGTCCGCCATTGCAGGGCCCTGCCACCATCGATTCCACTCACGAAGCGGATGAGCGGCGACGGTCAGACGGAGCGCAAGTCGGCGATGGTGATCGGTTCGAGCTCGTGACGGTCCTCCCAGCGGAGTCCGTGTAGGGGATGGCCGGTGGGTGCGAGCCAATGGAGGCTCCGTCGCTCCTCCAAGAGAAGGTCGCACACCTGATCCCTACGCCGAGCCACCAATGCTCTCAGCCGTCCCGTGCTCCACTTGCCCCACGCTGCCACCACGGTCGCGTTCGGAGGGCCAGACTCTTGAACAAGTGCGTCATCCCCCCGGGACCCAACGGCTAGGTCGTACCGGAGTCGCAGAAGTCCCTCGGGATCGGTGCACCTGCGGCCGAAGAGATTGAGGAAGACGACCGATCCATACTGCCCTCTGCGCGATGCCCACCCAGCTACCCTCCGGCTTGTCGCATCGCCGCTGTCAACGGCCTCACTGCCGGCGGTCGACGGATTGAGCTGGATGACGACCAAGGGTGGAAGACCATCTCGGTCCTTCAATCGATACGTGAGCGAGTATCGGTAGAGACGAGACTCTGGCTCATGATGGGGAGGTTCGCACCCGACCTGCTCCCAGCACCGCTGTAGTGGCATTTCATCATCCCTGCGTCGACCGATTGTGGTGTCAATCGGATGGTGAGTGGGCAAGATGGTCCGACTCCGCGCCACTCGGGTGGCGTAGCCGTGCTCAGTTCGCGGAGTTCGGTATGGGGGACAAAATCGTCGCCGTCGTGGTTTGAGGCCGCCTGGTGACCAAGCGAAACGTGAAGGGCACGAACTGTTCCGGCTCCAAGGGCGGGAACAGGTTTCGACATGTGCGGGCGCCACGGCCAGGGCGAGCAGGATCCAGTCGAGCTCGATCTGGTCGGACCATCGGGCCGCCGCCAGTTCAGCGAGCCTTCGAATCTCCAAGCCACGAGTTCGTTTTAGCAGGACTGATGAAGGGTATTCGAACGAGGCACATCACTTCTAGGCGAGGGGACAGATCAAATGGCCGGTGGACTTGTAGCAAGCATCATCGCCTTTGCGGTTGGAGCCATCTTGGACTTCGCCGTAACGACCAGTACGGAGCAGCACGGATTCGACATCCATACGGTCGGCGTGATTCTGATGGTGGTCGGTGCGGTTGGAGCACTGCTGTCCATCATCGGACTGGTTACGACAAACATCAGGCGGCATCGGACGATCGTCGATGACGGAAGAGGCAATGTCGTCACTCGCCAGGACACCAACTACTGATCGTCAACCCCCGATCCGGACCATTCCCCGCCGTGACTTGGCACAGCTCGTTAGTTGGATGCTCCGAGCCGAGGTACATCAGACGCGGTGGGGGCGTCGTCCGGAGGGACTGGGCCTACCGCTGCCCGTAGCTCGGCCAGTGCTTGGTAGAGAAGTGGCGGGAACTCGACGGTCCCCTCTCGACCGGCCCAACGCTCGAAGGCAATCTTGAACACCGCCACACCCGCTTGGGCCGTGAGAGTTGGCACTGGCTCGGAGATGCCCCGCTCTCGCAACGCTCCCCCAATGGCATCCGTGAGCGAGGCCATCTTGATCATCTCGCGCTCTTGGAGGTCGGTCGAGGTATCAATGAGCCGCTGGCGCTGACGAGCGAGCTCGCCGAGGGCAGCGAGGCTGGTGCCGCCGATGGACAATGCTGCGATGACGGCGTCGACCGGGGCGATCCCAACGGGCGCTTCCAGCACTGACGACACCACTTGCTGCTGAAAGGCCGCCGCCCCCGAGAACAGCACCTCGCGCTTGTCGGCGAAGTAGCGGAAGAACGTGCGCTTGGTCAGGCCGGCCCGAGTAGCGATCTCGGCCACGGTCACCTTCTCGTACCCGCGTTCGAGATAGAGCTCGTATGCGGCTTTTGCCAGCCGCTCCTGTGCCCCTGTCTCCCAACGCGCCATCGCACGATCCTAACCAGCAGGTGATGACACCGGGTGACATAGATGATACAGTTAATGACACCAGGTGACATCACCTCACCTCACCTCACCTCACCTCACCTCACCTCACCTCACGAGCAAGAAGGAGCATCCCATGCGTGTTTTCGTTACCGGAGCATCCGGACACATAGGTTCAGCTGTCATCCCGGAGCTGCTCTCGGCCGGTCATCAAGTCGTCGGTTTGGCCCGTTCCGACGCGTCCGCCTCAGTAGTGGCGGCCCTAGGGGCCGACGTGCATCTCGGCTCGCTCGATGACCACGACAGCTTGGGAAAGGCGGTGTCGGAATCGGACGGAGTCATCCACCTCGCCTTCAAGCACCAAGAGATGAACACCGGTGACATGGACGGAGCGCTCGATGCCGACCTGCGGGCCATCCAGGCTATGGGCGAGGCGCTCGCCGATAGCGGGAAGCCATTCGTTGGGACGTCGGGAACGCTCCCGCTGGCATTCGGCGGCGTGGAGGGCACGGCGACGGAGTCCGATGTCATGGAGGCGGGACCCAGAATCGATGCCGAGAATGTGGTCATTGCCCTGTCAGACAGGGGAGTCCGATCGAGCGTCGTTCGCCTCCCACCACTCGTTCACAGCTCGCTCGACCACACCGGTTTCACACCGGCGCTGATCCGCTTCGCTCGCAAGAACGGTAAAGCCGGCTACGTCGGCGATGGGTCGAATCGTTGGCCGGCCGGCCATACCCTCGACGCAGCGCGTCTCTTTCGCCTGGCCCTCGAAGCTGCCCCGGGTGGCTCGCGACTCCATGCGGTCGGCGATGAAGGCGTGCCGTTCCGTGAGATCGCCGAGGTCATCGGCCACCAGCTCGGCGTGCCGGCAGTCAGCATCGCACCCGAGGAGGTGGCCGACTACTTCGACTACCTCGCCTTCTTCGCCTCCCTCGACAACCCCGCCTCGAGCACGTTTACCCAAGAGTTGTTGGACTGGCACCCGACGCATCCCGGTCTCATCGACGATCTCAATGAAGGGCACTACTTCAAGCACTACTTCAAGGACTGAGGCTTCAAGTCCGGTCGTGCTCCGCTCTCGGCTCCTACGGCTGAGATCGTCGAACTCCACTCCGGGGGAACCTCAACGGAGGAGAGCTCTCGCACTCCGAAGGAACTGCACAAAGAGTTCATTCTACGGTCAGGGCGAAATGACACTCGTGTAACCATCGGGTGGTACAACTGAAATGGTCCGGCGCTCAATCCTTCTGTTCAGCATTGCCGGATATTCGAGGTCGCAGCGTTACGGACGCCGGGTTGTGGAGTGCCCGTCGTCGGTAACGCTCCCTCAGGTTGACTGCTGCTTCGCGAAGTCGTTGCAAGGAGATCGAAGCTGGATCCGAGCTCGTCCGCACTTATTCACACACCAACGATGCACGTTGCCACTACTGACAGTGGAAAAGCAGCTCCTGCCGCCGAAGGCGGATCAGCCGACTGGCACGGTGACGGAGAGGCTGCCGTCGTGGAACGTCACGCTGATGGCAGAGAGGTCCTTGACGATGTACGTCGATCCTGCCATCTCGGCAGGGGTGTGGGTGGTCAAGAGGCCGACAGTGGTGCACCCGGCAGCGCTCGCAGATTCGATCCCAGCTGGGGCGTCTTCAAAGACCAGACACTGGTCCGGGTCCAACCCCAGCAACTTCGCTCCCATGACGTAGGGGTCAGGGGAGGGCTTGCCCTGGTCAACATCGTCGGCTCCGACGATGTTGGGAACTGGAGGAAGCCCTGCTGCCTCCAGCCGGAGGCGGACCTCGGCCCTGGTTCCGCTTGAGACCACAACGAGGCGCTCGCTTGGCGTTGATCTCAAGAGATCGAGGGCGCCAGGGAGAGCTATGACGCTGGCTGGGTCTATCCCACTGTTCTGTCGGTGGTCAGCGACGGCGTCCTCTTGCGAGATCGGCAGTCGGGATGCGTATTGGGCGATGACGTCTGTCGCTCGCCGACCGTGGACCTGGCCGAAGAGCTCGTCCGGGTCGAGACCCCACCGCACGGCAAAGGACCGCCAACCGGCTTCGATGGCGGCGGCACTGTCAAGCAGGGTTCCGTCCATGTCGACCAGCAAGGCCTCGGCGGCGAGTGGCAGTACGGTCTCGGTCACAGCAGCACCTCCGATGGGCTGTTTGAGGCGTAGGAAAGGGTCGGCTCGGCCGGGCTCACTGGCTGATCGTCATCGTCGTAGCTAGGGCTGTCTGGAGGTCCAACTCTGCGCGGGAATGCCCGACGAGCTGCAAGCAGGACCAACGTCCCGACTGCGGCAAACACCATGCCTACCAGAGGCAGCTCGGCCAGCCGCCCGCTATCCACAAGGATGGACCCGACAAGTGCTCCGCCTCCTATCCCGACCTGGAACGCCACCACATACAGGGCCGAGGCCGTGTCGGCCGATCTCGGAGCGACACGCAGAACGGCGGACTGGAGGCACACCGGGAGTGCCGTGAAGGCCGCACCCCAGACCACGACAGAGCCGATGGTGAATCCGACCGACCCGGGTCCGATCGTGAGGAGCGCGCCAAGGGCGGCGGTGAGGGCGACGGCGCACGTTGCCGCGGCCATCCGTGGTCGGCGGTCGGTGACCAGACCGGTGAGCCCGAGACCGCCGACTCCGGCGATGCCATAGGCGAGGAGGATCACAGCCAGCCCGAGGCCTGTGAGTCCGGCATCACTTCGGATCAGGTTCGAGATGTAGGTGTACGCCGTGAAGTGGCCGACGACCAAGAGAGTGGTGACTACTGAAACGGCCACCAGCGAACGGCTGCGCAATGCCGAAGGAACGGCTGCCAGCCGAGACCGAGTGTTGCCCATGGGTGCGTGCGAGGGGAGCGACGGGAGGATGAACCACATGGCGACGGCGCTCATCGCAGCCACCACTCCCACGAGTGCGGTGGCTGCTCGCCAGCCCAGCAGGTCGCCGAGTGCGGTGGCGATCGGGGTTCCGAGCACCAGGGCGAGGGAGTTCCCGGTGAACACAATGGCTGTGGCATGCCCGGTGCGCTCCGGTGCGACCAGGCGCGCTGCCACTGGAGCCACGACCGACCAGAAGACGCCGTGAGCGAAGGCGCAGACGATTCTTGCTCCGAGCAACATCCCATAGTTGGGGGAGAGGGCCATGGCCAGTTGAGACACGGCGAGGATCGAGGCTGCAGCTACGACTACTTGTCGACGGGATCGCTGGCTGACCAGAGCTGTCAGCGGTATTGCCGTGAACCCGGCCACGGCGGCATAGATCGTAACCAGGAGTCCGATGGCTCCGTCTCTAACGTGCAGGCCAGCGGCCATCTGAGGCAGCAGGCCCACGGGCAGGGTCTCTGCGGTCACGTAGACGAAGGCTGCAGTGGCCAGTGCCATCAAACCCAACATGGACTTGCGGTCGATGGGGGTCGGACGGGGAAGACCTTCGGCGAGGGTCACTTGCCGTATTATACTCGGTGGAAGAGTAAATTCAAGGAGAGCGTGTGGAGCGACTGACGACGCGGGTGTCAGGCCAGCTGGCCGTGTTGCGCGCCGTGCATGAGCAACCCGGCATCTCCCGGTCGTCGGCGACCCGGCAGCTGGGCATGTCGAGCGGCTTCGCCACCGAGACCATTGCCCGCTTGGTGGCTTTGGACCTGCTCACGGAACGGCCGCTGCCCTCCACCGGGACCCGTGGAAGGCCGACGACCTCCCTTCACCCGCACCCCAGTGGACCCCTTGTGGTGGCCGTTGCCATTGCGCACGAGACCTGGCGAGTGGCAGTCATCGAGATTGGCGGGGGCAAGGTCGACGCGGTCGAAGGGCCACACCAGCGCGACCAACATGTCGTGTTCGAGACGATCACGACCCACCTCCGGCGATTCCGCCGGAGGTTCGCCAACCGCGTGCGGGCCGTCGCCGTTGCGGTCCCTGGAACGGTCATGGGCAATCTCTTGGTCCTCGCCCCGAACCTCGCCTGGCGCGAGGTCGATCTCTCCGTGCTGTGGCCCCGAATCGGCCCCGACTGTCGGCTGGTGACCGGCAACGATGCCACCTTCGCTGCCATCGCCGAGTCCAGACGAGGGGCAGCCGTCGACGCCGACACCATGGTGCATCTCTTCATGGACTCTGGCTTGGGTGGGGCCGTCATCGAAGGGGGCACGGCGCTGCTTGGATCGCACGGGATGGCGGGGGAGTTCGGTCACATGCCGTTCGGGGACCCGAGCCTGCAGTGCCGATGCGGTGCCTTCGGCTGTTGGAACACCAGTCTCAACGGGATCGCCCTCGCCAAGACCCTCCGACGCCCCATTCCCGCAGACGAGGTCACCTTTACGCGACGGGTCATTAGCGCCGCCCTGGCCGGCGGTCCGGAGGAACTCGAGGCCGTGCGAGCCATAGGTAGATCAGTGGGTCGCGGAGCAGCCGGCCTGGTGAACGCCTTCGATCCGAGCGTCGTCACCATCGGAGGACTGGGCCGTGACATCCTCGCCGTCGCCGGAGAAGAAGTGACAACCGCCTACCGCGCCGGACTCATGCAGTTCAGGACCGCACCCGCACCGCCGATCATCCCGGCCCACTTTCTCGACGACGCCCCGCTGGTTGGCGCAGCGGAAAATGGCTTCGCAACGTTCCTATCTGACGAAGGCATCCTGGCCTGGTCGGCACAAATGGGTTGAGGGGCTAGCCATGCAAGGGTGGTGAGACTCCCTCGAACCAGTTTCTTGCCCCAAGCGCCGCGGACTGCTCACGGTCGCCGACTGCCGTGATGGCGTCGAGTTCGGCGATCTGTTGGGCGCTGAGGGAGATCCACGCTGCGGCGGTGTTCTCCTCGAGGTAGGCGACTCGGCGAGTCCCCGGGATGGGCACCACATCAGGTCCCTTGGCCAGCAGCCATGCCAGAGCGATCTGGCCTGGGGTGGCACCCTCCTCGTCGGCGATCGCCTTCAGTGTGTCGAGCGCTCCCAGGTTCTGGTTGATCGCTTCCTCCGAGAACCATGGCAGTGCCAGGCGATGGTCGTGTTCTCCGAGGTCCGACCGGGACCGCACCGTCCCGGTCAGGGCACCCCGTCCGAGGGGACTGTACGGCACGATGCCAATCTGCAGCTCGCGACAGGCCGGAAGGACTTCGGCCTCGATGCTTCGTTCCCAAAGAGACCACTCCGACTGGAGAGCCGTGATCGGGTGGACGGCTGCGGCGCGTCGGATGGTGTCGGGGGCAGCCTCAGAGAGCCCGAGGTGGCGAACCTTGCCCTCGGAGACGAGCTCGGCCATGGCACCGATGGTCTCTTCGATGGGCGTCTGGGGATCAACACGGTGCAGGTAGTAGAGGTCTACATAGTCGGTTCCGAGACGCTTGAGCGATCGTTCGATACGCCGACGCACGTACTCGGGGCGACCGTCGATCTTGGCTTCGTTCCCATCGAATGGCCCTGACACGATGCCGAACTTGGTCGCCAGGACCACCCGTTGGCGTCGGTTCCTGACGGCGGAACCGAGGATGCCCTCGCTGGCGCCGTACCTATCGGCCGTGTCAAAGAGGGTGACGCCAAGCTCGAGTGCCCGGTCGACCACCGCTGCCGCGGCCCTATCGCCATCCTCGAGCGGCTGTCCGTAGGCCCCACCGAAGCTCATTGCGCCGAAGCCGACAGCACCGACGGCCAAGCCCTCGGGGCCGAGATGCCGAGTTGGCACTACGGACACGCGAGACCTCGCGCTGTTGAAGCTGGTTCTAGACCTTCGAACCCGAGGAGCTGATCAAGATGGTTCGTCGTCAGCTTCCGTGACAGAGATGCCCTCTCCTATGGAGTGGAGTTTCCCGTCCGTTCCAATGACCGAGAGCCGTTCGTCGATGACGGTGTCACCATCTGGCGTGATGACGGCGATCGTCTCGTCGGTGGCCACGATCGTTCCATCGTCGTCCAACGCCACAGCGAGGTCATCGATAACGAGGTTGCCGTCATCGTCGACATCTTCGCTCTCGACCTCCACCAACCCAAGGGAATCCTCAGTGGCTGGTGTGTAGTTGGCCACGCTCAAAGAGCGTTCCCGGTCAGCCTTCGCCTTTCGCGACAGGCCAACCGCCACCACTGCACCTGCTCCAAGCACCACCAGTAAAAGCCGCTTGCGTTTCATCGCCTGACCACCTCCTCTCCCCATTGTGACTGGTCGGGGCGACCGCCACCAATGGAGATAGTTCGCCGGACACGGTCAACTAGACCCGCCCTCCACACTGGCTGGCCACCCGACGGCAACCGAGGGCCCTCAGGTCCCCAAGCTGAGGGCCGAAGCCTGCGGCTCGAAGGGAACGTTTGGGCGATAGTCGGCCGGACACCGGACTATTCGCCAGGGTCTTCCCTGTGTCCGTCAGGATGGATGGCGAATCGACCAGCATCGGCTGGGTGCACGGGATCATCCGTGGCCCACGGCCACCCGCCAAAGCCAGTTCGCTGGTAGTCGCTGAACGCCTGCTCGATTCCCGCCTGGTCGTTCATGACGAAAGGTCCATACTGCGCAACCGGCTCGCCGATCGGCCGTCCTTGGAGGATGAGGATCTCAGCGCCCTCCTCCCTGCCGTGACCTCCAGCGGGGAATCCGAGCGAAGCACCGCCCCCACCGGTGCCGGCAACTTCGTTTCGCCGATGTCGACTGCTCCGGCAAAGACATACATGGTGCGCACCGTCTCAGGGCGATCGGTGACCGGAAGAGTCAACTGTGCCTCCGGCTCGAAGCGTGCCTGCCAGATGGCGACTTCGGAGTCAGACTGCGAAGCCCAGGAGTCAGGAGGTGGCGGCAATGGCACGGCGTCCCCGAACGGGCCGGCTACGACAGTGACCTCGACGGTTCTACCGGCGTCGTCCTTGATCACTGGCTGCGGGAGCTCTTCACGCCAGAACATCGTGAAGTAGGGGTCCACCATCTTGTGGCTTGCAGGGAGGTTCAGCCAGATCTGGAACAACTCTGAGGGGTTCGGGCCCGTCCGGTCCCCGTTGCCTCATGTCAAAACC
>PLSY01000244.1 GCA_003164275.1 Acidimicrobiaceae bacterium | reverse complement strand
GCCCACTCCGAGATCAACGACGACCCGTTCCACCCGATCTCCCGGTTCGCCAAGGACCTCCTGGCCGAGGCCGGGGACGATCTGCCGGTGTCCTGGGTGCACCGAAGCGAGCGCTACGGCGAGAAGCTCGCCACCCCTGACACGTCGATCGCCGACCTCATCGGTGAGGTCGACCCGATCCGCGTGGCCGAGGGCCGATACCTGTCCGACGAGCTGACCATTCACTACGGACTGGTGCCCCGGCTCAACCGGGGCATCTTCGCGGTGAACGAGCTGCCCGACCTGGCCGAGCGGATCCAGGTCGGCTTGCTCAACGTCTTGGAGGAACGCGACGTCCAGATTCGTGGGCATCGCGTTCGCCTGCCGCTCGATATCGTGCTGGTGGCCACGGCCAACCCCGAGGACTACACGAACCGGGGCCGGATCATCACGCCTCTGAAGGACCGCTTCGGCGCCCAGATCAGGACCCATTACCCCCCGGACGCAGCCACCGAGCTCAGGATCGCCAAGCTGGAGTCCCACCTCCCAGGTACCGAGGCCGGTGGCAAGGGTGGATCGGTCGGCGCCCCGGTTGTCGTCGTGCCGGACTTTATGGCCGAGGTCGTGGCCGAGCTCAGCCAACTGGCCCGCGAGAGCCCGCATCTCAATCAGCGCTCCGGAGTCTCGGTCCGGCTGACCATCGCCAACTACGAGACGTTGGCGGCCAATGCCACGAGGCGGGCCCTCCGCAACGGCGAGAGCGAAGCAGTGCCCAGAGTCTCGGACCTGCAGGCTCTTGTCTCCTCTACCCAGGGGAAGGTCGAGATCGAGTCCTTGGAGGAGGGTCGTGAAGAGGTCCTCTTGTCGCAGCTTGTGGCAGCGGCGACCCTGTTGGTGTTCCGGCGACGGGCGCAGCTCGCCGACCCCCAGGCGGTTATCAGCGCCTTCGGCGAGGACACGGTGGTCCATGCGGGCGATGACCTGCCAGCCTCGGCCTACGCCAACATTCTGGCTGAGCTCCCCGGTTTGGCGCCGCCGGTGTTGAAGCTCACCGGGGGTTCGGAGGATCCCGGCGTCGTGGCCAGCGCCGTCGAGTTTCTGTTGGAGGGCCTTCACCTCACCAAACGGCTGAACAAAGAGGCGGCAGGGTCTCGGGTCATCTATCGAGGTCGCGGATGACCTGGCGATTCGACTACCGACGCTGGGACGGAACTCAAGAGTCCCTCATCGACGACACCGACTCGGTGCTGTCCCAGCTGACCGACGACGTCCTGGCCAACGGCGATCTCCACGAGGCGCTGCAGCGGATGCTCAACCGGGGGTGGCGTACGCCAGACGGCGAGCAGGTCCAGGGCCTGCGCGACCTGTTGGACCAGTTGCGAATGGAGCGCGAGGACCAGCTTGATCGCGGCGATCTCGGCGGCACCTACCGGGAGGTGGCCGAGGCCCTGGAGGACGTCATCGCCGAGGAACGGGCCGGGATCGACCAGCTCGAGGCCGACGCCCGTGAATCGGGCGACCAGCGCCGCCAAGAGGTCACAGACGAGGTGGCCACGGAACGGCGGATGGCCCTCGACCTTCTGCCGAGCGACCTGGCCGGAACGGTGCGGGGTCTGCAGAACTACGAGTTCGTCTCATCGGAGGCCCGTCAGCACTTCGAAGAGCTCATGGATCAGCTGCGCGAGGAGGTGGCAAAGACCTACTTCGACCAGATGTCCGAGGCCCTCTCCAATCCCGACCCCGAGCAGCTCGCCCACATGCGGGAGGGCTTCGATGCCCTCAACCGCATGATCGAGCAACGGGAGGCCGGCGAGCTGATCGACCCTTCGTTCGAGTCGTTCATGGAGAGCTTCGGCGACATGTTCCCGGGCAATCCGGAGAACCTGGATGAGCTGCTGGAGCAGCTGGCCGCCCAGATGGCGGCCGCCCAGGCCATGTGGAACTCCATGTCGCCCGAGCAACGGGGCCAACTCCAGGGATTGGCCGAGTCGTTGCTGGAGGACATGGACCTGCGTTGGCAGGTCGACCGGCTCGCCGGCAACCTGCAACGGGCCTTCCCCGACGCCGGTTGGCAACAGAGCTACCAGTTCTCCGGTGAGGACCCTCTCGGAATGGGCGAAGGCGCCGACGCGGCTGGACGCCTGCGGGACCTCGACGAGCTGGAGAGCTTTCTGCGGTCGGCCAACTCTCCCGCCTCGCTCTCAGAGGTCGACTTGGACAAGGTCCGCCGCCATCTGGGCGAGGATGCGGCCAACTCTCTCGACCGGCTGTCCAAGTTGGCCAAGCAGCTGGCTGACGCCGGTCTCATCGACCAACGGGAAGGACGCTTCGAACTGACGCCGAAGGGCATTCGCCGCATCGGCCAACAGGCCCTGTCCGATCTGTTCGGACAGCTGAACAAGGACCGTGTGGGCAACCACCGGACGTCGTTCACCGGCGTCGGCCATGATCGCGAGGAGACCACCAAGGCCTACGAGTTCGGGGACCCCTTCAATCTGGATCTTTCCCGTACCGTGCACAACGCCGTGCGGAGGGGTGGCAGCGGCGTGCCCGTCCAACTCACCCCCGACGACTTCGAGGTCATCGAGACCGAGTCCCTCGCCAGGTCGGCGACCGTGCTCCTGCTCGACTTGTCGTTGTCCATGCCTATGCGCGACAACTTCGTCCCGGCCAAGAAGATGGCACTCGCCCTGCACACCCTGATCACGTCCCGATTTCCGCGCGACTACTTGGGCCTGGTCGGATTCTCCGAGGTTGCACGGGCCATCGAGCCCGAGGACCTGCCCACGGTCAGCTGGGACTACGTCTACGGCACGAACCTGCAGCACGGCTTGATCCTCGCCCGCAAAATGCTGGCCCACCAGCAGGGGACCAAGCAGATCATCCTGGTGACCGACGGAGAGCCCACGGCTCACGTGGTCCCCTATGACAGCGGGGTCGGCTACGACGTGTACTTCAACTACCCACCGGTGCCCGAGACCCTCGAGCTCACCCTGGCCGAGGTGATGCGGTGCACCCGAGCCAACATCACCATCAACACGTTCCTGCTCGACCCTGATCGGGGGCTCCAGGGATTCGTGGAGCAGCTGGCCAGGATCAACCGGGGACGTACATTCGCCACATCGCCCGATGAACTGGGCGACTACGTGCTGGTCGATTTCTTGGCCCACAAGACGACGCTGCGTCGGCGAGGCCGCCGCGCCGGTTGAGCCGAGGAGCTTCTCGTCCCCGGCGGCCTGGGACCGGCACGAACGACATCGACGCAGGCCAGAAGGCTCATTTTCGGCCCTGACACCTCTCCCACCGGCGCCTAGCCAGTCGACCGCCTGCGATTGGGTTGGTGCCCCGCGCCAAGTCGAAGGGCGCACAGCTACGGCAGCCGCGGTCGGCATTGAGCGGCTCCAGCCAGGTTTTTCTTGCGTTTCCCCCGCGGATAGTGAAAGATGACATATCTGTAGTTACATCCGTGCTATGCGGTTTCCGAAAAGGAAGCTGTGTGGATGACTGGGAGGAAGACCTGTCAATGGACATGGTGTCATTGATGTATGGGTCCCAAGAGCGCAGTTGGCAAACCAAGGCCAACTGCATGGGAGTTGACCCCGATCTGTTCTTCCCCGAGCGGGGAGCGTCCACCCGCGAGGCGAAAGAGGTCTGTCGGGGCTGCGTAGTTCGAGAAGACTGCCTGGAGTATGCCTTGGCCAACGGCGAGAAGTTCGGGATCTGGGGCGGTCTGTCCGAGCGCGAGCGCCGTCGCCTGCGTCGTCAACGGGCCATGCAACGTCGGGCCATCTCCAGCGCATCGTGACGTGACACGCGTTCGGCGCTAGAGGCCCCTCAAACAGCCGGGACGTAGCCCTTGGCCTCGAGCCGGCTCTCGATGGTCCGCTCCTCGCCGAGATCGAGTTCTGTCCAACGGGCCCTGGGGACCATGTTGAGGGCTGCCAGTGGAATCAGCCCCACCAGCTCGGCGCGGACCACCCTCGCTCCGGCAGATTCGGTCGATCGGGCCACTGCGTCGTAGACCTGGTCGATGGGCGTAGCCGTCGGGTCGACGAGGTTGCAGCTGACCTGAGCCCCGATCGCAACCTTGAAGCCGAGGCTGCGGACGAGTGGGGTACGCAGGGAAGCGGCGACGGAGCGGCCGAAGGCGGCGACGTCCTCGAATCCGTCAGCCTCACCGGCGATCCAGACGTTGTAGGCGACCAGAGGCGGCCGGGCCCCGACGGCCGTCGCACCGGCAGTCGGGTGGGGAGCCGCCGGGCCCGAGTGAGGCCACAGCGATATGAATGCCTCCCGGCGGACGTCGGGGAGGGACCTCTCGGGACCGTAGAGGAAACAGGGCAGCTGAAGCGCATCTCCAGCCCAGGCGGCGAAGCGGCTCCGAGCCTCGATCGCGTGGACAAGGCCCGCACCATCCAGAGCCACGAAGGGGACGACGTCGGCCACGCCGAACCGGGGGTGAATGCCGGCATGGGCGGTGATGTCGACGACGGAAGCGGCAACCTCGACGACCCGCCGGGACGCGGCCTCGACCAATGGGAGCGAGCCCCCGAGGGTGAAGACGCTGCGGTTGTGCTCGGCGTCGGCATGGACATCGAGCAGCTCGGGGCCCGCGGCGGCGATCAGGTCAGCGATGACCGCCGTGTCGCGGCCCTCGCTGATGTTGATGACGCATGCGCCGAGCCGGACTGCATCAGCCACGTCGGCTTGAGGTGTCAGGTGCGGTCAGACTGCGACTGCGTGCCCGCTGCGCCGACGACGGAGCATCCGCCGCCGCTCGCGCTCGGACTTGCCGCCCCAGACCCCGTGGTCGACCCTCTCTTCGAGGGCGTACCGGAGACACGCCTCGGCGACGGGGCACTCAGCGCAGATCCGCTGGGCCGCTTGGACTCCGACGCCGTCCCTCGGAAAGAAAATGCCAGGGGAGAGGTCTTTGCACTTCCCTACGCTCATCCAATCCGTGTCCATGGTTCCTCCATCGATTTTCGAGGCGGCTGCGGTGGGACTCCATGTTCCCTGGTGCCGCCGCCATCCGTTGCCCCACTAGTGTCGCATTCCGGACTCTCGAGCAGTGTGGAATGAGCCGGTATTGATGGAATCCTCACAATTTTCTTATGAGGCACCAGGGGCTTCTTATGAAGGCCCAGCGGACGCCCATCGGGATTGTGCCGACGGCGACATAATGGCGGTGCCCGGGTGACCGAGCGACCTCCCCGGAGCGTGCCGTCTCTACCCCCGCCCGAGGGCGCGCCAAACGGCGTGGTCCGTCCCGGGGAGGCCCCGTCCCCCGCTGACGCAGTGTTGGTTACCACGGAAGCAAATTCAGTTCAGCAGACACCGGCAACACCACCCCCGGCAGGCGGGCCGGGGCCACCGCCGATAGGCGTCGCTCCTGCCGCCCCGACCTATCCGACCTATCCGACCTACCCGCCACCGGTCTATCCCGGCTACGTCGGGGGCTACGGGCCCCCTGGCGCGGTCCCGGGCTATCCCTACCCCTACAGCTACCAGCCGGCTCCGGCCCACAGGGTGGTGCGCGAGACCCTGAAGAGGAAGACGTGGATCTGGGTGGTAGCCACCACCGCCGTGGTCGCAGCCCTGATCGGTGGCCTGGTCGGCGCAGTGGTGGGGGCGGGCAGCCAACAGACCGAGGTCCAGAAGTTCTTCCCGAACCAGAGCGCCCTGGTGCATCCCCAGGACATCCAGGCGGTATTGGCCACGGTCGAGCCCGCCGTCGTCTCCATCACCAGCGAGGCTGGGACCAGCTCGGGATCGAAAGGTGGCGATTTCGTGCAGGACGCCGGCACCGGGATGATCATCACCCCCGATGGCCAGGTGCTCACCAACAATCACGTGGTCGCCGGGTCCACGGCCCTCACGGTAACCCTGTTCGGCCAGACGAGAGCCCTTCCGGCCCACGTCGTCGGCACCGACCCGAGCGAGGACCTGGCGCTGGTGCAGATCGAAGGAGTGAGCAATCTGCCGACCGTGACTCTCGGGGACTCCTCGCAGGCACGTGTAGGCGACTCGGTGCTCGCCATCGGCAACGCCCTGGCCCTGGCCGGCGGCCCCTCGGTCACCCAGGGGATCGTGTCAGCCGAGAACAGGTCCCTCACCGCTCAAAACGACAGCGGCCAAACCGAGAACCTGACAGGTCTCCTCCAGACCGATGCGGCCATCAACCCGGGTAACTCAGGCGGCCCGTTGGTCAACTCCCAAGCCCAGGTCATCGGCATGAACACCGCGGTGGCCTCGAGCAGCTCCGGAAACGCCCCGACCCAGAACATCGGCTTCGCCATCCCAGTCAACTCGGTGAAGCCCATGCTCGCCCAGCTGCGCCAGGGCGGAACTGGTGGGTCCGGGACGACGTCCCCCCAGGTCACAGCCAATGCCGCGTACATGGGCGTGACCGTCGGGTCGGTCACGGCAGCCCTGCGCCAACAGGACGGACTGACCCCGACGTCGGGCGCGCTGATCCTGTCCGTCCAGACCGGAAGTCCCGCCGAGGCCGCAGCACTTCAGGTGAACGACGTGATCGTCTCGTTCGACGGAACGGTCATTCAGAGCCCAGAGGATCTGACTGCAGCTATCCATCCCCTGAGGCCCGGGGACCAGGCCACCGTCGGGTTCTACAGGGGTGCGAAGAGGATGCAGGTGAAGGTCACGCTCGGAGCCCGCCCGAGTGACGGGTAGGCTCTCACGTGCCGCAAACCCAGGAGGACTCACTGCTATGACCCCGGTCACCGACGAACAGGCTCTCCCCGCGGAGAGTGAAGAGCCGCTCCCCCCGGTTGGTCACGTGCGGGTGGTCTACCTCGGACCGGTCGCTCCCCACTGGGAGGTCCGCTCGGACTTCGGAGATCCGGCCTTCATCGAGGAGTTCCGGCGACGGACCATGGCCCGCCTTGTGCTGCTGCCTCCGCACGATCCGCAATACCGTCGCAACCGCGAGCGTGTCATCCGTGATGCCGAGCGGGAGAACATCCAGCTCGAGTGGGATCTCGGCGTGCCCGAAGAAGAGGTCGTGACGCCGTTGGTAGAGACTGCGGTGGATGCAACCCCCGCTCCCGAGATCTGAAGGACCCGGACTGAAGGGCGGCCACTTCCCGGATCGCACCTCTGAGACCAGGGGCTGAGCCGATCAGTTGGCCGAGGGGTCCTCGAGCTCTGGCAGGCTGATCCTCTCGAGCCACAGGCCGGGGGCGTCTACTTCCGAGGGAGTGGGCAGATTGCGAGCAGAGACCCACAGCTTGGCCAGCCCGTCATCGCCGGCCCGCTCGATCACCCCAGCGATGAACGCCCGACCACGGTCGACCTGTGCCTGGTCGAGATCCAGCCCGAAGAGCGCGCCGGCTGCCTCTTCACCCTTACCCCGCTCTGTGCGCCGCCGGTACCAGGCCTCGGCCAGCTGAGTGTGCGAGCCGACCAGCTTCTGCCCGACGACGTTCGCCACATGGTCGGCGTAGCCGTCGACCACAACGGCTACTGCGGTCAACTGCTCGGACGACCGTCGTGACTCGGGCGTCAAGAGATCGCCAAGCAGGGCTTCGGGGTCGCCGAACATCCCCTGGAGGGATTCGAGGTCCATCCCGCCGCTGCCGAGCCCGGACGGGTCACCGAGCGCACCGAGACGCCCGCTCAGGTCCTGCTGGGCGGCGGCCGAGGATTTGGCGAACTCAGCCAGGAGCTCCTCCATGCGGTTGCGAATGTCGGGACGGGTGAGGACGGAGTTCGACGCCAGCTCACGGGCACAAACCCACAACAGCGCCTCCTCTTCGGGAAGGCTCCAGTCGTCAGCGAACGTGGCGATGTTCTCCGTGACCACGATGAGCTCGTCAGAGGGCGACCACGGAAGCGCCAGTGGGTACTGACCGAGGGCCCGCTTGGAGAGGTGTCCGACCACCGACCCCACTTGCAGGCCGAAGAACATAGGGCCGATGGCCGACGCCCACTGACCAAGGAGGTTCCCGAGACCGCCCATGGGGTCCTCGGCGGCGAACGGATCGCCTTCCGCGGGGGGTGCGGCCGGCGGCGGACCCGGAATCGGAGTCATGGCCGTCAGGACGGCACGCCATGAGTCGAGGGCTCGCATCGTCCAGTCGCCCTTGTTCACCGGGACACACGTAAGGCGCCGTCCGTCCGGCATGACCGGCATGCCCGTCACTTCGATGACGTTGAGTTCGGCCACCCGGGCAAGTTGCTCGAGCCGGATCCGCTGGACCGGCTCGACGTTCGACTCGGCCACGCCGCCCGTTGCCACGTTGAGCGCGAACGACCGCGTCATCTCCCACTGATTGGGGGCGTTCGTGCCGAGCATGTTCATGAGGTCGCCGAGTAGGGATTGGAACGGATTTCCCGCGTCCCCGGGTTCTGGCGGTGCCATGCCCTCATGCTAGGACGATGCGGCGCCCGCTGGTGCATCGGGGTTGCCGTCGGCCAGCATGACCGAGGTGGTCATCGAGACCCCATCTCGGTCGAAGGTGACCTGGAGGGTCTCCCCGGGGGGTTCGGCATACAGCCGCGTCCGCAACTCGGTATCCGAGTGGACGCTCGAGCTGTCGATGGCGGTGATGACGTCGCCTGGCTCGAGATCGCTGTCGGCTGCCGGGCTTTGACTCTCGATCGAGTCCAAGCGCGCTCCGATGAGGGGTGGGGTCGCTCCGTTCGAGGTGCTGGCCGTGACGGTCGTCGAGACGGCGTCACTGGTCTGGACGCCCAGCCACCCATGGTCGACCGTGCCCCAGTCGACCAGCTGGCGGGCAACTCCGAGGACGAGCTCGGCGGGAAGGAAGACGGCCATGGTCGAGGTTCCGTTCCGCGCCGACTCCTCCAACAGGCCGTCCACACGACCGGAGCCGTCGAGGAGTGGACAGCCGAGCTCGTGCTTGGACAGCGGCGCATCGACGGCGGTGACGGCAAACGAGTTGGTGACCGCGTCGAGTCCCATGGCGCTCCCGACCGAGACGACCTTGCCCGCGTAGACGACCGGAGTCGGGATGGAGCCAGATCGCGATCCGGGCTCGAGGGCCATGGCCATGGCGGTGGTGCCTAGACCCAAGTCGGCGTCGTCGAAGGAGGCGGCGGGTAGATCGTCGCTGATGTGGAGCACACTGAGGCCAGTGGGCTTGTCCGTACCGAGCAACGTCGCCTGCTGGCGGACGCCGTTGCTTTCGACTGCGCTGATAGCGGTAGCCCCCGAGAGGTTCTGGGTGGTGACGATGATGCCGCCCGACTCGACCACGAGCCCGGTTCCAGTGGTCGTCCCAGAGGGGCGCTCAACGCTCAGGACGACTGTCGACTCACGGACCGAGGCCACCATGACCGCCACGGCGGCCGTCCCCGCTATCCCTGTGGCACCCGGCTCAGTGGTCGGCGCACTTGCCAGGGAGGCGATTTGAGGGGTCGGGGTCGCGGCGTCCTGGCCGACCGATCCTGTCGTGGACAAGATGATTCCCGCAGCTACGAGGGCAACGACTACGCAGGTGGTCCCGCCCATGAGCCATGGCCAGGGACGTCCCCGGTCCCGGACCACGGGTCGGACCGGCCGCTGGGCCTGGAACCCGGTCCCCCCGACCGCTTCGGAAGGATGCCGCCACAAACGGTCGTCGGGAGGGATCCATCCGAGTATCGGTTCGGGTTCCCCGTCCTCGCGTGAGTCGTCACCGGAATCCCATTCTGGAACTCCTTGGTCCTCTCCGTCCACGGAACGAGGTTAGTGAGAATGAGAGCCGAAGCGGCGTCGGGTGGCCCGTTCGGCTCGCCGATCGGCCCGCATGGCGACGGTCCACCCATCGGGAGCGGCGGGTGGCCCTACGATGACGAGGTGTCCCGGGACCTCGCGATCGACCTCGGTACGGCCAATACCCTCGTCTTTGCCAAGGGTCGGGGGATCGTCCTCAACCAGCCGACGGTGATTGCCCTCAACACGAGGACCCACGAGGTCCTGGCTGTGGGCAATGAGGCGTGGAAGATGATCGGGCGGACCCCGGGCTACATCGTCGCCGTCCGGCCCCTCCGAGAGGGGGCGATCACCGACTTCGACATCACGGAGCGGATGATTCGCCTGCTCCTCCGACGAGCGGGGGTGACCAAGTGGAACCGCCCGCGTGTGTTGATCTGTGTGCCCTCGGCCATCACCTCGGTCGAGCGGCGAGCCGTGAAGGAGGCGGCGCGGCGGGCCGGTGCATCGACCGCCCACCTCATCGAGCAGCCAATGGCCGCGGCCATCGGTGCCGGCCTCGACATCAGGGAACCGGTGGGCAACATGGTGGTCGATGTCGGCGGCGGCACCACTGAGACGGCAGTGATCTCACTCGGTGGTGTCGTGGCCTCCCAGGCCATTCGTTGTGGCGGGTTCGACATGGACGCCGCTATCCAGCAGTACGTCCGCCAAGAGCACGGGATCGCCATCGGCGAGCGAACTGGAGAGGAGCTGAAGCTGGCCATCGGCTCAGCCCTTCCCTATGCCGATGAGGTGAAAGCCGAGGTGCGGGGCCGAGAGATCACGACCGGACTCCCAAAGACGGTCGTCTTGTCACCCGAGGAGGTCCGCTTCGCGCTACGGGACCTCGTCGAACAGATCGTCACCACCGTTGTCGGCTGCCTCGCCGAGTCGCCACCGGAACTGGCCCAGGACATCATCTACGAGGGCATCCATCTGGTGGGAGGCGGCGCCATGCTGCGAGGCCTGGCTAACCGGCTGGCCGACGAGACCGAGGTCCCCGTCCACCTGGTTGCCACCCCGCTCGAGTGCGTGGTCCAAGGGGCGGGCATGTGCCTCGACTCCTTCGACGACCTGCGACATATCTTCGCCTCCGCCGAGTCCTGACCCTCACTCCACGGCGAGCAGATCCTCTGCCACCTGGCGGACCTGCCAGTCGCGGTCGTCGAGGCACCGGCGCAGGGCTGCCTCCACCTCGGGCCCATCGAAGGCGGCCAGGGCGACGGCTGCTCTCCGACGGATGTTGGGCTTGTCCTCCAGGGCCGAGAGGATGGCGGCGAGCCCAGCCGGGTCGCCTATCGCCCCGAGGGCGGCGACCGCCGCCTCCCGGCACAACGGATCGGCATGGCCAGACTCGGCCGAGGCCAACGCCGACAGCTCAGGGACGGATGCACGGTCCACCCGTTCTCCCATTGCCCAGGCCGTCATCTCGACCACGGACGGATCGGGATCGGAGAGCGCATCATCGATTGGGAGTTCGGGGAAGTGAACGGCCAGCTCGACGGCCCGACGACGCACGACAGGAGCCGGATCGCACAGGGCGACGACCAGGTCGGAGTCGGACAGGGCCGAGAGCCTGCGCAACCCGCCGAGTGCGCTGGCGCGGACCGAGGGAGCCGGGTCCGACAGACCAGCGCGCACAGTCGGCTCATCACCCCGGTGGCCAGCGAGAGCGACGGTCCGCCGGCGTTCGGTGACTTCTAGGTCGAGGGGTTCCGTGGCAGGCTTCTTTGCCGATCCACGGTCACCGCCGCCCGATGCCGGCAGTGACGACGACTCAGGAGCAACCATTCCCCCACTATGACCGAGGATGACCGCTACACGTCTGAACAGGCCCAACCGGTGGCCACTCCGGCCGATGGCGTGGGAACTGGTAGTTCGCCACCGCCGCCTCCGAGCGGCTTCCAGGCCACGGCTGGGCCGACGGCGGACGGAGGTGTCGAGCCATCCGGGCGCTCCCGCCGCCGATGGCCATGGGTGGTGTTCATCGTGGTGGTGGCAGCGGTGGCTGTGGCCTCCCGCTGGAACCTCGATTACTACGCGTTGACTCCCGGCAGCGCCCAATCGGTCCAGCAGTTCATCACCGTGCCGGCCGACAAGAGCCATCCGGTCGACCATCCGGTCCTGCTTACCGATGTCGAAGAGGCCCGAGTGTCTGTGCTGTCCTACCTCCCCTTCAAGCTCGATGGGAACGCCGCTCTGTACCAGGAGAGTGAGATCACAGGGGGCACTCCTCCGGGCGAGCTGAACGCCCAAGGAGCGCTCGAGATGTCCCAGGCTGAGGCGTCGGCGAAGACCGCCGCCCTCCGTCGACTGGGGTACTCGGTGACGGCTACGCCCGCCGGGTCGGTCATCTTTGGTACCTTCCCCGGCACCCCGGCCTACTCGGTCCTCCATGTGGGTGACGTGGTCACCGCGGTCGACGGCGTGGCCGCCCCGTCGGCCGAGTCGTTCACCACTCAGCTGGCCAAATACCACTCCGGCCAGACCGTCACCCTCACGGTCAAGAAAGGGGGCACGGGCGAACCTACACCCGTCGTTGTCACGTTGAAGGAGACGGTCGTCGACCTCGGCGGGGGCCAGACGGCCAAGGTGGATCTCGGAGTTCAACCGGAGGACCAAGTCGACTTCACTTATCCGTTCCCCGTGTCCATCAACGTGACCAATATCGGAGGCCCTTCGGCTGGGCTGGCCATGACCATAGGCGTGATCGACGCACTGACCAGCGGCTCGGTGACGGGCAAGCAGACCGTGGCTGCCACTGGGACCATCGACAGCTCAGGCAACGTGGGGGATGTGGGTGGGGTGGCCCAAAAGACGGTCGCCGTCGAGAACGCCGGGGCCACCATCTTCATGGTCCCCCCTGAAGAGTACAAAGCGGCGATGTCGAAGGACCGCCCCGGCCTCAAGGTCTACGCCGTGTCCACCCTCGACCAGGCTCTCAAGGTCCTCGCCGCCCACGGCGGAGTCGTGCCCGCGGCCCCCGCTGATTCGTCTTCTCCCAGCACCACCGCGGGATGACGGGATTAGCGGACCCACGGTCGTAGGCTCTCGCTCATGCCCGAGGAACGCTTGTTGTCCATCTCTTCTTCCTCGCACCTCGCTCCTGACGATGTTGCGCGCCACACGTTCGGCTCGGTGCGACGAGGCTTCGATCCCGATGAAGTTCGCACCTATCTCGAGTCGCTCGCAGCGGCGCTTCGAGGGGTCGCTGACCGTGAGCGCCAGCTGCTCGAGGAGTTGGCCGACGCCGAGCACAGGGCCGCCAACCCGGTGCTCGACGAGCACACGCTCACTACGGCCCTAGGCACCGAGACTGCCCGGGTGCTCCATAGCGCCCACGAGGTGGCCGCCGAGATGAAGGAGAAATCGGAGGCCGAAGCCGACCGTCTGTTGACCGAGGCTCGCGAGGAGATCGACCGGAGCCGCTCCGAGACGGAGACGAGTCTGGCTGCGCAGACCGAGGCGGCAGAGCGTGCCGCCACCGAGCTCACGGATCGGTCGAGCCAGCAGGCGGCAACCGGGCTCGAGTCAGCCCGTCGGGACGCAGAAGTCCTTGTCGCCCAGGCTCGCGAGGAGTGCCGGGAGATGGTCGAAGAGGCCCAGCGGCTCCGAGCCCGGGTGCTGGCTGACCTGTCGAAGCGCCGGAAAGTGCTCCATGCCCAGATCGAGCAGCTCCGGGCCGGGCGGGAACGCCTGGCTGAAACGGTGTCGGATGTGCGGCGGTCGATCGACGTCATAGCCGACGACCTGTTCGCAGCCGAAGACAACGCCCGCCTGGCGGCTGAGGCCGCGGGGCGCGAAGTGCTTGCCCGTCCGGACGAAGGCACGCCTGAAGAGCTCGCAACACAACTCCTGGCCGAAGTGGCGAGGCCGATTGTCGAGCCTGCGGATCCCGGCATCGATTTTGACCTTGTCGAGGTCGAAACGGTGGAGGTCGTGGAGGTCGTTGAGGTCGTGGAGGTCGTTGAGGTCGTTGAGGTCGTGGTCGACGCTGACGTCGAAGAGTCGGGGACGAGCGAGGACGCAGGAAGGGAGGCGGAGCAAGGGAGGGATGCGGTCGCCGACAACAGCAGTGTCGCCGAGGCGAGCCCAGGGGAGATCGACTCTGACCAGGGCACGATCGACGAGCCGGACGCGGAGGTCCACGGGGGAGATGACTCGCCGCCGGGGACAGCGGTGGACGACGACTCTCCCGTCGATGCCTTGTTCGCAAAGATTCGGGCGGCACGCGCTGGACCAGAGAAGGCGGCCGGTGGGAACCAGATGGACGCCGAGTCCTCCGAATCCAGTGAGGTGAGAGCCAGCTCCGATGCATCCGAAGAGGAGGGGGAAGACGGCCCACCGGATGACCGAGATCCTTTCGCCATCCGGCGTGACCAGCTCATCGCTCCCATCGTCACCACGTTGGCCCGGCGACTCAAGCGAACCCTGCAGGACAGCCAGAACGAGCTCTTGGACAGCTTGAGGTCGTCGGGGTCCCGTTGGTCCCTCGATCTCTTACCGAGTCTGACCGAGCACCTGGACTCGTATTCGACCGCCGCCATGCCAGCCCTCGAAAAGGCCGCTCACTCCGGAGCATCGTTCCTCAGCACGGGATCTCGCGTCGCTACATCGAATGAGGCTGTTCTGGAGATCGCCCATCAACTGGCCGAATCACTCGTCGGCCCGCTGCGTCGCCGCCTGTCGGACGACGAAGGACTGGCTGACGCCGACGAGGCCGCAGTTGTCGAACACGTGGGCTCGGCGTTTAGGGAGTGGAAGGGTGAGCGCATCGAACGACTGGCCGGGGACCATGTCGTGGCTGCGTTCTCCTTGGGGACCATCGCCGCCGCCAAAGAGGCCGACTCGGCCCCGTTGGAGTGGGTAGCGGTGAGCGATTCAGGTGACAACCCCTGCCCTGATTGCGAGGACAACGGCCTTGCCGGATCTCAGGCACCAGGCGAGGAGTTTCCGACCGGACACCGGCATCCGCCCGTCCATCCGGGGTGTCGCTGCCTCCTCGCTCCATCTGACACGTAGGCTGCAGCCGTGCGTCCCCCCAGTGATATGCCTCAGGCCGCGCGCCCGGGGTCCCGGCGTCGGCGTCGTGGGATCATCATTGCCCTGGTCATTTTGGTAATTGTGATCGCCTCGCTTCGAACTTTCGCCGTCTTCTACACCGATGCCCTCTGGTTCTCGTCCGTCAATCTGCACTCGGTTTGGCTGAAGCTCTTCGAGATCAAGGCCGGGCTCATGATCACGTTCGCGGTCATCTTCGCCGTCATGTTGCTGGCCAGCCTGCTCGTAGCGGAGCGGCTCGCACCAAAGGGACCCTCCCTCGATGCGGAAGACGAGTTCGTCAAGCGCTATCAGGAGGTCATTGGGCCCTATTCCCGCTGGCTGCGCGTCGGCGTCGTCACGATCTTGTCGCTCATCGTGGGGTCCCAGGCCATCGGGCAATGGCAGAACTGGATCTTGTTCCGCAACGGCACGAATTTCAGTGCCACCGATCCACAGTTCCATCGGAATGTGGGCTACTTCGTGTTCACCCTGCCCTTCCAGCAGTTCCTCATCCACTGGGCCCTGGTGGCCCTGTTCATCGTCCTCTTGGTCACGGTGCTCAGCCACTACCTGAATGGCGGTATCCGCATGCAGGGCTCGCGCCCGAGGGTGCGACCTGCGGTGAAGGCCCACATCTCCGTCATTCTCGGCCTGCTGGCCCTGGTCAAGGCGGTGGGCTACTACCTGGCCCGCTTCAACCTCGACCTCTCGAGCAACGGGTATGTGCAGGGTGCGGGCTACACCGACGTCCACGCCCGGCTCCCCGCCCTCGAGCTGCTCATCCTCGTGTCATTGGCCGCCGCTGCCCTGTTGATCTACAACATCCGCCGCCAGGGCTGGGCCCTTCCCATTCTGGGCGTCGGACTCTGGTTCCTCGTGGCACTGACCGCCGGCACCATTTACCCGGCGGCTGTCCAAGCCTTGAAGGTCAACCCAGCCCAGAACACGCTCGAGCGGCCTTACATCCAGCGGAACATCGATGCCACCCGAACCGCCATGGACCTCAACAACGTGAAGAGCGTGTCCTACCCGGCATCCTCCACCCTGACGGCCTCACAGCTCTCGGCCAACAGCGACACGCTGGCCAACGTCCGCCTGTGGGATCCCCAGCAGACCCAGCCCACCTACGACAAGTTGCAGGACATTCGCTCCTACTACCAGTTCAACAGCCTGGCGGTAGACCGCTACAAGGTGAATGGGATGGAGACACCGACCAT
Organism: Acidimicrobiaceae bacterium; assembly: GCA_003164275.1. The sequence continues at coordinate 2,848 of PLSY01000244.1, read as the reverse complement.
TGTCGGCGTGCGGGAGGTCAACGATGCCGACCTCCCGTCGACGTCATGGGTGAACACGACCCTCCAGTACACCCACGGCTACGGGATGATCATCTCGCCAGCCAATGCGACAACGAGCAACGGCGATCCGTCGTTCGCCGTTGGAGACGTTCCCCCCAACTCCAATAGCGGACTTCCGACGGTCACCCAGCCCTCGATCTACTTCGGGCTGAACAACTCCGGATACGTCGTGGCCAACACCAAACAGCCTGAGATCGACTACCAAGTGGCCAACGGAACGAACGTCGAGACCCATTACCAGGGAGATGGAGGGGTGCAGCTCTCCTCCTTCTTCGTCCAAGCCATGTTCGCCCTCCGGTTCAGCGATCTCAACTTGATCATCTCCAATCAGATCACCAACAAGTCACGGCTGATGTTCGAACGGGGCGTCCAGGCACGCGTATCCATGGCGGCCCCCTTCCTCAAGCTCGATTCCGATCCCTATCCGGTTCTCCTCGGAGGGCACATCGACTGGATCCAGGATGCCTACACGACGACGGACAACTACCCCTATGCCCAAAACGCCAACACCGGGGCAGTGGCGGCGGGAAGCGGGCTGAACGGCACCTTCAACTACGTCCGCAACTCAGTGAAGGTCTTGATCGACGCCTACACCGGCAAGATGACCTTCTACGTCATGGACCCGAGCGATCCGATCATCCGTACCTATGAGAACGCATTCCCCGGGATGTTCACCCCCGCATCCAAGATGAGCGCTGCGCTAAGGGCCCACCTTCGGTATCCAGAGGACATCTTCACCGTCCAGGCCACCACCTACGGCCGCTACCACATCACGAATGCATCGAGCTTCTACAGCGCAGCCGACGCATGGGCGCTCTCGCCGTCGCCCGGATCGGGCTCCCCGTCTCAGGCCCTGGCCACCACACTGACCACGAATGCCCAGGGCCAGCAGGTCTCCACCGGCCAGCTGGTCCGGATGTCCCCGATCTATCAGGTGATGCAGGTACCAGGTCAGACGCAGCAGTCGTTCGCCATGATCAACGCGTTCGTGCCCGTTTCCCAGCAGAGCCAGATCCAGACCCTGTCCGGATTCATGATTGCTGGCTCGGACCCGGGTCACTATGGCCAACTCGAGATGTTTGTCACACCACGGAACAACCCGGTCAATGGTCCCTCCATCGTGGCCGCCAAGATCGACGCCACTCCCACTGTCTCCCAAGCCATCACGTTGGTTAACCAGAACGGGTCCTCAGCCCTCCTCGGAAATGTCTTGATGATCCCCGTGGCCGACTCGCTGCTCTATATCCAGCCGCTCTACGTCGAGTCGTCGCGCAATGCCTTCCCTGAGCTGCAAAAGGTGATTGCCGTCTACGGCAACAAACCTGCGGCCATCGGTGACACGCTGGCGTCCGCCCTCACCCAGGTGTTCGCGGCTCCGGTCTCCACGTCCGGGGGCGGAACATCTACAGGAGAACTCTCTCCCCAGGTCCGGGCACTGTTGAACGCAGCGCAGCAGGCCTACGAGCAGTCCCAGACCGATCTCAAGGCGGGCAATCTCGGTGCGTACCAGTCAGACATCAATACGCTCGAGTCGAACCTTGCCGAGGTTCAGCAGCTCACCGAAGGCACGACCCCTTCGACGACAACGACCACCACGACGACAACCACTCCCTAGTCCTGAGCGGTCCAAAAGGTCCGGCGATGAACGAGGTCCTGTCTGCAAGTGCTAGATTCTCTCGTGCGCCGCGGGGTGGAGCAGTCTGGTAGCTCGTCGGGCTCATAACCCGAAGGNNTTCAAATCCTACCCCCGCCACCAACAGCCGTTACCGGAAGGTGCGCTGAAGCAGTAACGGAAGTCCCGGATTCCCGTTGGGAGGCCGGGATTTTCCGCGTTATGCGCCTGGCAGCTTCAAGAACGGGATCCTGGCCGGGCTGCTGGGCTTCCAGCCCCAGGGGTTCATCGACGCCTGGGCGCCGCTGTTCTTCGGGGCCATGGTCTTTGGTGTGGCTATGGACTACACGCTATTCATGCTCTCGGCGGCCAAGGAACGCTATGAGACCCACCCCGATCCCGAGCACGCCATGATCGGATCGATGCGCACCTCGGGACGGGTGGTGCTGTCCGCCGCCGCCGTCATGGTCGCCGTGTTCTTCACCTTCGCCCTGTCCGGTCCGCTAGCACCGAAGGAGATGGGAGTGATCTTGGCCATCGCCGTGGCCCTCGACGCACTGGTGGTCAGGCTGGTCATGCTTCCGGTGTTGCTTCGCCTGGGTGGCCACAGCGCCTGGCATCAACCGAGGTGGCTCGGCCATATCCTGCCCAAGGTGGGGTTCCCCCCCACCTGGAAGCATCGACCGACGAGACTGATCGACAATGAAGGAGCAAGTGTGCAACTACCCGACGAAGTGGTCACAGACCTCCGGAAACGGCTGAAGCGTGCCGGAGGCCAGGTCCAGGCCGTGGAGACCATGCTGGCCGAGGGACGTGAGTGCCGCGACATCGTGACCCAGCTCAGTGCCGCCACCAAGGCCCTCGAACAGGTGGGCTTCCGTCTGATCGCCAGCGGGTTGACCTATTGCCTGGAGCACCCCGAAGAGGCAGCCGAGTCCGGCTATCCCCTCGATGAGGTCCAGCGTCTGTTCACCAAGCTGGCGTGAGCACGGTGAGGCGACGCTCAGGTCGCTGACCCCGAGCGACGGGGAGTGGAGCCCCACCAGTCGAGAGCTCCGTGAGCGGGTGATTGATGAGCTGGAATTGGGAGTTCGAGGGCATCATGCGTCCCGCCGGACCAGTATGACGGCACCGTCCCAGTATGACGGCGACCTAGGAGACTGTTGAACAAAACGG
>PLSY01000385.1 GCA_003164275.1 Acidimicrobiaceae bacterium | reverse complement strand
GCCCACGATCGTACCGGTGGGCGATGGCGCTGCCGATTACTGCTTCCTGTGAGGCCCCAACCCGTCCGGCGGTGGGGCCCATGGAGGGTTCTTGCGCTCGGACGGCCCGAGTTCCTGGGCCATCCGGGCGGGGTGCGACTGGCTGATAACCTAATCCGGCCTCGGGGGCGTAGCTCAGCTGGTANNGTTCGAGTCCCTTCGCCTCCACCGTAGGTGGCATGAGTGAACGCCCCTCCCCTGATTTCCCGGGGAGGGGCGTTCGCCATTTTCACCAGACAGAGGGTGAACCAGCCGTCCTGCCCGCCGTTTTCGAGCCCACACGGAGCGGTCAGCAAGGCCCCGGGGTTGCCCTCGACGGCGCACCCAGTGGTTATCCGGGCCGACGCACTGATGTCGCTTCCCCCTCAGTCCCTGGTCGACCGACGCTCAGGCCGGGTGGGCACGAAGGGGCGTCGTTGCCGGGCCGGGATCGCCGGGACCCCTCGGATCACTGGTCGGCCAGACGGGCCGGGAATCCCCCCTTGCTGATGGGGCCCCAGCTCTCGATGTCTATCCGGATCAGGACCTTGCCCTGGTCGATCATGGCCTGGCGGTACTCCCCCCAGTCGGGGTGCTCCCCGCTGATGGACCGGAAATAGGCCACCAGACCGTCGACTGCGTCCGGCAGATCCACGATCGTCCCGGTGCCGGAGACCTGCACCCATTCCCCGCCAAAGTTGTCTGAGAGCACGCAGACGTCGACCGACGGGCGCTTTCGCAGGTTGTGGACCTTGGCCCGTTCCGGATAGCTGGCGACGAGGACGGTGCCGTCGGTGTCGACCCCCATGGTCACCGGTGACATCTGGGGACGCCCGTCGGCCCGCTGCGTGCACACGATGGCACTGTGTCGGGGACGGATGAACTCTTCCAAGCCACTTCGGTCGATGTGGGTGTTGGTAGCGATGGTACGGGCCATGGCTCGGACCGTACCATCGGCACCCCGGGATCGAGCTGGTAGGTCGCTACAGCTAGGCGATGCCCGATCGGGACAGGCACACGCCGCACCGAGCCGGCCGGCCGGATACGAGTCCAGGGTCCGCCGCCGGCAACGCTCGGCGGCTACGCGAAGACCACCGTCCGGTTGCCGTTCAACAGCACTCGGTCTTCGAGGTGCCACCGCAGACCACGAGCGAGGACCGACCTCTCGACGTCACGGCCGATGCGCAACAGGTCCTGGACGGTGTCGCCGTGGTCGATCCTGCTGGTGGCCTGCTCGATGATCGGCCCGGCGTCGAGCTCCGCTGTCACGTAGTGACAGGTGGCGCCGATCAGCTTGACCCCCCGTTCGAATGCCTGGTGATACGGACGCGCCCCGGCAAACGACGGCAGGAAGCTGTGGTGGATGTTGATGATGTGCCCGGGATATCGCTCGCACACATCGGCCGGGATCATCTGCATGTAGCGGGCGAGCACCATCACGTCGCCCTGAGCCTCCTCGTAGACTGAGGCCACCTCGGAGAGTGCCTCTGCCTTGCGGTCGGCTGTGACTGGGGCGTGGACGAACTTGATGCCGTGCCACTCGACCAGTGGTCGAAGGTCGGGATGGTTAGAGATGACAGCCGGAATGTCACACTGCAGATCCCCATTCCGCCAGCGATGGAGGAGATCGGCCAGGCAGTGGTCCTCGCGGCTCACCAGGATCACCACCCGCTTGCGAACATCGGTGTCGCTCAGCCGCCAGTCGAGCTCGAACTCCCCGGCCACGTCGCTGAAGCGCTGACCGAACTCCTCGGGGCCGAAGGGGAGGCTGTCAGCCAGGACCTCGATGCGCTGGAAGAACTGTCCGGTCGTCAAGTCGCCGTGCTGAGCGGCCTCTACAACCCAACCGCCATGAGAAGCGATGAAGCTGCTCACGGCGGCGACGATGCCCGTCCGGTCCGGACAGGTCATGGTTAGAACGAAACGTCTCATGCGACCATCATGGCTGTTGCACGGTCGGCCACGCCGCCCCGAGGCCGGCGTCCGCCCGTTGGGGAGCCCACAGCCTTGCCGGCCACCGACCCCTTCATCCGCCTAGGCATCCTGGCGATCAGGACGGCCTTGGCGAGCCGCCCAGATCATCAGACCCTGGAGTGGGAGCCTTCCCCAGGCAACGACCCGGTTGTCCGAGGCTCCGGGCAACCTCCCCGATCCCGCATCCAATGCCATCTGGACGTTGGCTGGAAAGACGGCGATCAACACTGCCGTGCTGGCCGCCGAGGCCCACGCCCTCTTCCTCGCTAGGCCGAAGGCGCAGGCAAGCTCCAGCACGCCACTGGCGTAGATGAGGGCCCGGTGTTGGCGGGCCGGGATGTACCTCGGCATGATCGCCTCGAAGGACTGCGGTCGCACGAGGTGGACGATCGCACTGGCCGTGAAGAGCCCAGCCAGTGCGAGGGGGGCGGACGGACGGGGACGGGTCATGACAATGGCTGTACGGGGGTGGCCCGGTGGCCGGCCGAGCCCGCTCGTGTCTGTCGATCTCAGCATTGGGGATGCGTTCATCAAGGCCTCGGCGAACTAGCGCGCCGTGAGATGGCCCTCGTCGACGTGGTCGGGGTTGAACTCGCAGATGGCCAAGCCGGCGGTATGGACGTCCGGGATCCACTGGAGCGGGAGTCTGTGCCCTGGGGCGAGGCACGGGTTCCGATGTGGAGGAGGTACTCGCACCCCTCCACCAGAAGCAAGACGACGCCGATGCGGGCATCGACCAACGCCAAACCCGTGGCCACGACGCAGAGCACGGGAGTGAGGTAGAACCCTGCCTCATGAGCCGTAGCCCGGGGTCACCGACGCCGTGGATGAGCCTCCGCGAATGACTGGCCGCGTGCCAGGGCACGGCCAGCGCCTACCTCGCCGCAGCCAGGCTCCCGCGGCAAAAGGCGGCGGCCAACTCCTGTTGGGAAGCGGTGCCTTGGCTGATGTAGATGGCCAGGATCACGTCCCAGCGCTGGCAGTCAGCCGGGAGGAGCCGACCTGACGCCAGGCCCGGCCGTAATGGCCCTGACAGCTGGCGACAGGTCAGCTAGCTTCTCCACCACGCAATGGCCTCTGGCGGCCGCTGCTGGGGGGGGAACGATGGCGCAGCCAACCAGGCTGGAGGGAAACCGGGCGTCCAGCGCGGCGAGATCGTCGCTCTCCTTGCCACCCCCGGGAGGACGGCCAGCTGCCCTAGCCCTCGACGCCCGCACCATCGACCACCCTTCGACCTCACGAGGTAGCGACCAATGACCATGACGGATGGACCCAGCTCCGGGCGACCCCAGACCTCGACGCGTGACTATGAGCAGCTGCGCTCCCAGCTGGAACAGTGGCTGGAAGAGCGGATCCCCGGCTCCAAAGTGTCGGCGCTCATCGTCCCCGAGTCGAACGGGATGTCCTCTGAGACCGTGCTCTTCGACCTCACTGTTCCCGGTGAATCCTCACCTCGGGAGCTCGTGGCCCGCATCGCTCCCGACCCGGCGGCGGATCCGGTGTTCATGGTCTACGACATGAAGCGACAGTTCGAAACCATGGAGATGGTGGCCGAGCACACGAAGGTCCCGGTCCCAAGGGTCCTGTGGCTAGAAGAAGGGACCGACACCATCGGCGTGCCCTTTTTCGTGATGGAGAGGGTCAACGGCATCGTCCCTCCAGACGTGCTGCCCTACACGTTTGGTGACAACTGGTTTTTCGAGTCCGACCTCGCCGACCAGCAGCGCCTCGAGCGCAAGGCCGTCGAGGTGGTCGCCGAACTCCACGAGCTGACGGCCGACGGCCCGGCGGCATTCCTTGCCGGTCCCGCTGACGGGGAGAGTCCACTGCGTCACCATGTGAACGAGCAGCGGGCCTACTACGAATGGGTGGCGGCCGACGGCGTGCGGTCCCCCCTCATCGAGCGTGGCTTCGAATGGTTGGATGAGCACTGGCCGTCCAACCCCGACGACGCCGTGTTCAGCTGGGGGGACGCCCGAGTCGGGAACATGATGTTCGAGGACTTCGCCCCTGTCGCCGTGCTCGATTGGGAAATGGCGGCGATCGGGCCGAGAGAGATCGATCTCGGCTGGATCATCTACATCCACCGGTTCTTCCAGGATCTGGTCGAGGACCTCGGCATGCCCGGAATGCCCCACTTCATGCGCAGGGAGACGGTCGCGGCCATCTACGAGGAGGCCTCGGGCTACAAGCCGAAGGACCTCGACTTCTATACCGCCTATGCCGCACTGCGCCACGGCATCGTGATGTTCCGCATCACCCGACGATCGATCCGGTTCGGCGAGGCCGTGATGCCCGAGGATCCTGACCACGCCATTCTCCACCACGCCCACCTCCGCGCCATGCTCGACAACGACTATTGGGGCAGAGTGAAGCCCGCGGCCCAGTAGGCGCCGACGGCACCATCGTCGGCCCAGTTCGTCCTCGGTTGGAGAGACAGGGCCGGAACTCGAGATCCTGGCGCGGCCGGTAGGGTCCGTCCCGTGGACACCCGGGCACAGGTACTAGAGGCCCGATCAGTCGGCCAAGCGGTCACCGCCGAGGGCATGACCCGCCTGCGGGGCCAACTTCAGGCCCAGATCCGACGGAGCATCGGGATCACCGACCCCCCGAGGCCGGCCTGCGACGATCCCGACGAGGCCTTTTTCGCTCCGGGGTCCGTTGTCCGCAGGGTCCACTCCGACCTGCCCGCCATGCTCATCGGGGGCTTGGCCGCCCTCTTCCTCCAGATGCTCCATCCCTTGGCTATGGCCGGCGTGGCTCAGCACTCCAACTACCGAAGGGACCCGCTCGGTCGACTCGATCGCACAGCGTCGTTCCTCGGAACCACGACGTTCGGGACGAAGGCCGAGGCGCAAGCCGGCGTCGAGCGGGTCCGTTCGGTCCACCGTCACGTGAAGGGCATTGCTCCCGATGGACGGCCGTACTCGGCCGGAGATCCCGAGCTCATCGCCTGGGTGCATGCCGCCGAGGTCAACAGCTTTCTCACCGCCTCCATGATCTACGGGCCGAGGCAGCTCTCCGTCGACGAGCAGGACGACTACCTCGACCAGATGGCCAGGGTGGCTGTCGGCCTCGGGGCTGTTGAAGTTCCCCGCAGCGTAGCGGCGCTCCATGAGTACTTCAGAGTCGTTCAACCCCAGCTCCGCCTGACCAAAGAGGCGAGGACGGCTCGCAACTTCGTGCTCCGCGGCGTGAGCAATCGACCCCACGAGATGACCACCTACGGCGTGCTGATCGGCGCGGCCGGCGACACGCTGCCCGCCTGGGCCAGGCGCCAGCTTCACCTCGCGGCCGTCCCCGGCGCCAACCGGCTGGCCGTCCGCCCGGCCGCCCTCCTCGTGAGTACCGCTCTTCGGTGGGTGGTCGCTCCCCCCGCCGCCAGCCCGGCCATTCGGCCGGCAGCTCCTGGCCTCGCCACCCACTGACGGGCCCCGGGGCGTCAGCGAACCGGCCAGCGGGCCCGCAACGGGCCCAACAGCTCACCACCAAGCCGCTCGATCTGGTCGCGCACGGCGGTCGGCGAGACGCCGGGCAGATGGACACGAAGATTGAGCGCGACGGCGCCGGTCGTCTTCACAAGCTCGAGAAGCCGTTCGGCCATCTCGATCGGGTCATCGGTGGCGACCGTCTGATCGTCACCGAACAGCGTGGCCGAATCCCCGTAGCTGTTGTAGACGCGCCGTTGCTGCTCGATCAGCTCTTCGGGCGGCTCGCCGAGCCAGACCCGGCGAATGAGCACCTTGCCGGCCGATCCACCGGCCTTGTCGTACTCCGAGCACAGTCGAACCAAACGATCGAGTCCCGACATGCCCTCCATCAGGATTCCGGCGCCGCAGCGGGCCGCCCGCCGGGCAGCGGCCGGCGACACTGCCGCACTGAGCACCGGCACCGGGTCGCCGGCACAGGCCTGGAGGGCGGGATCGCCCCCCAAGGGGCCGAGATCCTCACCCCGCAACAGCCCGATGATCCTCGGGAGCTCCCTCTTGAACCGGGGGACGGCCTCGTCCAGGGGCACCTCCATGGCCTCGAAATCAAGGGGAAGGGCGCCCGCCGCCACCCCGAGGCCCACCCTGCCGGGATGGCGGGCCCGGAGCCACGCCACCTCCTCGGCGATGGACACCGTGGCCCGGAGGGGCAGCAGTAACGGACAGGCTGCGGCCCAGCCGACCGGGCTGTCCTCCAGGATGAACCCGGCCATCTGGAGTGGGGTTGCCATGTAGCCGGCAAAGCCCCCGTGGTGCTCACTGGTCATCACGCCATCGAACCCGAGCCCGAGGGCCCTCGCTCCCTGGGCGCAGAGCTCGCTCACCACGTCGGTGGCTCCGAGGTCGTTATGGGGATAGAGCCGGAAGGACACCGACCCCGGGGCGAAGGGGGCGGAGGATGCGGGGGCCGAGTCGGACACGCATCGACCATATGGCAAGCGGCCACAACCCGCACTCTGGCTCGGTCCCGCCGCTGACCCGTCGGCTCGACCGGGCGCCGAACCCCATCGGCGGCTGGGCGGTAGGGTTCGAGGAGTGACTGGCATGGACGATTCGTTCGATCTCGAGTTGGCTGCAGCGTCACTGCGCGCTGACCGCTCAGATGTGCGGATCCTGGTCAAGGCGCTCACCGACATGCTGGGCGACGCCCTCGGCTCCCGGATGGAGGTGAGGCGAACCGGCGGGCGGTTCCGCAAGCCCGAGGTCATCCAGTCGATCCAGATCACCATGGATGACGACCAGTTCGACGCTCTCGTCGACGGTGATGCACTTCGCTGCACCATCGGCCACTCGTCGGGAGGCATCCGCATCCGCAGTGAGAAGGTCGGCGTGGACGAGTGGCTGGCCAGGCTGCTCGCCGACCTCCAAGCAGAGGCCGCACACAGCCAAGCTGTGCGACAAGCACTCGAGTCGATTGTCATCGGAGGAACGAATGGCTGACCAACCCACAGACCTGCCCGAAGGGGCGAGTCGACGACTGGCCGAACTCGAAGGTGGCCTGTTCACCTCCGACCTGTCGGTCAACGAGTTCCTGCTGATCAAAGAGGTCGGCTTCCACCCGCTCGGGTTCGTGATGGGATCATCGATCTACCACACCGGTATCCAGACCAGGAAGTGGGGACAGAGCCAGGAGCTGACCAAGCTGACCGGGGCGATGTACGAGGCCCGGGAGCTGGCCATGACCCGGATGGAAGAGGAGGCCGATGAGTTGGGGGCCGACGGCGTGGTGGGCGTCCGCCTCGACGTCAACTATTACGAGTGGGGTAAGGACGCGGCCGAGTTCATCGCCGTCGGTACGGCGGTCAAGGCCGAGAACGGTGTTTCCCACCGCAACAAGCTGGGCAAGCCCTTCACCTCGGACCTGTCGGGCCAGGATTTCTGGACCCTGATGCAGACCGGCTATATCCCCCAGGGCCTGGTCATGGGCACCTGCGTCTACCACATCGCCCACCGCGGACTCGGCCAGACGCTCGGCTCGGCCGGCCAGAATGTCGAGCTCCCGAACTTCACCCAGGCCCTCTATGAGGCCCGGGAGCTGGCCATGACCCGCATGCAGGACGAGTCGAACCAGTTGGGCGCCTCGGGCATCGTCGGGGTACGCCTGGAGGAGAAGTCCCACCAGTGGGGCAGCCACACCATCGAGTTCCTCTCGCTCGGCACCGCGGTGGTCAAGACCTCAGATGAAGTCACCCTGCCCCGGCCCACGACCATCATCTCGCTCGACAACTGATGGACGAGCTCCCGGGCGACCTGCCCGAGGCGGCCGGTCGCAGGTTCGCCGAAGGGTCCTTCACCTCTGGGCTGTCAGTCCCCGACTTCGCCGCCTGTCTCCAGATGGGCCTCGAGCCCGCCGGCTACGTCCAGGGCTTTTGCGTCATGCAGTGGCGCTGGTACGGGATGGGGATGTCCTTCGGGGCCTTCGGCCCGACCGGGCGGGCCAACGGCCAGGGCTACTCAGAGGCCTGGCAGTGCCCCCACGGGTACGTCTCGGCCGAGCACCGTGGGTGGGGCCAGAACTATGAGCAGACCTGGATCGAAGATGCCTGGCGCGAAGGGTTCAGCTCCTCCTACGAGCGCATGCTCGAAGAGGCACGGACCCTAGGGGCCCACGGGATCGTCGGCGTCGTGGACGCCTCCTCCCCTCTCGGGGACCTCGGGCTCTTGGAGTTCCGGGTGCAGGGCACAGCCGTTCGGGTGATCGACGGCCCGCCGCCGATCGGGGACCGGCCGTGGACGACTTATCTGGCCGGCCAGCGACTGGGCAAGCTGATCGAGGCCGGCTACGCGCCGGTGTCGGTTGCCGCCGCCATCTCGTCGGTGCGGGTGTGGGCCAACTGCATCACCGAGTACCTGACCGAGGGGAGCACCACCAACTGGGGGCAGGTCGCCGGTGCGGAGATCGAGCAGACGGCCAAGGCCCATATGGCCGTGCGACGAATCGCCCGTGAGCGCGTCCGAGCCGCACTGGGCGGCGACTCGCTCCATGGCGCATCGCTCGCCACCACCGAGCGGGAGCTCGGGCAAGGGGATGCCGAGCTCCAGTGCATCCTGCGAGGCAACCAGGTCCGCCGGTTCAAGGATTTCGATCCCCTTGCCGCTCCCCGCCCGACAGTCAGGCTGTCGTGACCACTGCATCCAGGGGCGGAGATCGGACAGAGGGCGAGATCGACCTCCGGGCGGAGATGCTGGCGGCGGCACACTCCCTCAACGGGCCGGCGTCGCCGTCGGGCCCGTCAACCACCTCCGACCTGTCCATCGACGAGGAGCTGATCCTCCACTCCATCGGCTGGGAGCCGGTGGAACTGGTCTGCGGGATGTCCCTCCATGCCGTCCCCATGGGAGTGTGGAACTGGGGCCAGGGGGAGATCAGCTACGCGTCGGACGCCTACCAGCGCTCCTTTGCCAAGGCCACCGATCGTATCCATCGCGAATGCGCCAAAGCCGGTGGTCACGGCGTGGTCGGCGTCCATGTGGAGTGGGCCGTCCACCGCCACCACATCGACGTGACGTTGACCGGCACCGCGGTCAGGCCGGTTGGCTCCAAGCGGGTGACGGCCGAGTCGGTCTTCGTCTCGGACCTCTCCGGGCGTGACTTCACCCTCCTGCACACGGCAGGTTGGGCCCCTCTCGGCCTCGCCGCCGGCGCCAGCTTCGTCTACGCCCCCCGTCGCTCCCTCGGTACCACCATGAAGCAAAAGGGTGTCAACGTCGAGCTGACCAACTTCACCGAGGCCATGTACTCCGCCCGGGAGTCGGCCATGGAGAGGATGCAGCGCTCGGCCCTCGACCTCGGAGGGTCCGGCGTGGTTGAGGTGAAGGTCACCGAGGGACCGATGGACTTCGCTCGTCACGCTGTCTGCTTCATGGCCTATGGGACCGTCGTCCACTTGGTGGCCGATGAGCACCAGCGCATGCAGCCGACCGTGGTCCTGCCACTGGACGACGCCGTGCTCTCCTTCGACGCCACCAGTCTGCGAGGGAGTTAGGTCGTCCCTCCGACAACCCGATGAGTCGATACGATTTTCCTATGGTTGATGAGCCCACCCTGGTTGACGAGCCCACCCGTATGCACTTCCGGCGGATGGACGAGGGCACCGACACCGACTTCGCCATTCTCGCCGAGGTCCACGAGACGGCCGTCCGGCACCTTCCCGACCTGCTGTTGAGCATGCTCTCGGACTTGGAGGGCGACCAGGAGTACCCGATCGACCGCCTTGACCACAGCCTTCAGTCAGCCACCCGGGCCCGGAGCGACGGCCGTGACGAGGAGTACGTGGTGTGCGCACTCCTCCATGATGTCGCCGAGTCGCTCGGTCCGTTCAACCACGGCGAGGTGATCGGCTCCATCCTTCGCCCGTTCATCAGCCAGGCCAACTACTGGATGCTGGTCCACCACCCGGTGTTCCAGGTGTACTTCTTCGGTGCCCATCTGGGACTCAACCCGGACAAGCGGGACGACTACATCTCAAGCCCCTACTACGACCGGACCGTCGAGTTCACGGCCAAATACGACGAGGTGTCCTTCGACCCCGACTACGACAGTGATCCTCTCGACTCGTTCGTCCCCCTCGTACGACGGGTCCTCGACAAGAGCTGGTCCCCCCCCGCCTGAGCGCAGGCAAGCCAGTTGCAGAAAATTAGATGCCTGCTAGCAAGCATCTAATTGGTAGACTGGCCCCATGGGCGTCGAGGAACCTGACGAGCTGCCGGCCGAGCTACGGACGCTGATTGCCCGCCTCGGGCGTCGGCTCCGCCAGACGCGTGCCGGGGCCGATCTCACCTCTAGCCATTACCAGGTGCTGGCCACGACCATGCGGAACGGGCCCCTGCGGTTGACCGACCTGGCCAGCCTCGAGGGTCTCAACCCGACCATGTTGTCCCGCATCGTCGGCAAGCTCGAGGCGGCCGGGCTGGTCGAGCGGCGACAGGACCGAGAGGACGGCCGGGTCGCCCATCTGGCTGTGACCCGGGAAGGGCGCGAGCTGGTCAACCGGGTTCGCAGTGAGAGAAACGACGCCCTGAGCCGGGCGCTGGGTGGCCTCGACGATGAGCAACGGGGGCTCCTCGTTGCCGCCATGCCGGTACTCGAGTCCCTGGCCGAGTCATTGGCCGAGCTGCCCAGATGAGCATCCAAACAGCGAGTCGCCGCACCTTCTCCTCGCTGGCCGTGCCGAACTACCGCCGGTACTTCACCGGCCAGGCCATCTCCCTCATCGGCACCTGGATGCAGACCACGGCCCAGTCCTGGCTGGTCCTCACGCTGACCGGGTCGGCCACCGACCTCGGCATCATCGTCGCCCTCCAGACCCTCCCTGTGCTCCTGCTCGGCCCTTACGGCGGGGTGATCGCCGACCGGGTGGACAAGCGACGACTCATGATCGTCCTCCAGTCCCTGATGGGCGTCCAGGCCGCGGTGCTGGCGGCCCTCACTCTCACCCACCATGTGACCTACACCGACGTCTGCATCCTCGCTGTGGCCCTCGGCCTCAACAACTGTTTCGAGAACCCCTCTCGCCAGGCCTTCGTCTTGGAGATGGTCGGGCCGAAGGACCTGCGGAACGCGGTGAGCCTCAACTCGACCCTGGTCAACGCGGCTCGGGCCATCGGCCCGGCGGTGGCCGGGGTCTTGATCGCCACTGTCGGTGAGGGATGGTGCTTCGTGCTGAACGCGGTGAGCTTCGTCGCCGTGGTGTTCTCCCTCACGACCATGGACCGCTCGAAACTGTCGCCCAGCCCACCGACGGTGCGGGGGCGAGGTCAGCTGCGAGAAGGATTCCGCTACGTGGCCCGCACCCCCGAGCTCGGTGTCCCCCTCCTCATGATGGGACTCGTGGGCATGCTCGCCTACGAGTTCCAGGTCACTCTGCCGGTGTTCGCCAAGAGCGTCTTCCACGGTGGGCCCCAGGTCTACGGGATCATGACTGCAGCCATGGGGGTCGGAGCGGTCGTCGGCGGCCTCATGACCGCCGCCCGCGGAAAGACAGGGCTACGGGCCATGGTGCTCGCCTCACTGGCCTTCGGTGTGGTCATTGCCTTTGCCGCCGCCTCCCCGGTTCTGGCCGTCGCCCTCGTGGCTCTGGCCGCCGTCGGCTACGCCAGCGTCTCGTTCCTCTCCATGGGCAACTCGACCCTGCAGCTCGCCACCGACCAACAGATGCGAGGCCGGGTCATGGCGCTGTGGTCCGTGGCCTTCCTCGGGTCCACGCCGATCGGCGGCCCGCTCATCGGCTGGATCACCGCCGGGTCGAGTGCCCGGGTGGGCCTCGCCGTCGGGGCCGTGTCGTGCTTCGTGGCCGCCAGCTTCGGTTACTTCATGGTCCGCCACGCCCACCTGAGGTCGATCGTGGCCGCGGGCGCAGAGCCCCCCATGGTCGACCTTCCCGAGACCGATGACTGAGACGAGCGTTCCCCCCAACGCAGGCAACGTGGAGGGGCCCGACCGCCGACGGCGACTGGTCATCCTCGCTGTCTGCTGCATGAGCCTGTTCATCGTGGGCATGGACGCCACCATCGTCAACGTCGCCCTGCCGGCCATCGGGCGTGACTTCCATGCCAGCGTCTCGGGCCTCCAGTGGGTGGTCGACGCCTATCTCGTGGTGTTGGCCAGCTTCCTCATGCTCTCGGGATCGACCGCCGACCGCCTCGGCCGGCGCCGGACCTTCCAGGCCGGGCTCTCGTTGTTCACCCTCGGATCCCTGCTCTGCAGCATTGCCCCGAGCCTGCAGTGGCTGATCGTCTTCCGCATGGTCCAAGCGGTCGGTGGATCGATGCTCAACCCCGTCGCCATGTCCATCATCAGGAACGTCTTCCACGACCCGAAGGAACGGGCCCAGGCCGTCGGTCTGTGGGGAGCGACGGTCGGGGTGAGCATCGCCATGGGCCCCGTGCTCGGTGGCGCGCTGGTCCAAGCCGTCGGATGGCGGGCCATCTTCTGGGTCAACATCCCGATCGGGCTGGCCGCCATCGTCCTCGCCGCCAAGTTCGTGCCCGAATCGAGGGCCCCCCACCCTCGCCGGCTCGACCTGGTCGGCCAGCTGCTGGTGATGGCGGTCTTGTTCTCCCTCACCTTCGGCATCATCGAGGGACCGAAGGCCGGATGGCTGTCGGCCGAGATCATCGCCCTGTTCAGCATCACCGTCGTCGGCATCGCCGGCATCCTCATCTACGAGCCACGGCGCCACCAGCCCCTTGTCGAGCTGCGCTTCTTCCGCAGTGTCCCCTTCTCGGGGGCGACGGTCATCGCCGTCAGTGCCTTCGCTGCCTTCAGCGGTTTCCTCTTCCTCAACACCCTCTACCTACAAGACGTCCGCGGTCTGTCGGCCCTCGAGGCCGGGGTGTGCACGCTACCTATGGCGGCGATGACCATCACCATCTCGCCGGTGTCGGGGTGGCTGGTCGGGCGCTTCGGTTCACGCCCGTCGCTTCTGGCCGCCGGCGGCATGCTCTCGCTGGCCTCACTGATGCTCACCGGGTTGGCCGACTCCACCTCGTATGCCTGGCTCTTGGCCAGCTACTTCGTCTTCGGTACCGGATTCGGCTTCGTGAACCCGCCGATCACGACCACCGCCATCTCTGGCATGCCACCCGAGCAGGCCGGGGTGGCGGCGGCCATTGCCTCGACCAGCCGTCAGATCGGCCAGTCCCTCGGGGTGGCCGTGGTCGGAGTGGCGGCCACGTCGGGCATCGCCCACATGTCCCTCCACGAGGGCCTCGCGGTGGGGAGCCATCCCGGATGGTGGATCGTCTTTGGCTGCAGCGTGGTCGTGCTGCTCCTCGGATTTCTCACCACCACCCGCTGGGCGATGACGACGGTCGTCGCCGCCACCGCCGAGCGGCAAGAGACCGGCCAGCTCGTCGCCGCCGACCGCTGAGCATCAGCTGACCGACGGGCCCTGTTTGCGGACTGTCTCGACCGACTCCATGGCGGCACGGAGATCGCTGAGCCACTCGTCGGTATTGGTGGCCACCAACTTGACGCACCAGGCGAGGGCGTCCGCCCGGCTGCGGGCAACCCCGCTGTCGACCAGGGTGTCGAGGACGAGTCGCTCGGGCTGGCGGAGTCTGGTCATGACCGGTACCGACTGGTTGGTGAAGACCGCCGAGGTCTCCCCGACTTGGGCGCCCCAGGCCACGCTTTGTCCAAAATGGTGCTCGGCTTCACGGGCAATGGCCATGCGCTCCTCACGGGTGTCCTCCCGGAAGCGGGTGATCCTGCCGACCTCACCGGCCGATCTGGAGACGTCATCGCCATCCTCGGGAAGGGCTGGGGGGGCTACCCGCCCGACAATCACAATCTCGTCGCGGTCGACGGTCACGGCCGGCGGGCCCTCGAACCATGCTTCCGGAAGTCGTCCGGCCAACCAGCCGGCCAGTCCGTCGGTCGACGGCTTCTCCTCGCCACCGGCATGACGGCCTCGACCTGTGCGCTCGTGTCCTGCTCTCATGATCTCTCCTCCTAATTTGATTACATGATTACACTACATGCAATATTACATAGCCTGAGCGGCGTCGGCGGCAGAGTCGTCGGGCGTGGCACCATGCACGCCATGGGATACGTCGTCTACGGAGCCGGAGCCATCGGGGGCTTGGTCGGGGGGCGCCTCTCCCAGGCCGGCTTCGACGTGACGCTGATCGCCAGGGGAGCCCACTTGAGGGCCATCCAGGAGTCCGGCCTTCGGATCGACTCCCCGATGGGCCGCGAGGTGGTCCAGGTTCGGGCGGTCGCCCATCCCGCCGAGATCGACTGGAGCGACGCGACTCGGGTGCTGTTGGCGGTGAAGAGCCAACAGACGACAGCCGCCCTCGGGGAGCTCGCCATGGTGGCGCCGCCGGGCACAGCCGTCGTCTGCCTGCAGAACGGCCTGGCCAACGAGCCGGCCGCACTGCGGCTGTTCGCCCGGGTCCAGGGAGTCTGCGTGATGTGCCCGGCGGGCCATCTCGAGCCCGGGGTGATCGAGGCGTGGTCCTCGCCTGTCTCGGGACTCTTCGACATCGGCCGCTATCCTGCCGGTACCGATGACGTCAGCCGTTCGCTGGCCGCAGACCTGAGTACCGCCACGTTCGACGCTCGCGCCGTCCCCGACATCCTGCGCTGGAAGCGCCGCAAGCTCCTGAAGAACCTCGCCAACGTGATCGAGGCCCTGTGTGGCCCAGAGGCCAGGTCGAGTACCCTCTCCGACCTCGTGGTCAAAGAGGGTGAGGACGTCTTGGCCGCCGCCGGCCTCGAGGTGGCCTCGGTGGACGAGGATCGGCAACGGCGGGCTGACCTGCTCCGGATCGGTCTGATCGACGGCCGGGCCAAGCCGGGCGACTCGTCGTGGCAGAGCCTGCAGCGTGGGACCGGGGAGATCGAGACCGACTACCTGAACGGCGAGATCGTCCTCCTCGGTCGCACCCTCGGGGTCCCGACCCCGGCCAACGCACGCCTCCAGGGCCTGGCCCGAGCCGCCGCGGCCGGACGCCAGTCACCGGGCACGGTCTCCGTGCACGACATCGTGGAGGGCTTGGACCAATCTCGTGTCGATTGATCGGGACCGCTCAGCCGGTCACCCGCCAAGGCAGGTGGCGATCACGCCGCTTACCTGATCGGTCTCGAGCAGGAACCCATCGTGGCCAGAGACGGACTGGAGAACTGCTGCCGGCCGGTCGCCGGGGAGCAGCTCGGCCAACTCGAACTGCTGGGTCAGGGGGTAGAGCCGGTCCGAGGCGATGCCTGCCACCACGACCGTGGCCGTCACTTTGGCGAGCGCCACATCGATGCCGCCCCGTCCTCGGCCGACGTCATGGTGGTTCATGGCCTCGCTGAGGATGATGTAGGAGTTCGGGTCGAAGTAGCGACCGAGCTTGTCCCCATGGTGCTCGAGGTAGGACTCGACAGCGAACCGACCGCCGTGCCACGGGTCCTCGTCGCCCGCAGCCGCTCGCCCGAAGCGGTTCTGCAGCTCGTCGGGCGTCCGATAGCTGACCTGTCCGAGCCCCCGGGCCAAGGCCATCCCGGACAACGGCCACGAGGCCGCGTCGTAGTAGTCGCCGCCGGCGAACGCCGGGTCGGCACGGATGGCCCGAACCTGCAGCGAGCAAAGGGCGATCTGCTCGGCTGAGGCCTGGGCCCCGACGGCCAGCACGACGGCCCGTTCCAGTCGGTCCGGGAGCCCGCATGCCCACTCGAGGGCCCGCATCCCACCCATCGAACCGCCGATGGCCGCGTACCAGCGGTCGATGCCCAACCGGTCGGAGAGCATCGCCTCGACCGCCACCTGGTCCCTGATGGTGATGAGGGGGAACCGGGAGCCATAGGGGCTGCCGTCTCCGGCCGGTGACCCCGGACCCGTCGTCCCCTGACAGCCGCCAAGGACGTTCGGGCAGACGACGAAGAACCGGTCCGTGTCGATGGCGGCGCCGGGGCCGACGACCCGGTCCCACCATCCCGGCGTCGGGTGGCCAGGACCGGCCACCCCTGCCACATGGGAGTCGCCGGTCAGCGCGTGGAGGACGAGAATGGCGTTCGTGTGCTCCCGGTTCAGCTCCCCCCAGGTCTCGAAGGCCACCGTGACCGAGTCAAGGCTGCCTCCACCCTCCAGGTGGAAGCCCGCCCCTCCAGGGCGAGACAGCTCGACGAACTGGCGATGCCCGGGCTCCCTGCCCGCTTCCCAGACCCCGGGGGCGACGGGGCCTGTCACGCCCCCTTCGTCGCGCGGAAGCCGGCCTCTAGATCGGCCAGGATGTCTCCGATGGACTCGAGGCCAATGCACAGGCGAACGAGGTCGGGGCTGACCCCGGTCGTCGTCTGCTCGGCTTCGGTCAGCTGGCTGTGGGTCGTCGACGCAGGATGGATGGCCAGACTGCGCACGTCCCCGACGTTGGCCAGATGACTGAACAGCTCGAGGCCCTCGATGAAGGCCCGTCCGGCATCAGCCCCGCCCTTGATGCCGAAGGCCAAGATGGCACCACCGCCGTTCGGTAGGTAGCGCTGCTGACGCTCGTGCCATGGGCTCGAGGCCAATCCCGGGTAGTTGACCCACTCGACCTCGTCGCGCACCTCGAGCCAGTTGGCGACGGTGGTGGCGTTCTGCACGTGACGCTCCATNNTTCAGCACGAAGCGGGCCGGGAACAACGCCTCGGGGAGCTGGCCGAAGACCAGGCCGTGATAGCTCGGGTCGGGCTCGGTGAAGCCCGGGAACCTTCCGCTGCCCTCATAGTCGAACGCTCCCCCGTCGACGATCACGCCGCCGATCGATGTGCCGTGGCCGCCGATGAACTTGGTGGCGGAGTGCACGACGATGTCGGCCCCGTGCAGCAGTGGCTGGGCCAGGTAGGGCGAGGCCAGGGTGTTGTCCACCACGAGGGGGATCTTGTGCTCGTGAGCGATGGCCGAGACACCCTCGAAGTCGAGCACATCACCCTTGGGGTTGCCCAGGGTCTCGGCGTAGAAGGCCTTGGTGTTGGGCCGGATGGCTGACCGCCAGGCATCCAGGTTGTCGGGGTCGGCGACGAACGTGACCTCGATCCCCAACTTCGGCAGCGTGTAGTGGAACAGGTTGTAGGTGCCCCCGTAGAGCGATGCCGAAGAGACGATATGGCCACCGTTCTCGGCCAGGTTGAGCAGTGCGATGGTCTCCGCTGCCTGTCCGCTGGCCACGGCGAGGGCGGCCACGCCGCCCTCGAGGGCGGCCACCCGTTCCTCGAACACGGCCTGGGTCGGATTCATGATGCGGGTATAGATGTTCCCGAGCTCTTCGAGGCCAAAGAGGGCAGCCGCGTGGGCTGTGTCCCGGAAGGTGTAGCTGGTGGTCTGGTAGATCGGAACGGCCCGGGCCCCGGTGGTCGGGTCGGGCACGGCTCCAGAGTGGATCTGGCGGGTCTCGAATCCCCAGGAATCGGACATGACGTATGGCCTCCTTGACGGCGATCCCTCGGCGTCGGTCGCCGGCACTGGATATCGCTCTTCGGCCCAATCCTGACAACTATGAGTAGTTTGGTCAACTAATCCGATGAGCACAGAATGTCGGGAACCCCAACCTAGTTGTCCGCCTCCCTCCACGGCGGCCTGGGCGCGGCGATCCGGGCCATGGACGATCCCGGGTCGCCGAACCGCTCCGAGCCAGCGTTCCACTCCTCGGTGGCGGCCACCATCTCGGCTCGAGACCGGCCGACGAAGTTCCACCACATGACGAGTGGAGCATCGAAGGGGACCCCGCCGAGCAGGAGGAGGCGAGTTCCCTCCTCCGCCCGTACCGCCAGCTCCTCGCGCCCCGGGGCCAGCGCGCCAAGGTGACCGGGCCCGAGCGGGCGGCCCTCCACCTCGAGCGCTCCGTCCAAGACCACTAGCCCGTGCTCGAAGCCGCGCTCGAGGACCACGGTGGTCGTTCCCGGCCGTAGTCGGAGGTCCACACCCACCATCGGGGTATCGGCTCGGGCCGGCGACGTGACGCCCGACAGGGATCCGACGAGGACGGTCGCCACCGCGTTCTCCAACTCGACCTCGGGCAGCTCGGCATGGTGTTCGAACGCAGGGGGGCCGAGCCTGGTCGCCTCGGGAAGTGCGACCCAGAGCTGGATGCCGGGGAGGCTCCCCCGGCGCCCGGGGGTTGGCTCCTCGGCGTGGCTCACCCCGTTGCCGGCCGTCATCAAATTGAGTTGGCCGGGTCGGATGGTCTGCTCTGAGCCCAGGCTGTCGCGGTGCACGAGCTCGCCAGACAGCAGCCAGGTCACCGTGTGCAGACCCATGTGGGGATGGGGGCCGACTCCGAGCGGGTTCGTGCCGTCGGCCGCCGTCGGTCCCATGTGATCGGCGAAGCACCAGGCGCCGACCGTGCGCCGTGCCCGTTGCGGGAGCGCCCTTCGCACCCGGTTGCCCCCAACCAGAGCTTCTCGACTGTCGGAGACCTCCAAGGACGACGTGCCCGCAGGGCCGGCGCCGCCCTCGAATGCAGGGGTGTCGTCCCCGCCGATCGGAATGCTCATCGGCGCCCGCTCCTCATGGCGACTCCACGTGACGATGGTAGAGCGTGAGGCAGCGGGTCGGGCGGCTACCATTGTCATGCCGGGAGCTGGGACGCCACCTGCCTCCACCGGCGGTCGACCTCGACCAACCAGCGCCGTCGCCCCAGCCCTGTGCCTGCGCCTGTGACTTCAGGCCACACCGATGGCACCGGAACCAACAAGGAGCCCCATGACCAGCGAACAGCATTCCGACTTCAAAGTTGCCGACCTGTCACTCGCCGACTTCGGCCGCAAAGAGATCGAGCTCGCCGAGCACGAGATGCCCGGCCTGATGGCCATGCGGTCCGAGCACGGATCCGAGCAGCCCCTGCGCGGTGCCCGAATCACCGGGTCCCTGCACATGACCATCCAGACGGCTGTGCTCATCGAGACGCTCACCGCCCTCGGCGCCGAAGTGCGCTGGGCCAGCTGCAACATCTTTTCCACCCAGGATCATGCGGCGGCGGCCGTGGCCGTCGGGCCGGAGGGCACGGTCGACTCGCCGAAAGGTGTCCCCATCTTCGCCTGGAAGGGCGAATCCCTGGAGGAGTACTGGTGGTGTACCGAGCAGGCCCTCAACTGGCCAGGTGAGGGACCGACCATGATTCTCGACGACGGCGGGGATGCGACCCTCCTCGTCCACAAGGGTGTGGAGTTCGAGAAGGCCGGTGCCGTCCCCGACCCGGCGACGGCCGACTCCGAGGAGTACGCCGTTGTCCTGAGCGTGCTGACCCGGACCCTGACCGAGGACGCCAACCGGTGGACGTCGATCTCCAGCGGCATCAAGGGCGTCTCCGAGGAGACGACCACCGGCGTCCACCGTCTGAACGAGATGGAGCAGGCCGGCGAGCTGCTCTTCCCGGCGATCAACGTCAACGATGCGGTGACCAAGTCCAAGTTCGACAACAAGTACGG
>PLSY01000094.1 GCA_003164275.1 Acidimicrobiaceae bacterium | reverse complement strand
ACGTAGTCGTCGGCTCCGACCTCGAGGCCGACGACCGTGTCGATCTCTGTCCCCTTGGCTGTGACCATGATGATGGGGACGGTCGAGTGGGTCCTGATCGAACGGCAGACGTCGATCCCCGAGAGGCGGGGGAGCATGAGGTCCAAGAGGATCAGGTCGGGGTCGAGGGTGCTGAAGAGCCGCAGCGCCTCGTTCCCGTCCCGGGCCACCGTGACGTCGAACCCCTCGCGAGCGAGTCCGATGAGCAGGGCATCGATGAACGACTCATCGTCCTCGGCGAGGAGCACCTTCACTCGGGACTCGTCGACCTCTTCGATCTGGCTGGTCATGCTGCGTACTCCGGTGGGGTGGGGAGGATGAGGGTGAACGTCGAGCCCTCTCCCTCTCGGGAGTCGACCTCGACACGACCTTGGTGGTTGCTCGCCACGTGGCGGACGATGGAGAGCCCGAGGCCGGTGCCGCCCGAGTCGCGGCTGCGTCCGTGGTCGACACGATAGAAGCGTTCGAAGATCCGCTCCAAGTCGCGGGTGGGGATGCCGACCCCGGTGTCGGCGACGGTGAGGCGTATCTCGCCTTCGACCTGTCGGGCTGCCACCCGCACGAGTCCGTTCTCGTACGAGAAGGTGACGGCGTTCTCCAGCAGGCTGTGTATGGCTGACACCAGCTGGCGTCGGTCGCCGACTACGTGGATAGGTGGATTCGGCTCGTTGAGCTCGATGGTCACCCGTCGGTGCTCGGCCGCCGACCGTACCCGCTCCACCGCCTCGGCCATGATCAGGTTGACGTAGATCGGCTCTCTCGGCGGGTCCTCTTCGGACTCGATCCGGCTCAGGTCCAAGAGGTCGTCGATGATGCGGGAGACCCGGAAGGCCTCGTTGTGTATCCGGGAGGCCAGCCGTTGCGCCACCGACGGATCGGCCTCGATGGTCAGCGTCTCGGCCAACAGGCCGAGGGCCCCCATGGGCGTCTTCAGCTCGTGACTGACGTTGGCCACGAAGTCGCGTCGGATCTCCTCCAGGCGCCTCCGTTCCGACACGTCCTCGATGATGGCGATCACGCCGAGGGGGCGTCTGCCGTCATCGATCAGTCGGGTGCTCACCGTCAGGGTCTGGCGGGGTGGCCCGTAGAGGTCGAGGGTCCGCTCGGCCGAGCCGTCGACCCAGGCGCTCTCCAAGAGGTCGGTGACCGCCTGGGCGGCCAGGGCGTCACCATGCCGGTTGTTCATGAGGGCCACGGCCCGTGCATTGCGGAAGGCGATCTCACCGTTCTCGTTGCACACGATCACGCCCTGAGGCAGCGTGTCGAGGGCCCGGCGGAGCCGGATGGCGTCGGAGCTGGCCTCGGTCACCGCCTCGGCGGCCTCACCGGTCACCCGCTCCAAGTGCATGAGCACCGAGTCCACGGTGCCCTCGTCGGGCGGCTCGACACCGAGGCGGTTGGACAGGGCGGTGAGGCGCTGCTGAAGGGCTCGTCTCCCGGTACGGCGACCCAGTCGAGCGGCGATGAAGATGGCGATGACGGCCACAACGCCCAACACGATGTACCCGATCACGTACGACTTCACGGCAACAGCATGACAGGCGCGGTGACTGCGCTGCGATTCATTGCATGGGAAACCCCGCCACTGAGGGGTACGAAACCCATACATGAAAATACATGAAATGCATTGAAAATGGACTCAGCTGTCCGTACGCTGATGGGTATGCTCATTCCGCTCGTTCCTTCGCTCCGCCTCCTGACTTCGATCGGTCCCTCGATCGCCACCCGTCTGGTCGCGGCCATCGACCACACCGCCCCCGTTGGCCGACAAGCCCTCCGGACCGGCCGACTCCTCGTGTCGACGGACGCGTCGATGACAACGAAGGGGGCCGGGATGATGTCGATCCGTCTCGTCGACGCCTGGAAGATGCAGCCCGACCCGAGCGCGCTCCCCGGGGGCCAGGTGCTCCAGAACCTGATGAACGGACTCCAGAGCTGGGCCCTCGCCTTCGCCCTCATCGGTCTCGTCATCGGGGCGGCTGCATGGGCCATCGGATCGCATGGGCAGAACTATCAGCAGAGCTTCGTGGGGCGTCGGGCTGTGCTCGTCTCCGGCTTCGCCGCCCTGCTGATCGGGGCCGGGCCCGGGATCGTCAGCTTCTTCTTCAACGCCGGCCAGGGGGTGCACTGAAATGACCGTCGTCAGTGCCCTTCCGTCCATTCCCGGCACCGCGTGCCCGTCGGCGGCGGCCGCCCTGGCCGGTGCCGGCCTCGGGCCGGTGTGTCAGATCGCCTCGGGTGTGTCGAGCGTGGCCGGATCGGCCCTCTCGTCGGTCGCCGGCTTCGGGGTCGACAGCGTGCTCAACTCCCTCGGCTCCTGGGTTGCCGATGGGGCGGCCTGGCTGCTCACCCAGATTGGCTCGGTGCTGGGCGAGATCACGGGCATCGACCTCGGGGCGTCCTGGTTCACCGCCCACTACGCCACCATGGCCGAACTGTCGGGCATCCTCATCATCCCGATGTTGCTGGTGGGGATCATCCAGGCGATCTATCGGCAGAACGCCTCGATGCTGCTCCGCTCGGTGCTCGTCAACGTGCCCTTGGCCGTGCTGTTGACGGCGGTGGCCGTGAAGCTGGTGCAGCTCGGGCTGGCGGTTACCGATGCCATGAGCGCGGCCGTCGCTCACGGGGCGGGACTCGACACCGGCCACTTCATGTCCGCCGTCACCCTTGACCTGTCGGGGGCCCAGGCCGCCGGCCAGACCGGAGCACCGGCCTTCGTCCTGTTCCTCGGGGCCCTCGCCGTGGTGTGCGGAGCAGTCATGGTCTGGGTGGAGCTACTCATCCGAGCGTCTGCCGTCTATGTCGCCGTCCTGTTCCTGCCTCTGGCCCTGGCCAGCCTGGCCTGGCCGGCCATCGCCCACTGGAGCCGTCGGCTGGTCGACACCCTGGTGGCGCTGATCCTGGGCAAGTTCGTCATCGTCTCAGTGCTGAGCCTGGCCGCCGGTGCCCTGGCCGCCGGCACCGGCTCAGATCCGAGCACGTCAGCCACCGTCACCGGCACGAGCACTGATGGAGGGTTCGCCGCCGTCCTCGGGGGTGCCGCCCTGCTCTTGTTGTCGGCCTTTGCCCCGTGGGCGCTGTTCCGTCTGCTGCCTTTCGTCGAAGCGGGTGCGGTCGGCCATCTGGAGGGCCTCGGCCAGAGGGCCCGTCATGCGGTGACCACCCCGGCCAAGGGCCTGGCCCTCGATGCCATGCGCATGGTCAACGCCGGTGCTCTGGCCGGTTCGGCCGCCGGGTCTGCAGGCGGGGCCATGGGCCGGGCGGTCAGGGGGAGCCTGTCCTCGGCGACCGCGTCCGGAGCGGTCGGCCGTGGACCGACCGGGGGTAGCGGTGGCCCGAGCCCTACCGGGGGCCCGGGTGGTGACGGCGGACCGGCCGGCCCTGACCTCGGTCCGTCCTCGGCCGACCTGACCGGCGTCGGTACTACCGAACCGCCCGGCCATGGAATCCCGATGTGGCCGATCCACCCCGAAGCGAGTGCCATCGGCAGGATCGCTGAAGGGGTGTTCGACGACGAGGGACCGGAGCCCCTCGGGGCCAGTACCTCCCCAGTCGTGTCATCGGTCATCCTCGGATCGCCACCACCAGGCCTCGGAACCCCGGAGTCGGCCGGGCGTGGCGCGACAGACGTTGCTCCGAGAGAGTCGACGCTCCGCCCCCTACCTCGCCAGTCGGCAGCCAGGCATGCCGACTTCCTGGGCTACGACCATCTCGGCCCGAGGTTGGTGACGACCCCCCTCGACCCCCCTCGTCCGACCAGCACCTCCCGGCCCGAGCGTGAGGTCGGCGGCAATGGTTGAACGGACCGGGACGGAGCGGGTGCGCTACCGGTTCTCCCCGTTGGAGCGCCGGGGAGTGGTGGCCGGATGGCGTGGCGGCCAGATCGCCGCGGTGGCCGCTGGTCTGTTGCTGGCCGTGCTGGCCGTGCGCTCGCAGCCCTCGGTCGGTGGGATCCTCGTGGCCCTCGGCTCCACCGGCCTCGGGGTGGCCTTGGCCTTTTGGCCCATCTCCGGTCGAACCGGCGAGCAGTGGCTCCCCCTGGCCGTCCGGTGGTGGTGGGCGACCGTTGCTGGAGGTCACCGACAGCTGGCCTTCGCCCCGAGCGAGGGTCATCGCCTGTCAGTGCGGCCAACTGGCTCGGAGGCCCTCGCCGTCCTGTCTCCGAGACCGGGCTGGGCGGGCCGACGCCGGTCGCCGTTCGACGGGGTGTCGCTCTTCGAGATGCCGTTTGCCCCGGAGCCCGCCGACTCGCCGGCGGGAATCCTGGTCGATGGTCCATCGAGAACGGTGACGGCGGTCATGATCGTGCGAGGTCACGGCTTCGCCCTGCTCGGCCCCGGCGACCAGGATGCCCGCATCGCCTCATGGGCCCGGGTGCTGGCCGCAGTGGCGAGGGAGGGTTCCGAGGTCCATCGCCTTCAATGGCTGGAGTCCTCCGGGCCCGATGACGGGGGAGCGGTGCGTCGTCACTGGCACGACCACGCCGTCCTCGGCCATGAATCGGCTGCCGGTCAGTCCTATGGGGCACTCGTCGACGAGTCCTCCCCAGTGACCCGACGGCACCAGGTGCTGGTGGCCGTCTCAGTGCATCGGTCGCACGCCTCGCGCTCCA
Source organism: Acidimicrobiaceae bacterium (assembly GCA_003164275.1). Next base: position 1,632 of record PLSY01000094.1, on the reverse strand, counting down.
TCCGGGCCTCCGGCGGTGGGATCACTGGCGCCACCGCTGTCCTGGCCCGGGAGATGCACTCCCTCCATCGAGCCCTGGACGGTGCCGATATCTCCGTTGAGGGCGTGCTCGGGCCGGCCGCATTGGCGAGGGTGCTGGCCGCCACCTGGGCCGGCGGCACCGGCGGCACGTCGGAAGCTCCCGAGACGAAGCCGGATTCGACCTGGCCGTGGCCGATGGGTGTCGAGACCGAGTGGGACGCCATCCGCGCCGATGGGACATGGCACGCCACATATTGGATCGCCGAGTGGCCTCGGGTCGATGTTACCCCTGATTTCCTCGGCCCCTTGATGTTCTCGCCGTTGCGTCGCTCCATCGCACTGGTCATGGAGCCGGTGAGTCCGAGCCGGGCGGCTCGCCAGGTGGCCCAGGCACGGACGGCCGACCTGGCCGACGGCGAGCTCCGTCGTCGTGGCGGATTTCTGGTCACAGCCCGTCACAGTCGGGAGAAGGAGAGCGTCGAAGAGCGCGACGGGGAGCTGGCCGACGGGCATGCCCAGTACCGGTTCTCGGGCTACGTGACGGTGACGGCCGATACCCGAGACGAGCTCCGGACGGCCTGTGCCGCGGTCGAGCAGGCCGCCGGCCAGGCAAGGATCGAGCTGCGCCTCCTCTACGGCGAACAGGATGCCGCCTTCACCTGCACGCTCCCCCTGGGCCGGGGGCTTTCATGAGCTCCCGACAGCCCCGGGTGCCGGCCCATGTGGCCACCACCCGACATCTGTGCGCGGCCTACCCGCTGGTCGGCGAGGCCGGCCTCGGCCACGAGGGGGTGCTGATCGGACGGGACGTCCTCGGCGGGTCCTTTGTCTACGACCCCTTCACCCTCTATCGCCAGGGCGTCATCACCAATCCGAACATGGTCGTCATCGGCCAGATAGGCCGGGGGAAGAGCTCGTTCGTGAAGTCGTATCTGTGGCGCCAGGCCGTCTTCGGGCGACACGCCTGGGTCATCGACCCAAAAGGGGAGTACGGCCCACTGGCCGAGGCCTGGGGCGTGTCACCGGTGGCCCTCAGGCCCGGTGGCTCCATCCGACTCAACCCGCTCGACACTGCCGACGGTGACCCGGACCACGGTCCCGAGACCGAGGCTGACCGGCCCGATGGTGCCCAGCGACGGAGGGCCCAGCTGACCACGTCGCTCGCTGTGGCCTGTCTCGGCCGTGACCTCCTCCCGAGGGAGCGGGCGGCCATCGACGCCGCCCTGTCGGAGGCCACCCTGCGGGCCAAGACAGCCGAGATGCCGGCTCCGACGCTGCCCCAGGTGGTCGATGCGCTCCTGTCGCCCGGTCTCGCCGCGTCCGAGGAGCTGCGGACCACCCGCGCCCTGCTCTTGGAGGACGGCCGGGATGTGGCCCTCGAGCTCCGTCGCCTGGTCAACGGCGACCTGTGCGGCATGTTCGACGGACCGACCACGGCCGGTCTCCGGCTGGATGGCCCCTTGGTGGTCCTCGACCTGTCCTCGGTGTATCACTCACCAGCCCTGGGCGTCCTCATGGCCTGTGCTGCGGCGTGGCTGCAGAGCGCGGTGAGAGCCCAGCACCGGGGCCGGATCATCGTGGTGGTGGACGAGGCCTGGGCCATCCTCTCCAA
>PLSY01000442.1 GCA_003164275.1 Acidimicrobiaceae bacterium | reverse complement strand
AGGAGTGGTCGGGCTTTCATGAATCTTTTACGGAGATGACGAATCTTTTACGGGGATATGCCATTTGTAGGATCCCGATCGCATAGGGCGGTCGATAGATTGCTCCGGGTGCGCTTCGTTCGTGATCTACCGACCCAGGGAAGGATCCTGTGACGGTGCGCCGGACGCTTCCGGTCCGCGAGGTGTTGCGAGGCCGCAGGCTCACTTGGGTGGACCTGGTGGTCGGAGCCGGGATCATCGCCGTCCTCTATGCCGTCGTCCGACTGGGCCAGTCGATGGCCGTCAATTTCACGCCGGGCCGGACACCGGTCACCATCTCGACCGACATCGCCGACGTGCCCTACTACGCCGCCCGGTCGCTCCTACGGATGTTCATCGCCCTGGCCCTCTCGACCGTGTTCACCCTGGCGTACGGGACCGCGGCGGCGCGCCTGCGCCGAGCGGAGAAGGTGCTGGTCCCGATCCTCGACATCCTCCAGTCCATCCCGATCCTGGTCTTCCTGCCGATCGCTCTGACCTTCTTCATCACGCTCTTCCCCAACAATCTGCTGGGACTCGAGCTGGCGGCGATCTTCGTGATCTTTACGTCCCAGGCGTGGAACATGACGTTCAGCTTCTACCACTCGCTCATCTCACAACCCACCGAGTTGGACGAAGCGGCCCGCATGTACCGCCTCACCAAGTGGCAGCGGTTCTGGAAGCTGGACGTTCCGAGCTCCATGATCGGGCTGGTCTGGAACATGATGATGTCGATGGGGGGAGGGTGGTTCTTCCTCACCGCCTCCGAGGCGGTGACCGTCTTCATCAAGGGGCACGGGATCTCCGAGAGCCTTCCCGGAATGGGCAGCTACATGGCCGCTGCGGTGGCCCACGGTTCCTACACCGAGGTGACCATCGCCATCGGGGTGATGGTCCTCCTGGTGGTCGGCACCAACTTCTTCGTCTTCCGCCCCCTGGTGGCCTGGTCCGACAAGTTCCGCATGGAGAGCTCCGAGTCGGCCGAGAAGCCCAAGAGCATCATCCTCAACCTCCTCCGCCGCTCTTCCGTCCCCCGACTGGCCGGCCACGTCAGCCGACCCGTCGGACGGGCACTCGACCGGATCACCCGACCGTTCGGACTGGCCGAGTATCCCCTCCACGCCGATGTCCGCAAGCGACACCTCGGCGACATCATCTTCTGGTCGGTCGTCATCGGCGCCACCGGCGCCTTTGCCGTGATCGCCTTGGTCTACCTCAACGCCCACCTCGGATTCAGCCGGTTCCCGAGCCTCATTGGGTTCGGGCTCGTCACCTTTGCCCGGGTGGTCGTGCTCCTTGCCCTCTCCACCCTCATCTGGGTGCCGATCGGGGTGAAGATCGGGATGAGTCCGAAGTTGGCCCGCTATGCCCAGCCGATCGTCCAGGTGCTGGCCAGCTTTCCGGCCATCCTGCTCTTCCCCTTCGCCACCCTGATCTTCATCGATCTGGGGATCCCGCTCGACTACGGGGCCATCGTGCTGATGATGCTGGGAGCCCAGTGGTACATCCTGTTCAACGTCATTGCCGGAGCCAGTTCCATCCCCAATGATCTGCGCGAGATGATGGTCTCGATGCGCCTCACCCGGCGCCAGCGGTGGCGGAAGGTCATCCTCCCGGCCATCTTCCCCGCCTACGTGACCGGGGGGATCACCGCCGCCGGCGGGGCGTGGAACGCGTCCATCGTGGCCGAACTGGTCAGTTGGCACCACCACACCCTCAACGCATTCGGGCTGGGCAACTACATTGCCACCGCCTCGGCCCAGGGCAAATTCGCCCTCCTGATCGCCGGAGGCATCGTCATGAGCGCCTTTGTGGTCATCGTCAATCGGCTGTTCTGGCGGCGCCTCTACCGAATGGCCGAATTGCGGTTCACGCTGTGATGCGTCCCCGAGGGTGCGGAGGTGTGGTTTCGTTGACGAGGACCGTACTTGTCCGGAAAGGTGGACCCCTGTGACCACGACTTCCGATCCCGCCATCGGCCAGACGAGCGCCGGCTCGACCACCATCATCGAGGTCTCCCACGTCACCAAGAGCTTCGTGTCGCCTGACGGCACGCCCCTCCCCGTGCTCGACGACATCTCGCTCGACCTGCGGGAAGGAGAGATCGTGGCTCTCCTCGGGCGTTCCGGATCAGGGAAGAGCACACTCCTACGCTGCATTGCCGGGCTGATCTCACCCACCGAGGGTGACATCCGGTACCGGGGTCAGAGCCTCAACGGCGCCAATCCCGGTGTGGCCATGGTGTTCCAGAGCTTCGCCCTCCTGCCCTGGTTGACCGTACAGCAGAACGTCGAATTGGGGCTCGAGGCCCTCGGGGTGGGGGCCGGCGAGCGCCACCGGCGTGCAGAACGGGCCATCGATGCCATCGGTCTCGACGGGTTCGAGTCCGCCTACCCGAAGGAGCTCTCCGGTGGGATGCGCCAACGGGTGGGATTCGCCAGAGCCCTGGTGGTCGAGCCTGATGCGCTTCTCATGGACGAACCGTTTTCGGCATTGGATGTGCTCACCGCCCAAAACCTGCGGGCCGAGCTGCTCCGGCTGTGGCGCGAGAAGGACTTCCCGACCAAGGCCATGTTGATCGTCACCCATAACATCGAGGAGGCAGTCATCCTGGCGGACAGGATCTTCGTGCTTGGAGCGAACCCCGGTCGCATCCGTACGGAGATCGACTGTGCCTTCCCTCAACCTCGACATCGCCATGATGAGAGCTTCCAAGCACTGGTCGACCAGATTTACGGTCTCATGACCGGCCGGGACACCCGCCCTCCCGCCCACATCTGGACGGTGGCCCAGTCTGGTGAAGGGTCACCGACTGATACTCCGCTCCCTCAAGCCAGTGTGGGTGGCATGTCCGGCCTACTGGAGATCCTGGTGGCCCACGGGGGCCGAGAGGACCTTCCTCAGTTGGCCCACGAACTGACGTTCGAAGTCGACAGCCTCCTTCCCCTCGTCGATGCCGCCCAGGTCCTCGGCCTGGCCGAGGTGGACGACGCCGACTTGCACATCACCGACGAAGGCCGGATCTTCGTAGCCGCAGACATCCTCGAGTCCAAGAGGATCTTCGCCGCCAAGGCCCGAGAACGAGCGCCACTCGTTCGGGCCATCTGCAAAGCACTCGGAACGACCAAAGATGGCAATCTCGGAGAGGGGTTCTTCCTCGACCTCCTTCGGCGGGGGTTCTCCGAGGACGAAGCCCGCCAGCAACTAAGGATTGCCATCGACTGGGGCCGCTATGGGGAACTGTTCGACTTCGATGCGAACACCGGCCAACTGACACTGGAGCACGCTCACGCTCCAGTTCTCCGCTGATGGCGAAGACCTTCGGCCATGGCTCCCTGCGCATGCCGCGGCCAGCGTGTGGAGCCAGGTCCCCTGGCACTATCGCTCCGGCGTGGCGCGGCAAAGTTTTCGATGGCGGCGAACCGCTTGCGCGAAGTCCCGGAAGAGGTTGTCGATCCAGGGTCAAGGCCCGGGCCAGCTCGCAACGGGGCAGTCCGACAACAAGTCGACTCGGCGGTTCGGTTTCATCCTGGTGGAAGCGAGATGCAGTAGGCAGGCGTCCGAGTCGCGTAGTAGGAAGCGGTGTTATCGGAGGCTGGTGATCGCCGTGATCGTCGGCTCGAATCTACGATCTTCGGATCCGCAGGCACCCGACACCGAGAGCCCGCGAGTGCGTAACGGACCCATGAAAATCACGCATGTCTGCGTAAAGTCGGCGTAAAAACACTTCCAACCCGATCTCAGGGCTGTCACAGTCAATCTCGTGAGCTCGGCAACTGACAGGTGGCAAATGCGAATGTCATCGAATCCGACGACATCTCCTCGAATCCGTGCGGTAGTTCGCTACGAGGATCGTTTGATCTACTCGGCAGCGATTCTTGGCCCCATTGCGGTAGCCGCGTTGCTTGTCCCTTGGCGGCAGCATCTCGATACCGCTGATAACTCTCTGTTCTTGGTAGTGGTGATCGTGGCCGTAGCCAGTACGGGCCGGAGGCTGGCCGCTTACTGGGCGGCCTTGTTCAGTGTGCTTTCACTTGACTTCTTTCTGACCCGTCCTTACGGATCGCTCCGAATCACTCAAACTGCAAATGTAATCACCGAAGTGTTGCTCTTGGTCATCGGTATCGCCGTCGGCGAACTGGCGGCCAGAGGAAGGGCCCATCGGACGGCAGCCGCTGAGAACCATGACTATGTGGAGGTCCTGCACTCGATGACAGAGCTGACGGCCACCGGCCATGAATCTCGGGAGGTCGTCGCTGTCGCAACAGAAGAGCTCTGCAAACTGCTTTTTCTGCGCCAGTGCTCGTTCACTTCGAGTAATACGAAGAAACTGCCAGCCCAAATCCATCCTGACGGGAACGTCGTCCTCGGTAGCGTTCGTTGGTCGCCTGAAGAGCTTGGCCTCCCAACACGCAAGGTCGATCTGCCAGTTCGGGGAAACGGACGGCTCCTTGGCCATTTTCTGCTGACCCCCACACCCGGGCAGCCCGTGTCTCCGGAGAGACTGCTAGTGGCTGTGGCCGTCGCTGACCAAATCGGCGCGGCCCTCTGCAGCGATCGCCGAATGCCCATCACCCAGGGCGGATTCCATGGGTGAGCGCAACAAGCGCGGCAAGCTTCTCTGATGGCTTCATGTATCCGAGCGTTTTGCGAGGACGCCTGTTGAGGCTTCGCTGAAATCGGGCCAGAGCGGCGGCACTGTGTTGTGAGAGGTCGGTGCTTGGGCATGTGTTGGCGTAGCAGTCCGTTCGTATTCTCTTTGGATCAGCGTTGCCAGGGCGAGTGGAGATCGCAGAAGTAGACGGGGATGCCGGTGGCCACGGTGAAGTCCATATGGCCGGCCATCTCACGGCCCTAATCCCAGGTGATGGAGCGAGCGAGCTCGTCGGGCAGCTTCTTGATTGCCTTGCGCATGGCCCTCTCGACTTTCACCGCCCCATAGCCGTCCGGAAGGTGCAAGAGCAGCACGAAGCGGGTCGAGCACTCGACCAGGGTGCAAACGGCTGACTTGTTGCGGGCCCCGATGATGTTGGGTCGAGCCGGAGCGCCCTGCCAGCCTTTGAGCTCGTGGGTTTCTCCGGCTCGACCCTACATTTGCGGGTCTCTCAACCGATCGGCAGTCGGAACCCTCGTCGAACGACAGACCCGCTGCGTGCTGGTGCTCCACCTCCCGGACAGTCACGAGGCAACCGTGGTGCAGGCTGCCATGGAGAAGGCCATCAAAAGGATGCCGGCCGAACTTTTCAAGACGCTCACCTGGGATCGCGGCAAGGAGATGGCCGCTATCTCGACATCAAGGTCTCCACCGGAGTCCAGGTCTATGTCTTCGATCCACACAGCCCTGGCAACGAGGATCGAACGAGAACGCCAACGGGCTTCTCCGTCAATTCCTTCCGAAGGGCACCGATCTTTCAGTCCACAGCGCCGAGGATCTGACCAGGATCGCGGACCAGCTCAACGATCGGCCTCGCAAGACTCGGAGTAACTGTTCAGACCCCTTGACCAT
>PLSY01000155.1 GCA_003164275.1 Acidimicrobiaceae bacterium | reverse complement strand
ACGACCTTCTGCTGGGAGCTCTCGACATGTGCCGTACGTACCAACTCGGCCGAGTTGCCGAATTTGGTGCGAGGACCGGTTTGGGTGACCTGTGCAGTCGCTTCACCGCGCTGCACGAGGGCACCCGCGAAGGTCTGGGCACCGGCGCCAAGTTCCACCGGCTCGGACTCTCCAGTCAGCGACGACTGGTCCAAGAGCANNCGAGCGACAACTTGACGAGGTCACCCGGCACCACATCCGAGGATGGGATGATGGCCCATGAGCCATCACGCTGTACGGACGCGTCCAGGGCCAAGCGTGACTTGAGCGCTGCGAGCGTCGAATGCGCCTTACCCTCTTGGTAGAGGCCGATGCCCGCGTTGAACACCAAAAGGCCAGCAATCACCGCCGCCTCCGCGAAGTCGCCGAGCACCATCTCGAGCACCATCGCTGCTTCGAGCATCCATGGAACTGGCGCCCAGAACTTCTTTGCCGCTTGCACCAGCGGGTGCATCGTCGTGTCGGGGAGTGCATTCGGGCCAACCTGGTCCAGTCGCTGATTGGCTTCATCGGTCGTGAGCCCGCACGGCGAATCCGGGGGTGCGAAGGCCCGTGCTGTTCCAGCGGCTGTCGGAGGTGTGCCACCACCGTGACGTTCGGGTGGTGCAACAGACGTCACAGCAACTCCTACTCGCTCTCCGAACGAGCCTACACCCGCGTATCCGCGCATTGCCCAAGGTGGGAGGCCTGAAGACACGCCTCGTTGCAGCCGGGCCGCGGAGCGCGCCCGAGAGATGGTTGTCCTACCGACAGTGGCGTCGGACTTGGCCGTCTCGATGACTTCATCGACCTTGTATTCGACAATTGCGCCCACGTCTTCAAGCATTTCCATAAAGCGGTCAACCATCGACGCGCTTCATCTGCTCGAGGATCCGACGGCGCCGTCTGACTCAGGATCTATGTCGTCAACTCGCCCGGTGAGCCCAAGACGTGCGCGTCAGCCCCGGACCACTGGGAAGAGTCGCATGGACGCGTCCAAGATGGGCTTCGAGGCACTGGCTGAGGGGACATCCACCTTAGAAGCTTTGTTGCTCCTCTTCGAGCAGCCGGGTCCACTCCGGGAGGTTGGCCCCGCCGACCTCGGCCATCATGCGGAACCGATCCATCTGCCCACCGTTGATCTTCATATCGAAGGATGGAGCATCCCGAAACTCGAGCACGACGGCCCCCTCGGGGCCGGCCTGAACCGCATAGGGAGCATCGCCGGGGACGAAGAAGCCGCTCCCTTCCCCCATCACCCGCGAGCCGAGAACCACCGATCCGCGGTCGACGTAGTACAGGCAGTTGGCACTGTGCGAATGACGGGGGAGCACGTAGTTCGGGGCGAACCAAGCCCGGACCAGACTGAAGCCGTCTTCGCCCTCACCGCGAAAGAGGACGACGTTGCGGTTCCCGACTGCGGAGGGGGTGAGATCGATTCCCTCGTTGATGATGGCGTCGAGGTCACCCTCTTCGAACTGCGGAGAGGACATGGCCTGAGACTCGCCCAGTTCGATCCCGTCCTCCTTGGTGAACAGGCTCATCCCACGCTTCCCTGACCGGACGCTCTTGGTGGACGTGTCTTCATCGATGGTGGTCATATCATCCTCTCCTTGCCTCTTTGGTCATGTTAGGGCTCGATGTCCGCTGGGAACGGCGCTGGGCTCACTCGCTTTGCCACTGCCCTGCCCGCAGACCGCCGGTGTGGGCGTGGCGGATGCCGGATCGATGCGACTGGCGACCGGCGGGTAGCGGACAGCCATGACAGCAGGTCGGGAGACTGATCAGCCACCCTGGCCGCGTAACAGCTGAGGGTAGCGGCGGGTGTGGGCGGCCCCGTCGACCGCCAGCTGCTCGCCACTGATCCACGTGGATTCTGAAGACGCCAGGAACAAGACGGCAGAGGCGACGTCGGAGGTCTGCCCAACTCGCGCTATGGGAGAGTTCTCGACGTACTCATCCTTCAGGTTGGACTGCATGATGCCCGCGGTGGCCCGGGTGTCTATGAGGCCGGGAGCCACCGCATTCACCCGGATGCCACGGGGGCCGAGCTCCATGGCCGCCACCTGGCTCAGCATGGCCACCCCGGCCTTGGCCGAGGCATAGGAGGCGAATCCTTCGGCCGGCTGGATGGCATTGAGCGACGTGATGTTGATGATGGAGCCGCCATCACCCATGGTGCGCGCTTCGTGCTTGAGGCAAATGAAGGTTCCGGTCAGACACAGATCCACTACTCGTCGCCACTCGGCCAGAGGTAGCGCCATGATCGGGCCGAAGCCTCCGGCACCAGCGGCGTTCACGGCGATGTCCAGGCCACCGAACTCCTCGACGACGGAGTCGACCGCTTTACTGACGGACTCCTCATCGGTCACGTCGGCTACGTGGGTCGACACACCCAACTCGTCTGCAATGCTCGCCAGAATGGTGGCGTTGAGATCCATGAGCGCTACCGCCGCCCCTTCTGCCCGGAGGACACGGGCGCACTCGAGGCCGATACCCGATGCCCCTCCGGTGATGAGTGCCACACGCCCCTTGAGTCGTCCGGTCCCGCTCACTGCGTCCTCCTCTGTTGACACCGGGCTGGCGGTGACGATTGATCTCTGCTGGGCGAAGTCGTACTACCGATGGAGAAATCCGCCCCAGACGTAGGTTGGCGGCCTGAGCGGAGCGTCGAACACGGCCGCAGGGGATCGGGGTGAGGAGATCGCTCGGATCCGCATTTTATCGAAGCGCTCAGTTCTGCAGTGGTGGCCATTCCTCTTGCTATCCGTGCTGGACGGCCTTGAGCTCAGTGCCCGAGTGGGACTTCGGTCTGGCTCGCTTCTCGACCGATCGCAGATCGGAATCGAGTCGTTCCATCAGTTCCGCCAAAAGGTTCAGCTCTGCGGAAGTCCAGTCGACCAGCTGGGCTGCCAGGAGTTCGTCGTTGGAGGATCGAACCTTGGCATAGGCAAGCCGTCCCGGCTCCAGAGCATTCACGACCGCAGCTCGGCCGTCGGTCGGACTCTCGAATCGCTCGATGTAGCCGCCCTCTTCGAGGAGCCTGATATGCCGGCTGAGTGCGGCGGGCTGAAGCCTGGACACCAGACGCAACTCCGAGAGCCCGATAGGGGAGGCCTCCACGATGCGGCCGAGCACAGAGACGCTGGCAAGACTCAGCGGGACCCCGGACCGAGCGGCGTGGAGCACGTCGAGGCTCCGGCTGTTGGCGAACTGGGCGAGGGATGCCACAGCCCTGTTGACTCGGCGGCGGCTGGCGGCATCCGTGGCCATCGACCCAGCCTATCCCGAATTCAATTGCTACAGTGTGTTAACTAAATTGAAGGCCCTTTCGGGCGTCGAACGAGGAGTGTCGAAACATGGCTTGGGATTTCAGCAACGACCCCGAGTTCGAGCCAGAGCTCGCATGGATTCAAGGGTTCGTGCGACAGAAGATCGAACCGATCGATCTGGTGAAGTCGCAGATGAGCCCGGACAGCTACGCCCGGTTGGTCGCCCCCTTGAAGCAAGAGGTCAAGGATCGGGGGCTCTGGGCGGCACACCTCGATCGGGAGCTGGGCGGCCAGGGCCTGGGCCAGGTGAGGTTGGCCCTCATGCACGAGATCCTCGGGCGGACGCCGTCGGCTCCAGCCATCTTTGGGAATCAGGCCCCAGACTCGGGGAACGGTGAGCTGCTGGCCATCGGCGCCAACGATGAGCAGAAGGACCGATGGCTTTGGCCCCTGCTGGCTGGCGAGCTCACCTCTTCGTTCTCGCTGACCGAACCCCATGCTGCGGGATCCGACCCCACCCAGATCACGACCGAGGCGATACTCGACGGCGACGAGTACGTGATCAACGGTGAGAAGTGGTTCGCCTCAGGTGCGAGCAGGGCCGACTTCGTCCTCGCCATGGTCGTCACCGAGCCGGAGGCCGGCCCCTATGAGCGAGCGTCGATGCTCGTGATCGAGCGGGGCACGCCGGGAATGGAGATCGTGCGTGACGTGCACACCATGGACCACCCCTATCCAGGGGAAGGGGACCAGCATGTGGGGGGACACGCCGAGATCCACTTCAACGAATGCCGGGTCCCGGTCGAAAACCTCATCGGAAGGTCGGGAGAGGGTTTCCTGCTGGCCCAGAAGCGTCTGTCGGCCGGTCGCATCCACCACGCCATGCGGTGGGTCGGCATGTGCAACCGGGCCTTCGACATGATGTGCGAGCGGGCCGTCTCGCGCACCATGCACGGCAAGACGCTCGCCGACAAGCAATTCGTCCAGGACTTCATCGCCGAGTCGGCAACAGAGATCAAAGCGGCCCGGCTCCTCACGCTGCAGACGGCGTGGCACTGGGACAACTTCGGGGCGGCGGCGTCACGGGTGGAGATTGCCCAGATCAAGTACTGGTGTGCAGGCGTCCTTTATCGGGTGATCGACCGGTCGATCCAGGTGCACGGTGCCCTCGGCTACTCGAGCGACCTGCCCCTCGAGTACATGTATCGCATGGCCCGCAACTTTCGCATCTCCGACGGTGCCGACGAGGTCCACAAGTCATTCATCGCCCGACGTCTGGTCAAAGGGTACGAACCGGTTGAGGGTTGGCCGAGTGAGCACATACCGACCAGGCGGGCCTCGGCCGAGCAGGTATTCGCCGAGTACCTCGACATGGCACACGAGAACCTGTGATGTCAGCCGTCGACGCAGTTCCGCCCATCGACGAGCCTCGTGTCAGCGCGTGGGTAACGGCCAACGTTGCCGATTCGGTCGGCCCTTTCAGGTTCGAACAGATCCTGGGCGGAGGTTCCAACCTCACCTTCCGGGTCTACGACTCGGCCGGACACCAGTGGGCGCTCCGCCGCCCGCCGATGGGACAGATCCTGGCCACTGCCCACGACATGGCGAGAGAGGTGCGCATCATGTCGGCCCTCGCCCCGAGCCCCGTGCCCGTTCCGGGCATTGCCGGGTACTGTGACGACCCTTCCGTCACCGGTGCCCCCTTCTACCTCATGACCTTCGTCGAGGGGCACGTCATCCGCGATCTGGCGTCGACCGAAGGCATGACGAGGCAAGATGCCGACAGGGCCACCGATGCGCTCATCGACACTCAGATCGCCTTTCACACGCTCGACCTCGACGCCTACGGTCTGAGCGACCTGGCCAAGCACGGCGACTATGTGGGGCGGCAGCTGGCGCGCTGGAAACGCCAGGTTGAAATAGCCAACGCGCGAGACGTTCCTCTCGTGTTCGAACTGCACGACCGACTGATGGCGGCGAAGCCCGAGGAGAGGGTGGCTCCCGGCCTCGCCCACGGGGACTACCGATTCGACAACGTCGTCTTGAGCGAAGGATTCGAGATGGCGGCTGTTCTCGACTGGGAGCTTTGCACCATCGGGGACCCGATCGCCGACTTCGCCTGGTCCCTCGAGTACTGGTCGAACAGGAACGATCCCGTGTCCTTCCTGCCTGATCCGCCGACCGTGTCCGAGATCTTCGTGGACCGTGCTGAAGTCGTCGACCGCTACCGTTCACGTTGCGGTTTCGAGCTGGGTGACCTCTCGTATTATCGGGTGTTCAGCTGGTGGAAGCAGGCATGTATCGCCGAGGGTGCCTATGCCCGCCAACTCGGAATCGCCCGACGAGGTCAGCTGCGCAAGGATCCCGAGGACACGGCGCGCCACGTAGACGCGCTTCTTCGCCATGCGACCGACCTCGCTCACGGCGCGCTCTGACTGTGATCGGCAGAAGCTCGTCCGCTCTTCGGGTCCACGCCGGTCGATAACGCCTGTGGCGTTGGGCGGACCTTGGAGCAGGAGTTGTCTTGCAAGGAGCATTCGTTCGTGTGGCGCCAAGTCCCCACGGCTCGATGACTGGCGATGTTGGCTGGCCGCATCACCGGAGCCGGAGCTGGCAACCTTCCCCGCCCAATGCTTCCGCCTCGTTGGAGACCGTCGTCAAATAGCCTGCCTGAGCCGACGCCTGAACAGAGAATCAGCTCGGGGCCCCCACCGCCCTCACGCCCCGCCGACCTGCT
>PLSY01000127.1 GCA_003164275.1 Acidimicrobiaceae bacterium | reverse complement strand
GGGTCATCGGTCTCATCAAGTCGGTGGCCAATGAGTACGGCAAGTCCGGAATCACTGCCAATGCCGTGTGTCCCACCAACGTCAACTCTCCAATGCTCCACAACGAACAGTCGTATGGCATGTTTGTGCCTGAGGTGGAGCATCCCACACGCGAGCAGGCGGAGGAGCGGATGAAGATGATGCATCCGCTCGGCATTCCCTATGTCGAGCCCGAGGACATCTCCCAGGCGATCTTGTTCCTGGCGTCTGATGCGGCCCGATTCATCACCGCCGAGGTGCTCACGGTCAGTGCCGGCATGATGGCGATGAACGCCGGTTGAACAAGCTCGGTGGCTAGGCGGATGAGCCGGTCCTCCCAGTGGGCCGGCTCGTCTGCCTCGGTTCGTCGACCGCCGCAACGGCGGTGCCTGACCGGCGGACTCGGTCTCCGAAGTCGGATCGACCCATCCAACCGGCCGCAGTCAGTCAGTCAGCGAGGACAGTGACAGTCCCAGCCGACCCATCAACCTGCACCTTGGTGCCATCCTCGAGGAGGGAACACGCCTGAGGACAGTTGACCACGCTCGGTATCCCTAGCTCTCGGCTGACAATGGCTCCGTGGCTGCCTATGGCTCCGACCTCGATGACAGTGGCGCCGGCCACCATTAGCAGAGGAGTCCATCCAGCATCGGTGGTCGATGCTACCAGGACATCGCCCCGTTCAAGAAGATGGGAATCGCCGGCGCTCCTCAAGATCCGGACTTTGCCGGTCACCGTCCCGGGACTGGCGGCGATGCCCGAGAGCACGGTTCCGGGGCCTGCCTGGTGGGCGTCGTCAGCTTGGCGTCGTGGCCACTCCGAGAGCGGAGGGGCGGCGTTGGTGACGATGTAGGGCGGATCCAGCCCGAACAGTGCTTCGAATTTCGGTTTGCGCTCGGCAATGATGTCCGCCGCCAACTTCGGGGAGTCCATCGCCTGTTCAAGCTCACTTCTCAACAGGATGGATACGTCATGTGGCTCCTCGAGTGCGCCTCGGGTACGGAGGCGACGCCCGAGCGCCACCACGCCGACTCGTACCTCGTTGGTCATCCGCACGAACGGGAACTTGGCCGCCTCCCTGGCCGTCATGAACACGGTTGCCGCCGTCAGCACCTGCTCGAACTCGGCCAACCGCGCCGGGAATCCCGACAAAGCGGACCGCGCCTCGCCCATGGCCGCGTCCCGGACCCCGCGGGCCCGGGACTGCTCGAGAGCACTCGAACGATCGATGCCCTGGCGGGACATCGACGCGATCGCTCCCAGGGCGAGTGCCGGCCTGGTCTCCCACGACGGCGTGATCAGGTCGTACTCGCACTGACCGCGGGCCCCGTATCGATCGATGAACACATCGAACCGGTCCGCCCACGCCACCGCCTCGGGGCCACCCTTCCGCAGCGAAGCCAGACCGTCCTCTCCTGCCTCCAGAGCATCGACAAGTCCGCCTGCCGTCGCACTCGTGGCCAGGTCCCACATGGCCAGGGTGGGGCCGGCCGATTCGACGCCGCCCAGTCCACTCATCAGAGGCATCGTGAGATGAGAGAGCTGCTGCCCGGCCAGGAGGTCTCGGAGACGGCCTACGGCCACCGAGGTGCCGAGGCTGACCGTTCCGTGTCCGGTGAATGCCGCGCTCACCAGAGGCAGCAGACCCTCGACATAGCGAATCAACGACCGGTCGTCGATGGTGTCGAAGTCTGGGCGATGGCGCTGCACCTCATCCGTCGTCTGTCGCATGGTTGCCGTGGCGGCGATCTCCCCACGTTGCCGAATGACCCACTCAGCCTTCTCGCGCAACTGTCGGGTGTGTCGTGGGCTGAAATCGTCGGGGTGGGGCTCATAGCGGGGGC
Organism: Acidimicrobiaceae bacterium; assembly: GCA_003164275.1. The sequence continues at coordinate 5,669 of PLSY01000127.1, read as the reverse complement.
CATCCGGATTGTCGCCGTAGAACATGTGGTCGACGACATCAGGAGCGGCGCCCATCCGCACGCCGAGCATCCAGGTGATCGAGAGCGCGTTGTAAAGGTACCCACCGAAGCACCCGAATTTGTCGTTGGGATCCACCTCTCCTTCGTCGAAGACCCCGAACTGGACCCAGGAGTTCACCGACCCCTCGAGAAGAGCGCCCTGGTAGAGAAGCGTCCACCCCAGTGGACTCACCGGATCCGGCGCGATCTCGTCGGCGTTGGCCCGGGTGTAGTGGGGGAAGCGACCGGACGGCGATGAGTCCGTGATCCAGCGATCGGGAAGCTCGATCAATGCGACGGCCAGGGTTTCCGGTTCACGTCGGGCCGCCGCGACAGTCCCTCCTCGAAGTTTGCTCCGAATGAGGCGAGTATCGGGGCCGTGCGCCGCAGTCCGTTCCACACCAGAAGGTCGCAGAATCCGACGTTTCCATCGGCGTCCGTGACCCGGCAGATCGAATCGACCTGCCCGATCCGATCGTGGATGTTGAAGACCACGCCATCGAGTGGTTCGCAGGAGATCTCGAGGGTTGAGCCGTCCCGGAGCTCCCACGTCACCGAGGCGCCCCGAACACTCATTCCGTCAGGTTCGAGCAACACACAGGAGTCGACGTGGTCCGCTGGGATCACCTCGTCACCGCGTACGACGACCCCACCCATGAGGACGTTGTAGTCCATCCCCTGGGCGATGGTGCCGGTAAAGGAGAGCTCACGCCCGAACGACCCCGAGCACCAGCGGGTGCCAGCCGACTTCGACCAGTCACGCGGCCCCCAGGAGTGATCACGTTGGCACAGGCCCTCGATGTCATAGGTTCGATCGCCGAGCCGAGCCGTGCCGCTCACCCGACCGGCCACTTCGAAATGGTTGCTCACACCGATGTTGGAGCCGACTGTCGATTCGTGCTTTCGGTCCCATGCGTCGCAAGGCGTGTAGAAGTCCTCGAAGGCGAGCTCGAGCTGACAGTCAGGCGTGTCAACGGTGTAGATCCCCCCGGTCTCTCCGAAGTCGAATGCATACGCACCGGCTGAGTAGTGGTCGACGGCACGATCCTCGGGGGTCAGTGGAAGGTCCGTGGGATTTCCCCGAAACCGGAGGCCTTCGTCCGTCATGACCCCACACCACGCATTGGCCAGACACTGATTGACTTCGTGGCCGATTCGGTGGCTTCCGCCGATCCCCGTTTCGGCATCGAGCCAGACCATCACCAGGCTCTCCTGCCACAATGGATCATCGCTCGGTTCGTGGGCGCCCTCGTCTTTGTGGGAGAACATTCGGAACATGGTTTCGGTCACGGTCTATCCCTTCGGACTGGAGCTATCGATTTCAATGGCCGACCACGGACACGCGGCTTCGGCCTCCCGCAGGCGGAGGACATCCACATGCGGCCAATCCGTATCACCTCTGATCCAGGCCTTGCCGTGGTCGACCACGAAGACCTCGCCATAGTGGCGTTCGCAGTTGCGGGTCCCGCTGCACATATCGTGGTCGATACGTACGGCGACCTCCCCGCCAGTCCCTTCCGTGGTCAGCGGTGCAGCTTCGGATGGTTCCGACATAGAAGAGCTAGTGGACCGGCGAGGTCCTTGGGAGGACGGGGCCGTCGTAGGACAGCTCCATCGAATCCCAATGACGCCACATCAATGCGGGAACCGGCCCGGGAGTGAAGCCATCTGCGAGACGGGGACCAGGGAGCCTCTTGTAGAGGGTCGCCAGCATCACGCTCAACTCGTGGCGGGCAAGGTTCATGCCAAGGCAGTGGTGCACGCCGGTGCCGAACGACAAATGCGGTGGGATGTCGGTGTAGTCACGCTCGAGGGAGAACGCATCGGCATTCTCGTAGACCGCCGGGTCGTGATTGGCGGAAGCGAAGCAGTTGTAGACCTGGGTGCCCTCCGGAGCCGGGATGTCCCCGAGGGCCGTGTCGGTCTTGGCCGTTCGTAGAAGCCCTTTTACCGGCCCGTCGAAGCGCAGACCTTCTTCCACGAACGTGTCGACCAGCCCATCGATGTCTTCGAGGTAGCGGGCCTTCTCCTCTGGATGGGTCTCGAGGGCATAGACGGCGTTCGTCACCGCCCCCTTCGTGGTGTCGGCTCCCGCGCTCAGGAGGAACTTCAGCATCCAGACCACCTCGGTCTCCAACAGAACCTCCTTGTCGATCTCCGCGTCGACCAGGAGGGAGACCAGATCGTCGTGCTCCTCCGGATCGGCCTTGCGCTCCCGGACCAGGTTGGTCAGGAAGGCCAGATACTCCTCCATGTCCTTCTTGTACGGCGTCTGATCGAAGGCAGTGGCCGCGGCCACTTCGAGGTTGGTCCACCGGAGTAGGCCGCTCCGGGACTCCTCCGGAATCCCGAGCAGATCATGGATCATCTGCGCCGGCAAGAGGTTGGCGACCTTGTCGAACAGGTCAAAGGACCCTCCCGCAGCAGGGAACTCATCGATCAGGTCGTCCATGACCTGTTGGATCCGGGGGACCATGGCGTCCATTCGGGCCGGCGAGAGGGACTTGACCAGCAATCGACGCTGCCGGGTGTGCTCCGGTGGGTCGGCAAACGAGAGAATCTGTTGGCCCGCCTGCTTCTCGCCAGCCACATCGACACCCAGCTTGCTCGACCACACCTGGTGGTTGCGGTAGATCTCAGTCACCGTGTCGTAGGTCAGTGCCTCGTACATGCCGTCGGCAATCTGGTGAAAGGGGCACTTGGCCCGGTCCTCGGCCAGGAGCGGCCAGGGCTCCGGCACATTGTCCGTGATCGGATTAAAGGTTGGCATGGGGCACTCTCCCAGTGGTTGAAGGCGGAAGCGGAATGGACCAATAGAGCCGTGGCCCATGCGAAGGACGCGATGTCATGGGGCACGTCATGATTCACGCTCTGTTGCGGCCGTCCCGAGGTAGGACGACTCGAGGAGGACGCGATTGTTGAGGAGCTCCGACGCTGGCTGATCGTCGATCACCACGCGGCCATGGCTCAGGACGTATCCCCGATCTGCGACGTGTAACGCATCGGAGACGTTCTGCTCGACGAGTACGACTGCCGCTCCCCACTCCTCCTTGGCTTGCACCAGGGCATTGAGGAGGCGACCGACGACGAGAGGGGCCAGACCCTGTGAGAGCTCGTCGACCAGCAGGAGCTTCGGCTCGCTCGAGAATGCCCTGGCCAGAGCCAGCATCTGCTGCTCCCCTCCGGATAGGAGTCCCGAGCGGCGATTCTTGAGCACCTCCAATTCGGGGAACAGTTCAAAAGGATTGCGGCGCGGGCTGCGTACCAGGGCGAGGCTTTCGAGCACCGTGAGCGAGCCCATCAGCCCGCGATCCTCATTGATCGTTGCCACGCCACTACGGGCGAGTCGATAGGCCGGTTTCCGATTCGTCGAGGAGCCGGCGAACAGCATCGACCCCGAGATCGACGGGAGGTAACCGGCGATGGTCAGCAATGTGGTCGTCTTGCCGGCGCCATTCGGTCCGAGAAGGGCGACGATCTGCCCCTCGCCAACAGACAGATTGAGATCCCGGACCACGGTGACACCCCGGTACCCAGCATGGAGTCCCTCGACTTCCAACAGCATCAGCTCTCACCGCCAAGGTAGACCCGTCGCACGTGTTCATTGGCCACGATCTCGCTGGGTGGGCCTTCGGCCAGAACTGAGCCTTCCTCCAGTACGGTGACGACATGGCACTCCCCCATGACCAGTGACATATCGTGATCGACGAGAGCCACAGTCACACCTTCGTGGACGATCTGGCGGAGGCTGTAGGCGAGCGCTTCGGTCTCGTGGGTATCGAGGCCAGCCGCCGGCTCATCCAGGATGAGCAGTACCGGTCGAGTGACCAATGAGCGTGCCAGGGTCACAATCCTCCTGCGCCCGTGGGACAGTTCTTGCGCCTTCGAGGACAGGACCGATTCGAGATCGAACATGGCCACGACGTGGTCGTGCCACTCCGGTGTTCCCCGCTTGGAAGCGTCGGCCGCAGCCTCGAGGTTCTCCGCCACCGTCAGCTCGAGGTACAGCTCAAGATTCTGGAAGGTGCGAGTGAGGCCTCGGCGGGCCCGAATGTGCGGGGCGACACGACGCACTTCCTGGCCCAAGAACTTGATGCTCCCGGCCGAGGGTGACTCAAATCCGGTGATGGCATCGATCAGCGTGCTCTTGCCCGCACCATTCGGCCCGATGATGCCGTGCAGTGATCCCTGTCGGATCCTCAGGTCCACATTGTTGACGGCAACCACCCCACCGAAGGAGACCGACAAGCCGGTCACCTCCAATAGCACGTCTCCGTCAACCATCTGAGCCTGAGTTGGGTCCATCGCTGCCACGGTCACGTGGACGCCACATCCACGGTCGCGGTTCCGCGGGCGCTGGACGGGGACAGCGACTCCGCCACCCCCAGCTCGACCGGCAGCTCCTTCGTGCTGGTCGGATCGTCGGGGCGGTGCCGAAGCCTGGCCAGCGCACCCACGAGCTGTCTCGGCAGTGCTCCGATCCCCTCCGGATGGAAGAGGACGATCAGGATCACGCCGACGCCACCGATCACACCGACGATCTGCTCAGCGTTGCCCTGGAAGTTGAAGATGGCTGTCACGATCCCGCCACTGAGGAGGATTCCTGCAGCGATGGCGCCGGAAATCGAGGTGATGCCGCCCAGATAGGCATAGCCGACCAGCAACAGGCTGAAGGTGAACGAGAAGTTCGTCCAGTTGATCTGCAACTCCCGGTAGGCCTCCATGGCGCCTCCGGCACCAGCGATGAAGCCACCGATCATGAAGGCGATCAACTTTGTCCGGGCGGCCGAGATCCCGGAAGCCGCGGCGCCACGTTCGTTGGATCGGATCGCCAACATTCGGGTCGCGACGGAGGTCTTCCTGAGCATGGCAACACCGAACCCGAGCAGCACTGCGATGACCAGAGCGGCGATGCTGTAAGAGCGCGCATGGGTCAAATCGTTCAGATTGATCCCAAGGAATTTGGCAGCAGGAATGGGAATGCCATTCTGGCCTCCGGTCACACTGACATCTGCGAAGAACATGACGTCGGCCACCATGGCGATCCCTAGGGTGATCACTGCGAGATTAAGCCCGCGTACACGAAGTGACGGCGCTCCAACAGCCAGGGCGATGACCATGGCCACCAGCCCGCCGACCAGGACGGGAACCGGGAACGGCAAATGCCACACCACCGCTGATTTTGCCGCGATGAAGGCTCCCAAGCCGGCAAAGGAGAGTTGGGCCAGGGAGATCTGCCCGGCGTACCCGGTCACCACCACGACCGAAAGAGCCCAGATGAACGAGATGATCGATACCGTCGTTGGGTCCACCAACCAGCTCGGCACGAGCAGAATCCAGCCCACGGCGATGACCGCAACGGCCCCCGTGCCGATGAAGGGATGTCGGACCACTGGAGCATCGGGAAACGGCGGTTCGATACGCGCTCCTTTGGCCGCTATTCCCCTCCCCCCGATGAGCACCGCACCGACGATCACGATCAACGGGAGCGCGTCGCTCCAGCCGGTCAGATGGGTGGCACTCTGCAGGTTGGCGGACTTGAAGGTGGCTAGCGCCTGAAGCGCACCGACCACAATGCCCGCCACCAACATGATGCCGAATGATTGGAACTTAGCCAGAAGGGCAATGGC
>PLSY01000255.1 GCA_003164275.1 Acidimicrobiaceae bacterium | reverse complement strand
GTCGCCGCCGTCGAGGTGGGATCGTCGGCTGACTCCTTGCTGCTCAGCCCACAGGGAAAGATCGACGCACTCGTTCGCATCTCCTGTCTCGGGGCCGACCGGTTCATCATCGACACCGACCCGGGGTTCGGCGCCGTCGTAAAGGCCCGTCTGGAGCGCTTTCGCCTGCGCGTGAAGGTGGACATCGAGTCGGTCGCCTGGACGTGTGTTGCCGTGCGGGGGCCTCTCGCCAGCCAGGTGGTGACCGGTGACCCCGAAGTCCTCGCCGTGGTCGAGTGGCCGGGCTTGACCGGGATCGACCTACTCGGACCGAGCGATGACGATGGCCACGGGTGGCTGGTCGATGGTGTGGCGGAGATCGACGAGTCGGCTTGGACGGCGCTGCGCATCGAGGCCGGTAGCCCGGTCAACGGTCGTGAGGTCAACGAGGGCAGTATCGCCGCCGAGGTGGGTGTAGTCGAGCGTACGGTCTCGTTCACCAAGGGGTGTTTCACCGGCCAGGAGCTGGTGGCCCGCCTGGACGCCCGGGGCTCCAAGGTGGCCCGACGGCTGTGCGGTCTGGTCTTCGGCCAACCGATCGACCCTTCAGAGGAGGTCGTAGTGGCCGGCGCCAGCGTGTTCACGGCCGACGGGGAGAGCGAAGTCGGCCGGCTGTCGTCGATCGCCTGGTCGAAGGCCCTTACGGCCACGATCGCCCTGTCCACCCTGCACCGGAGGGTCACCCCGCCCGAGGAGGTCCTTGTGCGATGGGTCGGATCGGACGGAGTGGCACGCCAGGCCGGGGCCGAGGCCCGGGTACTTCCGCTCATCCCGTGAATGGGCCGCCCGTCGGTGGCCGTCCTGGTGTCGAACTGCAGTGGTGCTGCACGGCAGTCTCGGCGTTCGTAGGGCGGCGGCCAAGGGTGACGGCTGTCTGGCGGGGTTAGCGGCTTCCTTGGCCCGGGTCGTGTAGGACGGCCAGTTCGAAGGACAGAACCATGCGGGTGCCGCGGCCCATGGCGACCGGTGACTCGGCTCGCACTGTCATGCCCATGGCGGCCGACAGCTCGGCGACGATGGCCAGCCCGAGCCCGGACCCGGTGCGCCGCCCGCTCACCCGGTCGGAGATGAAGTGGCGTTCGAAGACCTGGGACAGCTGATCAGTCGGAATGCCCGGACCGTCGTCGGCCACCCAGAGCATCCCGTGGCCGTCGAGAACCGATGTCCCGACCTCGATGCGGTGGGCGGCGAAGGAGGAGGCGTTGGCCACCAGGTTGGCGACGACTTGGCCCAGGCGGTCGGCGTCGGCCTGCACCCATACCGCCTCTGGGGTGTCCCCGGCCACGAGCAGCTCGAGCTCCAGCTCATCCAGTTGCGGCCTCACACCGTCCGCCACTTGCCTGAGCACCGAGTCGGCGTCGACCGGCTGCAGGTCGAACGAGAACCGGTCGGCGTCGATCCTGGCCAGGTCCAAGAGGTCCTGGACGAGACGCTCCAGTCGACGGGCCTCACTTCCGATGATGATGGCGGCGGCTTGTGGATCGTCAGTGGCCCCGTCGACCACGGCGTCGGCATACCCACGGATCGAAGTGAGCGGCGTCCGCAGCTCATGGGAGACCGACAAGATGAACTGGCGCTCTTGGTCCCGGGCCCGGACCAGGTTGGTGCCCATGGCATTGATGGAGGCGGCCAGCTGGACGAACTCGGAATCCTCTCGGGCGTCGATGGGCATGGTGGCGTCGAGGTCGCCCGAGGCGATGCGCCCAGTGGTCGACACGGCGGCGAGGAGTGGTCGGGTGAACCGCCGGGCGAGGGCGGCGGCCACGAGGGCGGCAATGACCAAGGCGATGGCGCCTACCACCAAGAAATAGCGCACCCCACTCACCGGATTGTGGATCTGGCGGGTGATGACCAGCACGGGCACATAGCTACTGACTTCCGACACGGGGGTGGGGACGGCCGAGTAGACGAGGAGGCCGGTGGTGTGCCCGGTGACCTGTCGACCGGCGGCCAGTGCTTCCACGTCGACCTGTTGGCGGGTGATCCCCGAGGGCAGGTCGCCCACCAGCGTGCCGTCCGGGTAGAGCTTGGCGACCGTGATGCCGGCGAACGCACCGGCATTGGCGATGATCCGAAGCTCCCGGTCGAATCGCCTCTTGGTGATGTCTGCACCTTGAGAGACGGTCGAGGAGATGGCGCGGGCCTGGACCGAGAGCTCTTGTTGGCCGGTTGCCACTGTGGCCCGGCGGATAAAGAAGAAGCTGCCGACCGTCGTGACCACGAGGGCGGCGGCGACCAGCACCAGGATGGAGACGGTGAGTCGGCGCCTCATCCCAGCCGGTAGCCGACGCCCCACACCGTGGTGAGTGGCAGATCGTCCCCGAGCTTCCTCCGTAGCTGTCTGACGTGCACGTCGACCGTCCGCTCGTCCCCGAACCAGTCGCCGCCCCACACTCCGTCGAGCAGCTGACGGCGGGAGAGGGCGAGGCCGAGATTGGCCGCCAGATAGGCGAGCAGGTCGAACTCGCGCGTGGCCATCGGTACGACCTCTCCATGGCTTCGGACCTCCCGCCGGCCGGTGTCGACCTCGACATGGTCGATGGTGATGACGGCCGGAGCGGCCTCGTGCTTCGGAGCCCCGGTCCGCCGGAGGATGGCATGGACCCGGGCAACAAGCTCGCGGGCTGAGAACGGCTTGGTCACGTAGTCGTCAGCACCGAGCTCGAGGCCGAGGACCCTGTCCACCTCATCGTCTCGAGCGCTCAGGATGAGCACCGGAATGCCCCCCCCGCTCGGGTCCATGGTCCCTCGACGGCCCCGGGCTGCCGACGAGGCGTGGCGCAGCGAGCGACAAACGTCGAATCCGTCGAGCTCTCCCGGCAGGCCGATGTCGACGATGACCAACTTCGGCCGCTCTCGTTCGACCAGGGCCAAGCCGGACTCCCCGTCGCTAGCCTGGAGTACGCGAAAGCCGTCGCGGCGGAGGTACATGGCCACGAGATCGGAGATGTGGTGGTCATCCTCGATCACCACCACGGCGTCCTCGTTGGTCGACATGCCGACAAGACTGCCACTACCGATGTCTGGCCGTCTGTCATCGTTAGGGAAGTGTGAGGGCCACAGCCGGCGGCCGGCGCTGCGGTCACCTCCGCCGAGGGCCGAGCCGGCGCCGCTCTTCGCCTCCTCGGGGAAAATCGGGGCTGGGTGGGCCGAGGGGACGCTCTATTCTCCCTGGTGAGCGCCGATCATGGGGCTCACCTGAGGCCGGCCCGGGGTAGGATCCTCGTGCTATGCCGGCCTACCTCGACAAGATCATCGGCGCCCATCGCGCCGAGGCCTCCTTCGACCACCGGGACGTGGAGGAGTTGGTCGAGCTGGCTGTCGCCGCCCCTCCGGCCAGGTCGTTCGTCGGGGCCATCGAGAAGGCATCGGCGCAACGAGGCATGGCCGTGATCTCGGAGATCAAGCGTCGCTCGCCGTCCAAAGGTGACCTCGACCCGACCCTTGACCCCGCAGTTGTTGCCGTCGACTACGAGCTTGGCGGCGCCACCTGCCTGTCGGTGCTCACCGACCGTGAGTTCTTCGGGGGGTCCGTCGAGGACCTTCGCCTGGCTCGGGAGGCATGCGCCCTTCCCGTCCTGCGCAAGGACTTCACCGTGAGTGGCCGCGATGTCTGCGACGCCCGCCTCATGGGAGCCGATGCCGTGCTCTTGATCGTGGCCGCCCTCACCGATGACGAGCTGGCGGACTTCCTCAGTGTGGCCCGACGATGCTCGCTCGCCGCCCTGGTCGAGGTCCACGATGCGGTCGAGCTGCACCGGGCCCTCGACGCCGGGGCTGACGTCATAGGGGTGAACCAGCGGGACCTGCGGACATTCGAAGTGGACCACCATCGGGCGCTGACGCTCGGAGCCGCCATACCGACGGAGATCTGCCGTGTGGCCGAATCGGGCATCAAGGGCGGAGAGGACGTACGCCGGTTGGCCGAGGCCGGCTACCAGGCCGTCCTGGTGGGGGAGACCCTGGTCCGCTCGGGAGATCGCCGTGCCGCTGTCGGCCAGTTACTGAGTTCGCCGTCGTGACCATTCACCCCCTCGGGAGCGTCGATGGGATCTTCGTGAAGATCTGTGGCATCACCACCGAGGCCGACGCGCTCTTGGCCGTGGGCATGGGCGCCTCCGCCGTCGGGTTCATCTTTGCCCCCTCGCCGCGGCAGATGGCGCCGGGAGCGGTCGCAGACATCGTGAAGAGGCTTCCCCACGAGACGGTGACGGTCGGAGTATTCCGAGACGAATCGCCCCAGCGGGTGCTCGACATTGCCAATCACATCGGCCTGTCCGCCGTCCAGCTCCATGGGGTCGAGTCGGTGAGTGACACCCAGTGGATCAGTGAGCGTGCGGGCTTCACCATCAAGGCCTTTCCGGCTGGGCACGCCAATATCGCCCGGTTCTCCGAGTACGGGGCCCAGCGATTGCTGATCGACGGGGCCAACCCGGGCTCGGGTGAACTGTTCGACTGGCGCCTGGCCGAGGGGGTTGTCGATCCCCGACGCCTTATCGTCTCTGGAGGTCTGCGGCCCGAGAACGTCGGCGCGGCCATCGTCCACCTCAATCCCTGGGGGGTCGATGTGGCGAGCGGGGTCGAGGCATCCCCGGGGGTGAAGGACCCCGGCAAGCTGAGCGAGTTCATCAGGGCGGCTCGCGGTGCCGCCCGCGCCGTCGAGGAGTCGACCATGTCGTCTCTTGGCGTCAATCCCACGAGCGCGGATGGCGAACCGATGTCCTCCGCTCCCGATCTATTTGATTGGCAGGACGAGTAGTGACCACAGAAATAATGGGAGACCCGGGGCCGACCGGTCGATTCGGAGAGTTCGGGGGACGCTTTGTCCCCGAGTCGCTCATCCCGGCCTGCCTCGAGCTTGAGGCGGCCTTCCGTCTGGCCTGGGCCGACCCCGGGTTCCACGACGAGTTCAACCATATCCTGTCGTCCTACGGAGGTCGTCCGACACCGGTGTCAGAGTGCGGACGCCTGTCCGAAGAGCTGGGCGTCCGGGTCCTGTTGAAGAGGGAGGACCTCGCCCATACCGGGTCGCACAAGCTGAACAACGTGATCGGCCAAGGGCTGCTGGCCCGCCGGATGGGCAAGCACCGCCTCATCGCGGAGACTGGGGCGGGCCAGCACGGGGTGGCTACAGCCACGGCCGCCGCCCTCTTCGGGATGGAGTGCACCGTGTACATGGGCGAGGTGGACACCGCCCGCCAGGAGCTGAACGTCTTTCGCATGGAGCTACTCGGTGCCGAGGTATGGCCGGTATCGAGCGGCAGCCGGACGCTGAAGGATGCGGTCAACGAAGCCCTGCGCGACTGGGTGGCATCGGTCGAGGACACGCATTACTGCCTCGGTTCGGTGATGGGCCCCCACCCGTACCCGTGGATGGTCCGGGAGTTCCAACGGATCATCGGTGATGAGGCCCGTGAGCAGTGTCGCACCTTGCTCGATGGAGCCGACCCCGATGTCGTGGTGGCCTGTGCCGGAGGAGGTTCGAACGCGGCCGGGATCTTCGCCGGATTCGCGGACGCCTCATCGGCGGGGCTTGTGGCCGTCGAGGCGGCCGGAGGCGCGGCCATGACGACCGGGATTCCCGGAGTCCTGCACGGGATGCGCAGCGCCCTCATGCAGAACGAGGAAGGCCAGATCCTGGAGGCNNCTCGACTATCCCGGGATCGGCCCCGAGCACGCCCACCTCGGCGAGCTCGGCCGGGCGCGCTACGAGTCGGCCAACGATCAAGAGGTCCTCGACGCCTTCCAACGGCTGGCCCGTACCGAGGGCATCATCCCAGCCCTCGAGTCGGCCCATGCCATCGCCTGGGTCATCGCCAACGCCGGGACCGACTCGTTGCCGAGCGGGTCGACCGTGCTGGTCAACCTGTCGGGCCGAGGCGACAAGGACGTCGCCCAGGTCCGCGACATCCTGCGGAGCGAAGGGTGAGCGTGCCCGAGGTGGTGGCCGGACACCGGCCCGGTCAGCTCGAGCAGGCCTTGCTGGCTGAAAAGGGAGCCGGTCGCAAGCTCCTCGTCCCCTATGTGACCGGGGGCATGGACGACGAATGGCTGCTCACCGTCGAGGCGTTGGCGGGGGCCGGAGCCGACGCCATCGAGGTGGGCATCCCGTTCTCGGACCCGATGATCGACGGCGCCACGATCCAAGAGGCTTCACTTCGAGCGCTCGGACGGGGCACCACCCCTGACGGGATCCTGGCCGACCTGAGCCGGATCGATGTCGGGGTCCCCATCGTGGTCATGACGTACTACAACGTCATCTACCGGGCTGGCCACGCTCGCATCGCCGGGCTCATGGCCGAGTCCGGCGTCTCGGGCGCCATCATCCCCGACCTGCCGCTGGAGGAGCTCGGCCCCTGGGCCGATGCCGCCGACGCCGCCGACGTGGCGACGGTGCTGTTGGTGGCCCCCTCCACGCCGACCGAGCGCATCGCCTCGGTCTGCGCGAGGTCGCGTGGCTTCGTCTATGCCGTCGGGCGAATGGGCGTGACCGGCGAGCAGGCCGTGCTGGCCGACTCGGCGCGCCAGGTGGCGGGAAGAGTGACGTCAGCCACCGACCTGCCGGTGTGCGTCGGCATCGGCGTGTCCAATCCCGACCAGGCCGTGGAAGTGTGCGCAGTTGCTGACGGGGTGGTGGTCGGCTCCGCCCTGGTCAGGCGACTGCTGGAAGGGGCCGGACCCGAGGGGGCGGCCACGTTCATCGGCTCCATACGCCGCGCCCTCGACGGCCACTGAGTCCCGGACGGCTCCTCAGGGGCGCGTGGGGCGCAGGATCCGGTAGAGGGCCCGGAACAAGGGCTGGCGCCCGCGGCTGTCGTTGCGCTGCTGGAGTCTGCGGCGGATCAGCTCGCGACGCTCTTGGAGGTCGCGGAACGTGATCGGGTCCGTCTCGTCTGCGAACCCGAGCGCGGCCCGATAGCCGTCGAGATCGATCGGGCTATCGACCAGGTCGAGTCCGACCTCCCTGGCGATCTGCTCGCCGTGGCGCTCGGTGAAGTAGGACACCACGGCCAGCACTTCGCCCAGGATGTCCACGTCCGGGGCCATCGTCGCCATGGCCCCGTTCAGGAACAGGATGTCCTTCACGAAGAGCATGAGCTCTTTTGGAAGCCTGGCCCCATAGCCGAGGAGCGCTTTGGTCACCTCGCGCAACTCGACGACCATCTGGTCGGCCGTCAGTGCCGTGGGGTCGAGGGACGGACGATCGAGACCGAGGTCACGGATGACCGCGTCGATGTCCGAGTCGACGGGCAGCGCACCGAGGTCACGCAACGCTGCCACCTGGACGTGCAAGTTGTTGGTGGTAGCCCCCATCTGCAGGCGCAGGAAGGCCAGTCGTTTGCGTTCGTCCAGTCGCCCGGTGATTCCAAAGTCCAACAGGGCCACGGTGCCGTCTGCCTGGACCAGCAGGTTGCCGCCGTGAAGGTCGCCGTGGAACACGCCATAGAGGAGCGCCCCCTCCAAGAAGGCGATGAGGCTCGAGCGCAACACGGCTGCTGTATCGATGCCCGCCGCCCGCATGCCCGCAGCGTTCCCCCAGGCGAACCCATGCAGATGCTCCATGACCAAGACCCGCTTGGTCACGAGCTCGGGATGGGGTCGGGGCACCACGATGGAGCGCTGTCCGGTGCCGGCGAACACGGCTGCGATATCGAGCATGTTCTGGGCCTCGAGGCGGAAGTCCAACTCCTCGACGATGGTCTCGGCGAACAGTTCCACCAGTGCCGGGGGATTCGTGAGGGCGGCGATCGGGATTCTCCCGACCAAGATGGGTGCGATCCATGACATGGCGGCGATGTCCTTGCGCACCAGTGAGGCCACATTTCGTCGTTGGATCTTGACCACCACCCGCTCGCCGGTACGGAGTGTGGCCGAATGGACCTGGGCGATTGAGGCCGACGCGATCGGCACTTTGTCGAAGGAGACGAAGACCTCGCTCAGGGGTCGCCCGAGGTCCTCCTCGAGCGTCTTGCGCACGACGGAGAAGGGCTCAGGGGCCACCCGGTCCCGGAGGAGGCGGAACTCCTCAACCAGTTCCTCGGGAAAGATGCCCTCGCCCGAGGAGATGACCTGGCCGAGCTTGATGTAGGTCGGTCCCAGCCGCTCGAACGCGGGCCGAAGTCGACGAGACAGACCGGACTTCGATGTCGGTGTTCCCCGATCGGTGAGCCCCCAGCCCAACAGGGCGGTCCCGAGCCGGAGGCCCACAGTGAGCACCCGTCCGCCCGTCGGGTAGCGACGGGGCTTGATCAGCACCCGGGCCAGGTCCGCCGCTTGCCGGCGTAGGGAGTCGATATCGCCGTTCGAGGCTGTGGCGAACCGCCAGGCCATCCGCTCCGGCTCGACCGTCCATGGGCCATGAGGAGTGAAGGCGCCGATGGCGAGGTCAGCGCGGTCGACACCTTGACCGTCCCCTCGATTGTCGGAGGTCCCGGGTTCGGACTGATTCAGTTGATCAACCATGTGCCTTCAACGTAGGGGGCGAGGGAGCCACGACGAACATCGGGCAGTCAGCACAGCCGTGGCCACATCGGCCGCTCCGAATCCGGGCCGGTGCCGGGGTGGTCGCTAGGGGACTGCTCAGGCCGGGGAGATGACCAGACAGCCGTTGTGGCCGCCGAATCCGAATGAGTTCGAGAGCACTGGGGCCGGGGCCCACTGGCGTGCCGTCGGGCCGACGATATCGAGGTGGATGTCCGGATCGGGCTCCTCGTAGCCCACCGTCGGCGGGATCAGGCCGTGCTGCATGCTCATGATGATCCCGACCGCCTCGATGGCACCGCAGGCGGCCAGGCCGTGCCCGGTGATGCCCTTCGTCGAGGTCACCGGAGGCGCCTCGGCCCCGAACACCTTGTTGATGGCATCGGACTCGGCCTGGTCGTTCAGTGGGGTCGAAGTGCCGTGGGCGTTGATGTGCCCGATCTGCTCAGGGCGCACATTGGCGTCCTCCATGGCAAGGGTCATGCAGGCGGCTGCTCCTGAGCCCCCAGGAATAGGCGCCGTGATGTGGTGCGCGTCGGCCGTGGAGGCGGCGCCGATCACCTCGGCGAAGATCGTGGCTCCGCGGGCGATGGCGTGGTCCCACTCCTCCAGGATCAGGATCCCCGCTCCCTCGCCCATCACGAAGCCNNCCTTCGGTGATCACGAAACCGTCCCGACGAATGTCAAATGGTCGCGAGTTTCCCGAAGTCGACAGGGCAGTCATATTGGAGAAGGCGGCGATGCCCACTCCGGTCATGCCTGCTTCGGCGCCACCGCCGATGGCCACGTCGCACCGACCCGACGACACCAGGCGAGCGGCGTAGCCGATGCTGTCGGCGCTGGCAGCGCATGCTGTGATGATGGCCTGGCTCGGTCCGTGCCAGCCGAGTCGAATGGACACGGCCGCTGCCCCTGCATTGGACATCATCATGGGGACGAGGCGGGNNCGCAGGCGGTGATGACCGTCTCGGAGGGCCCGTGCCAGCCCAGCCTCATGGAGACGGCGGCGGCCCCGGCGTTCGACATCATCATGGGGACGAGGCGGGGCGACACGCGTCGGGGACCCTTCTCCCCGAAGATGAGGATCTGGGTCTCGAGCGACTGGAGACCGCCAACTCCGGTGCCCATGATCACTCCGGAGCGGCCGGGATCGGCGTCAATCTCTCCGGCGTCCTCGATGGCCATGTCGGCCACCGCCACGGCGAACTGGGCGAATCGGTCGATCTGGCGGGCCTCTTTGGCACTGAACCAACGTTCAGGATCGAAGTCATAGGCCCGGCGCTCACCCGTCATGGCCTCGCCGTTCAATCCCGTCCAGAGCGCGTCGGGGCCGATGCCGCAGCAAGAGACCACTCCGAGCCCGGTGATGGCGACTCGACGCCCGGGGATGGGGCCGTCAGGACCGATTCCCAGCTGCATCAGAGCTTGGCGTTGATCAGGTCGAAGGCCTGCCCGATCGTCTCGATGCCCTCGAGCTCGGTCTCCTCGACGGAGACGTCGAACGACTCCTCGAGGGCCATGACCAGTTCAACCAGGTCAAGGCTGTCGGCGTCGAGATCCTCGGCGAACCGGGCCTCTTTGGTCACCTTGTCGGCCGGCACCTGTAGGACCTCAACTGCGCACTCCTTGAACTTCTCGAATGCCTCGTCGTTACTCACTCACTTGCTCCTTTGTCATCGATCCATCTCGTGGCGCTGGTGATCGCGCACAACGACGCCTTTTTGGCACAGGCTTGTCGGTCTACCAGCCCATGGCCAGTCCACCGTCCACCGGCAGTACTGCTCCAGTGATGTAGGCGGCACCGGCAGAAGCCAGGAACCCGACAGCTTCGGCGATCTCATCGGGGCGGGCCACCCGCCCCAGAGGCACCTGGGCTGCAAACTCGCTCATTCGTTCCTCTCCGAGTTCCGCGAGCATATTCGTTTCGACCAGGCCCGGGGCCACCACGTTCACGGTGATGGTTCGACTCGCCACCTCGCGAGCCATGGAGCGTGCCATTCCGACCAGGCCGGCCTTGGAGGCGGCGTAGTTCGCCTGGCCGGGCAGCCCGACGAAGGCACCAATCGACGAGATCATGATGATCCGTCCGCGGTGGAGGCGGATCATCTTGGTCAAGGCCCGCTTGGTGACGCGAAAGACCCCGGTCAAGTTGGTGTCGATGACCTCTGACCAGGCCTGTTCGCTCATCCGCAGGACCAGGGTGTCACGGGTGATGCCGGCGTTGGCCACGAGGACCTCGACCGGCCCCCAGGTCTCCTCGATGGTCGAAAAGGCGGCGTTGACCTGGTCTGGATCGGTGACGTCGCAGGCCAGCGGGAGTAGCCGGTCGCCCGCTCCGGCCATGTCGATCTCGATGGCGCCTGACCTGGAGGTCACGGCTACCCGGTCGCCACGGGCGAGGAACCACTCGGCGCAGGCGAGTCCTATGCCCCGGGATGCCCCGGTGATGAGCACGACGCGGCCGCCCTCGGGCCCGTCTTGGATCACATCGCTCACGACGAGCTCGCTTCGGTGCGGATCCAGGCGACGGGTTGACCCTCGACCACCCGTTCGCCTCGGACGGCCAGCCACCGGACGAGGATCCCGTGGAACGGCGTGCGCACGTCGGTCAGCCCGACCGTTCCGACCCGGTCGCCCACGGCGAGCATCGAGCCGGGCTCCGCCCCCGCACCGCTTCCTGGGGCGGCGGTGGCCTCGGCCAGGGCCGTGCTCTCCAGCGCAGCGAGATGGATGTCCGGCTCGAAGACCCCGGGGGCGGGGCTCACAATCACCCGTTCGGAGGTGTAGAGGTGCTCGCCCTGGTGGGACTGGGCGGAGGCCGTCCACTCCTCGGTGCCGGCCACGGTGTCCATCAGCTTGTCGAGGTCGGCCGGTACGGCGACGCTCACCCCCCGCACGTCAGGGATGGTGCGTCGCACCATGCCGGTCAGCACGCCACCAGGTCCGAGCTCGGCGAGAACGGTCGCACCCCGGCCGCTCAGCGCCTCGAGCGACTGTCGCCACCGCACGGGGCTGCACAGTTGCGAGGAGAGGAGCCCCGGCCACTCCGCCCCGTCGGTGTGGACCCGAGCGTCGACGTTCGCCACCACCGGGACCTCTGGGGAATGGAACTCGACGTCCTCGAGGGTCTCGCGCAGACGGCTGCGGGCGGGCAACATCAACTGGGTGTGGAAGGCACCCCCGACCGGAATCGGGAGCACTCGCTTCGCCCCGAGCTCTTTCGCCCGTTCGCTGGCTTTGGCGATACCGGCCACCGTGCCAGAAATCACCACCTGTCCGGGGGCGTTGTAGTTGGCCACCCAGACGTCATCTTCGGCCCGTTGACACGCCGCCTCGGCGTCGTCATCGGCGATGCCGATCAGGGCAGCCATGGTGCCCGGCCGCTCATCGGCCGCCGCCTGCATGGCGTTGCCACGCTCGATCACGAGACGGGTCCCATCAGCCAAGGAGAGTGCACCCGACGCCACCAAGGCGGTGTACTCCCCGAGGCTGTGTCCGGCACAGGCGCCTGGCAGGAGGCCGAGCCGCTCGACTGCATCCAAGACGATAAGGCTAGTCACGAAGGTGGCCAACTGGGCATTGGCCGTCTGTGTCAGCTCTTCCATGGGAGCGTCCAGCAACAGGCTGGTGAGATCCCGGCCGGCCACCTCGGAGGCTTCCGCCGTCACCTCCCAGGAGGGATGCTCGACCCAGGCGTGTCCCATTCCGGATCGCTGTGAACCCTGTCCCGGGAACGTAAAGGCCAGCACCTACCGACTCCTCTCGAATGCCTCGGCCGAAGGGCGACCGAACAGCCGGACAAGTGTGGCACGGACCTGACCGCTGTTGGTGATTACCCGGTGGTCACCGGGTCTCCTGCTGTTCATCCGTTCGGATTGGCATCTCGACCGGCCGGCGCGCCGGGCCGAGCATCGGCGGGGATCGAAGTAGTTTGGGAGGCGGCGAAAAGAGACTCTCGGGGTTCTCGTCGCGCATCCCGGTCGACCCTCACACCGGTGCCTCTCCCGGGCCTTCCGGTACTAAAACCTGAGTATGGGGGAAGACGAACTGTTGGAAAGCCTGTCTGGGTGGCTGGGGCGGCGGTCGGGTCACGGTCGTCCCACCCTGACGGCACTCGGGAAGCCAGGGAGCGGGTACTCGGCTGAAAACCTGGTCTTTCGCGCCGCCTGGGACGACGGCTCGAGCCAGAAGCTCGTCTTGCGGCGGGATACCCCCGACCCTCCCATCTACCCGGCCCAGTCACCCGGCACCACCACCGGAGTGGTCCTGCAGCATTCGATCATGGACGCACTGCGACGCAGCGGTCGCATACCGGTCGCCCAGAGCCTGGGACTCGAGGAGGATCCAGACGTCCTCGGGTCCGCGTTCTTTGTCATGGTCCACGTCCCAGGCGATGTCCCAGGCGAAGACCCCCCGTACACCCGAAGCGGGTTCTGCGTCGATGCTTCGGATTCCGAGCGCTCGCAGCTGGTGACCGAAGGCCTCGGGGTGCTCGCCCAGTTCCACAAGACCGAACTCGACGATCCGGCTCTCGATGCCTTGCGCCCAGCCGGGGTGGCAGTGGGCGCAGTGCGGCAGCTCGAGGTGTGGGAGGAGAGCCTGAGTGACGGTTTGGCCGGTCGATCGTCGCCTCTGATCGAGCAGTCCCTCCTGTGGCTGCACGAGTGTCTGCCGGCTCCCAGCCCTCCGGTGCTGTCATGGGGTGACGCCCGGCCCGGCAACATGATCTGGCAGAACTTCAACGTGGCCTGTGTCACCGATTTCGAGGGCGCGGCCATCGGACCTCGGGAGCTGGATGTCGGGTGGTGGCTCATGTTCGACCGCTGGATGCACGAGATCTCGGGCATTGCTGGTCTTCCCGGCGAGCCTGACCGGGCGGAGCAGCGAGCCGAATACGAGCGTGTCGCCGGCGTGGCCATCGGCGACACGGATTGGTATGAAGTGTTCTCTGCCCTGCGATTCGCAACGACCGTGGTGCTCGTGATGAACCGATGGGTGGCCCGTGGGGTCGTGTCCGACGACCAGGTCATCTGGCGTGACAACCCGGCCACGGCTGTCCTGGCCGACCTGATGAAAGAGGTGAACCCATGACCGGAGGTGACGATCCCCGGCTGTGTCCGATGTTCGTCCGAAGCGTGGCCAGAGCATCGGTTGGCGACCCGTACGCGCAACCGGCGGTCGGGCGGTGAACTCCGAGTCACACACTGGTCGATTGGCCCGCCGCAGGGTCCTGGTCGTCGGGGCCTCATCGGGTGTCGGACGGGCCATCGGCCTCAAGGCTGCCTCCGAAGGCGCACTGGTCGGTTTCGCGGCCCGACGCATGGATCTGTTGGAAGGAGCGGTCAAAGAGGCCGGAACCGAGGCCCGTGCCATCGGCTGCGACGTCTGCGACGAGCACTCGGTCGAGCGGACCGTTGACGAGATGGTCTCGGCCTTCGGGGGTCTCGATGCCGTCGTCTACGCCACCGGTATCGACCCCCTCATCCGGATCGAGAACGTCGATGCCGGGGCATGGGCAAACCTGTTCGCCACCAACGTCATCGGAGCCTCATTGGTCATCCGAGCCGCTCTGTCACACCTGGAGGCTGCCAAGGGCCGAGTGGTGCTCATCTCGGCCACCTCGGTCGGGCGCCCGCTGCCCGGCATGGGCGCCTACGCATCGAGCAAGGCGGCACTAGAGGAGCTGGCCAGAGCGTGGCGCAGCGAGCACCCCGAGATCTCCTTCTCCTCGGTGGCCATCGGTATGACCCTCGGGACTGGGGTGACGTCCACTTGGGATTCGGACCTGTTGACCGAGCTCGCAGCCGTGTGGGACAGACGCGGTCATCTGTTCGACAACGGCCCCGGTTACATGGGTTGCGATGAGGTGGCCGAGACACTCGTCTCGGTGCTGGCTGCGCCGACCTGCATTCCGACGATCTCGATACTCCCTGATCCGGCCCTCGGGTAGGCCGAGACCCAGCTGAGCTCTGAGGTCAATGCCAATGGGTGCCCGGGGCGGGATTCGAACCCGCACGCCCTTTCGGACAGTGGATTTTGAGTCCACCGCGTCTGCCATTCCGCCACCCGGGCGGGTGGTCTTCGAGCTGCTAGTTCATGCTCTCCATGGCAATCTCCGATGGTTGCATCCCAACACATTTGCGCACGAACAGCCCCAGTCGTTCAAGAGCCTCACGGTCGAGCATGGTATCCCCCAAATCGGACCCCCGAAGTGGGAGGTCTGAGCCTCGACCGGAAA
>PLSY01000120.1 GCA_003164275.1 Acidimicrobiaceae bacterium | reverse complement strand
GCGACCAGCCGAGCCACCTCCAGCTGAATGTCGCTCAGCACGCCGGAGAAACGCCCCGATGCCGCTCGAACCAGTCGACCCATGCCCGACGGACCGCGGGTGGCAGCACGAGCTGGTCGAACATGTCCAACAGCTCGTCGGGGTCGACGAATCGTCTGACATCGTCGTCGGTGCCTTCGCGGAGGACCTGCTCGTAGACCCGGGACCGATCCGTTCGGTCCGCCATGTCATACATGACAACGGGCTCACTCCAACGGATATGCAACGGCAGCTCGACTCGCCCGTCGACGCGTCCAGTCGCAACAAGATCGAGATCCTCCGGCACGGCTACGGGCCGTGAGGCTGGTCCCACCATGGATGATCGCCGACTCGCCATGTCCTGAGTCTAAGTTCCCCTTGCCCGAACACCTGCCTGCAAGAATACGGACACGCCGGCCGGCAGGGCCGGCCCTACGTCCCCCTCGCAGACGCTCGACCATCGACCCGCTCCCAGGGCCCTCGATGCCGCCGAGGTGACATCCTGGACTCTGGGGCCCCGAAACGCCCAGATCGTCACGCGGGATGCTGATCCTCGCACCACGGCCACCCACGACCGCCGGCGTGAGAACTTCGATCGGCACGCCTACGTCGTGATCGCGTTCGTTGCGGAAGGGTGAGCACATAGCCGGTGTTTAGGGGTATGGCTGAGGGCGTCTGGTCCCGCTGGGTCTCGAACAGTCTGCAAAGGCCGGCGCAGAATCGATGCTCGGATCGCACACTCGAATTATGACTGGGTCTCCAAACGCCCCTGCAATGCGATGCGTCGACGTAAAGTGGGGGATGGCGGCATTGCAACTACTTCCCCTTTGCACAATTGATTCGGTGCTCACCGAGCCCACGGTCGTCGGCAAGGGCGTCGGTGTCATCCAAGAGAACTATCTTGTGATGAATGCGTCGGTTAAGGGCCCCCGCCTCAAGGGAACCATGCAAGGTGAGGCCAACTGGGACTGGATGTCGGTTCCGGGCGGAATCGGCACGTTGCGGGTACGAGCAACGATCGTCACCGACGATGGCGCGTCGATCAACGTTCGCTACGAAGGTCGGGCAGACATTAGGAATGGCAACGATGGCGCGGCGGGCTATGTCGCTCCAGTGTTCACCACCAGTAGCCCTCGGTACATGTGGCTCAATCTCGTTCAGGCAGTGGGAAGAGGATTGCGGACGGACGACCGAATTCACTGGGAATGGTATTTGGTGGCTGAAGCTTCGTGATGGCGGGAGTTGCGCCTCACCGGACCGTGGATAGGTCAACTCGCGTTCGGCAAGAATCAACTCCCTTGAGCGCATCCAGAGCTCTTTCAGGGGTAGAGGGTCCTGCCAGACTCTCGTCTCCTTAAGAGGTGTAGCCCGGCGATCCTGCGCTTAGGCCCAGGACGCTCAAGGCAAGACCCGAGAGTGTCGATGTCCGATTGTGCGAAGTCCAACGACCAGGCGAGGAGGACGTCTTGCAACGCATGCAGGACGTTTCCAAGCGTGGTTTTGCAGGCAGATCTGACAGGACCCCAATGAACTCCGCAAGCATCAGTCGACGAGCCACTGTCATCGGAGCAGGGATGGCCGGGCTGTTTGCGGCTCGAGTCCTTTCTGACTATTTCGATGAGGTGGTGATCCTCGATCGGGACGACCTTCCCGCAAGCGCCCGACCTCGGTCCGGGGTACCTCAGGGCCGACACCTCCACACGATGCTCCCCGGAGGCTTGGAGATCGCATGCAGCTACTTCTCGGGACTCGCTGCCGATCTCGAGGGGGCGGGAGCGATTCGCTCCAGGTTTGGACAAGATGTCACCATCTTTCGACCCGACGGGCGGTCGTTCTTGGCTGCGGCCCCTCGGAGGGAGCCTCTGGAGACAGGAATCGTCTACTACTCCATGTCTCGCAGTCTGTTTGAACATTTGATCCGTCGTCGAGTGTCGGCGATCCCCAATATCGTGATCCGTTCACGCGCTGCAGTGCTCCGCCCTCTGCTCGCTGATGGATCGGTCAACGGTGTCGTGCTCGACGGTGGCGAAGAGGTGAGCGCCGATCTAGTCATCGACGCCAGTGGTCGGAATGCCCGCTCGATCAACTGGCTAGCCGACCTTGGCTACGAAGCACCTGCTGAATCGGTGGTCGGCTGTGACTTCGCCTATGCCAGCGCTGTCCTTCGGCCTGTCGACCCCGGGGCCATCCAAGGGTCCGGGGTTC
This sequence comes from Acidimicrobiaceae bacterium, assembly GCA_003164275.1. The sequence goes on along the minus strand of PLSY01000120.1, from coordinate 1,001 downwards.
TGGTGCTGCCCGACCCGGCAAGTGACACCCCGACGAGGGGCGGGTACCTCGTGCGGATAGAAGGCGACCGGTGGATGGCGGGCCTGGCCGGCCGATTCGGCGACTTCCCATCAGCGGACCCCGATGCGTGGCGAGCATTCGGGCGGTCACTGAACTGGCCGGGATGGGACGATCTGGTCGGATCAGCGGAACTCGAGGGAGCCCTATCCACCTTCCGGTTCCCCCGGTCGGTCCGCCGCCATTTCGAGAAGCTGGAGGACTTTCCCGAGGGACTCATCCCACTTGGGGACGCCATCTGTCACTTCAATCCTGTCTACGGTCAAGGGATGTCGGCCGCGGCCTGCGAAATTCGAGCGCTGGACCACGTACTTGAGCGCCGCTCACGGGATCGCTCGGGACTCCACGGCATCGCTAAGGAGTTCTTCCCCATGGCATCAGAGGCCACGCGCACGCCGTGGGCCCTCGCCGCTGGCTCTGACTTCATCGATCCCCGGACGACGGGCGACTTCCCGTCTGACGAGCTCGATCACCTGTTGCGGTACGTGCAGCTCGGGGCCCTCATCGACACCGACCCAGAAGCAGCCAGCCTCTTCGTCGACATCTACAACCTCCGAAAGCCGCTGTCTGCGTTGGAGGAGCCACCTTGGCTGGAGCGTCTGTCTGCGGAGGGCCGCCGGATCAGCAGCTAACCGACTGGATGAAGCCGCCCCGTGAGGCGGGTGACTCCTGGAGCGGAAGAACTGCTCAAGGGTGCCCCACTTGTGCTGGTCGGGGGCAGTCGATAACCAGCTCGAGCTGCGCTCGCGTCGACGGTCCAGGCCGCAATTGCTCTACCAGCGACCAAGGCCAAGAATCCCGGCAGCCGGCTGTCGATCATCAGACGCGATCAAGCCCGATCATTCGACCGCTCGAGCAAGTGCTCAGCTTCATCCAAGGATTCTGGCCTCTGGCGCCTGGCGCCCCCTATTCGTGCGCCGCTAGTGGCCCTGCCGATAAGTACA
>PLSY01000104.1 GCA_003164275.1 Acidimicrobiaceae bacterium | reverse complement strand
CGTCGCTGGCCACGAGCCAGTAGCCACCGTCGTCACCGGTCGCAGCCATACCCACGATCGGCTTGGCGAGGTGCAGGCTCCCCGCACCGCCGAAGTAGGCCGCATCGCCCGCCGTGGCTACGTCGCCTCGGGAGTCGACTTGGTAGTAGCCGATCGTCCCTGTGCCCGAGAGAGCGACTGCCGCNNGTGGTGCCGTCCGATGCTGTGATGGTCATGGTGGCGGGGCGCGCTCCGAGCGCACCCGGAAAGAAACTGACGTCCAGGTCGCAACCGAACTGCGAGATGAGGACGACGGTACTGACACCGTTCCCGTTGCACTGGCTCGACGGGGTGACCAGGTAGTCGTCAGCGCCGGCGCCCGAGAAGGTCACATCAGTGGAGAGGTCGATGGTCACGGTCGAGGCGCCCCGGTTGTCAACGTACAGGGTCTGGGGATCGGAGTAGGTGCCGAGGGTGGTAGAGCCGAAGCTGAGGGCGGCAGACCCCGCCTCGATCGACGGTTGGACTGACCCAGCAGGGGTGGAGGCCCCGGCCAGCGGAGCCGCAGCGCCCGCGATACCTAGGGCGAGTGCGGCGCCAAGTGTGACCCTCAGCAGGAATTTACGCATGAACATCCTTCCGCCAGGGCCCAAAATCGGACCTCTACAACGTCGTCAGCGCCCGTGCCGGACACCTGGTTTCCGCCGATTTCAAACTTACACACTTCTGGCAAATGGTGCCTCGACGAGGGGTCCGGACGCAACGGGGGAGAGGCGATCTCCCCGAGCCCTGATGGTCGGTCAGGGCCCGACGATCGGCTGGTTCAGGTGGACGGTACCCGGCGAGACAAGAAACGGGGAGTTCCCGAAGGTGAAGACCCCGCCCTCGGAGGTGTCCTGTCCCTGAGCAACGTGTGGATGGGTCAGTGGGGCACTTGGCAACGGTCCAAGGCGTTGGCACGCAGAGCGACGACGGGGAGGCCCTGTGGGTTGAGGGTGGAGCGAGCCTGGGATGGGCACACGAGGCGACCAGGGGGCAATCGGCCCACGTTCTTGGACAGGGAGATCGTCTTCTCGGCGGACGAGATCCCCTTTGTGGATCCCGANNCACGCCGCCGTGTGGTACTTGATCACCGTGGACGGCAATCCTGTCCTCAGTCGTCACCGCGGCGACGGTGTCCTCGTCGATGACAAATGGCTGATGGTCCGGACGACGTTTGTCGACATCATGCTCACGGGCGGGGTCACCGTTCCCCTGATTGAAAGCGGACTGCTGTGATCTCACCTGACGGCGAACTCGCAGTGAATATTGATGGGGTGAATGGCTCCTCATAGGGGAACTCGAGGAAGGAGCGGGCAGGCTTCGGGGATCGTTCCTAACTCACGCAGCCACATCGAAGTGCGGGCAACGGACACCCTGAGGTGATAACTCCGACCTTCTCGACTTCTTCGTCGAAGAGCGGCCAAGGCACAAAGGTTTTCCTCGGCGCGGGTCGTTCGATCTCAAGCCCGTGAGCTTCTGAGCGACGACAAAGCCGCTCGTAATCGTCGACCTGGCCGGTTTCATAAACTCGTTCTGAGCTGGTCTTTATTTGGTCGGGACGGCGGGATTTGAACNNAAGCAGGCGCGCTGCCAAGCTGCGCTACGTCCCGGACTTCGGCACGCATCGATGGGCGCAGCCCAGCGATGCGATGAAGCGCACAGTCGTGCCGTTAGTGCTGCGTCGATAGCGTACGCCACAAGAGGGCGCCGGTTCTCACCACGTGCCCAAGGCGATAGCGTCACGCCGATGCCGACCGTGCGCGTGGCCGTGTTTGACCTCGGGAGCAGCTCATTTCACCTGATGGTCGTCGATGCGACGCGGGAGGGAGTTCTGACGCCGATACTCCGACGACGCTCCTTCCTGCACCTCGGCACCGAAGTCGCTCGTACGGGCGGAGTTCCGGCCGATCGTGCCGCTTCCGCTGTTCGCTCCGTCCGTCGATTGAGGATGGCAGCGGATGAGGCCGGAGTCGATTTGGTCGTGGCTCTGGCCACTGCTGCGCTTCGCGACGCGGCGAACAGCTCTCGTCTGCTCGGTCGTCTCGAGCAAGTGCTCGGAAGCCATATCACTCTTCTGACCGGTGAAGAGGAGGCCCGTCTTTGCTTCTTGGGCCAGCGGGCCGGTGTGTGGGTGGGCAAGGGATTGGTGCTCGGCCTCGATCTCGGGGGCGGAAGCCTCGAGGCGGCAGTCGGAAACGTGGACGATGTCTCGGCGGTGGCGAGCGTCGCCCTCGGCACCGCCCGTCTTCGTGGTGAGTTGGGCTCGGGCGAGCTACTGACTCTTGCAGACCGTCAGGCGGTGACCAAGATGACGATAGCCAGGGCCGAGCCCATCCGAGCGATGCTGGAAAAGCACCCGCGAGCCGCTTCTCGCGCTATTGCCAGTGGCGGTACCGTTCGGGCCCTGGCCCGATTGGCGATGGGCATGCATCGGCCGATCAAGGCATCAGGGTCCTTACAGGTGAACCAGGTGGAGTTGCCTGCCGATCAACTCCATGCGCTCGCGGAACAATTGGCAACACTTGACCTCGATGCCCGACTGGCACTTCCCGGAATCCAAACCCGTCGAGCACCGCTTCTACCGATCGGGGCGCTCGTACTTTCGACCTTGGTCGAGACGCTTGGTCTCGAGAGGCTGGTAGTGAGCGAGTGGGGACTGCGAGAGGGCGCTGTCATCGGCGCCCTCTCGCTTCCCACCAAACGCTGATCGGTCAGTGTGACGATCCCTAGGCCTTCTTGCCCAGGATTCTGTTCATCCCTGTGGCGCAGACGGGACATTTTCCCTTGGCCGACCGCCGACCGTTTGCCATCTCGACCTCTTCGCCTTCGAACTGCCGCTTCTCACGGCATTTGACGCAGTATCCCTCGTACGAAGCCATGTTCCTCCTCGTGTTTCATAAGTCGAGCATCCGTTGATCGGATGGTCCGAACGTATCGGCCCCTTCGGACTCATCGGGGGATAGCTGACTTCGAGGCGCGGCTGAGGTAGGGCCCAACACCCGGCATCACTCGGCTGGCCAGCCGACTTCTGCCTCGGGTCCAAGTGGGTTATCGCCGATCTCGGTCAACATGGTCGCGACTCCGTCGGGCGACAGCGGAGGACTGAAGTAGTAGCCCTGGGCGGTTGTGCACCCTCGCTGTAGGAGGACGCGGCTTTGCACCGATGTCTCGACTCCTTCGGCCACACATTCCAATCCGAGTCTGTCGGCCATCGAGATGATGGCTGAGACCAGGGGGACCTTGTCACTATCTGGCCCGAGAACCTGGACGAAGGACTGATCGATCTTGAGAGTGCTGACTGGAAAGGAGCCGATCCGACTGAGCGACGACTGTCCGGTCCCGAAATCGTCGATGGTGAAGCGCACCCCAAGTCGGCGTAAGCGTTCGATGTTGTCTCTTGCTGGTCCTGACCTGTCGAGGACGACCCGTTCGGTGATCTCGAGTTCCAGCATGTTCGGCTCGATGCCGGTCTTCTCCAATGTGGTGCGGATGGAGGCAAAGAGGTCTGGATTGTCGAGATCCCGTGAAGCCAGATTGACGGAGAGCCGTAACGGGGGCAGACCCTGGTCGAGCCACCTCCGAGCCTGTCGGCACGTCTCAGTGAGGACGAATGCATCGAGCGCGACGATTATGTCGCTTCGCTCGGCCGTCGAGATGAAAGAGGACGGCTCGAGAGTGCCGAGCCGGGGATGTTCCCATCGAACCAGCGCCTCGACGCCTACTACCTCTGACGTTCTCAGGTCGATGTAGGGCTGGTAGAGGACGAAGAACTCACGGTGCTCGAGGCCGTGGACGAGATCGAAGTAGAGGGAGCGGTCGTCGATGAGGTGCTGACCCACGGTGGGCTCGGCGCTGGCCACCGAATACATTTGGAAGGCATTGCGCCCGCGACCCTTGGCTCGGTACATGGCCTCGTCGGCTCGGCTCAAGAGCTCGTCGTAGGAATCGCCATGCTCGGGGGCGACAGCGATTCCAATAGAGGCTGACGTCCTCACTTCCTCTCCGAAGACGGTGTACGGCGTGCTCAGGACTTCGAGCGAGCGCTGGGCAAGCTGGTCCACCGCTTCCTGTTCGGACAGTCCGGGCAGCAGAATCGCGAACTCGTCACCGCCGACGCGAGCCACTGTGTCCTGTTGGCGGACTGTGTCCACCAAACGCTGGCCCACCTGCTGGAGCAGGTCATCCCCGCCGGCATGGCCGAGGGTGTCGTTCACTGCTTTGAAGTGGTCAAGGTCTACGAAGAACATACAGACGGCTTCGCCGACTCTGCGAGACCTCACAAGTTCTTGCTCCACGCGATCTTCAAACAGGCGGCGGTTGGGAAGTCCGGTCAGAACGTCATGCCAGGCCATGTGGGAGACCTTCTCCAACAGCTCGAGGTTTTGGAGGGCGGTCGCTGCTTGATCTGCGAGACCGGAGAGTCGCTCGCGAAGGTCGGCATCCCGAATGGCAGTGGCAGGCGACTCGTTGGTGAAGTTGGCTGAGATAGTCCCGAGGAACTCACCAGCGGCGAACAGCGGTGCCACGACCGCTCCTGTCACCCCAGATCGGCTGAGAAGCTTGCGAAGGATCGGGTCCTCGGTCATCTCATCGACGACTATGACTTCGCGATTCCTGATGAAGCGCTCAATGATGAGCGAGTCGCGCCTCACGATCAATGGCTCTCCGTCTTCCTCTGAGGGAGGAAGAATCGAACCCGGAGGCAGCGGGCTCGGGCTGTGTCCATTCACGTCCACGGTTTCCCCGGCGTCCGCATCAGCGCGGGCGCTTTGTGTCGCCTGTCTGGAACCTCCGAGAGGGACGATCGTCCGAGGGGGTCCGCCGCCGCTCCGGGCCCGAGGTACGAGCTGGCCGATCTGGCTATCCCACAGGTAAACCGACGCCTGGTCGCACTCGGTGACCCTGGGCACAGTGTCCACCAGTAGCTGCACGAGGTCATCGAGGTTGGTCACCGAGGAAAGCTCCTCGGAGAACGACAGCAGCGTCCGAGCGGTGGCATTACTGCGCTTGGCGGCTGCCAGTTCGCCGAAGACGTCGAGGGCCGTTGCCGCGTATTCCGCATACAGTTGGAGCACCCTTAGCTCCGAGGGTGGTGGCGCTCCGCCGGCCGGTATGGCCTCGGCGAGGCACCCGTAACGGCGCCGAGGGGAGGCAATGTCGACCGCCAGCCACGACTCGTCGGCCTGTCCTCGCCACAGCTTGGCCGCAAGAGCCTGAGCTTCGTCAGCTTCGAGCCCGCGATGGTGAAGCTGGATCGGCGTCCCAGGTCTTATCCGGACCATCAACAGGTACTGGTGGCCAGTAACCACGGAATCCGCCCGGGCGGCGATTTGGCCGAGGAGCGACTCGACGTCGTCACCGAGGAGTTCGAGAGCAGTAGCGAAGGCCCCTTCGATGAGTACGCCCATCTTGTCGAGCTCAGCCCTGAGCTCGACAACCTGATGGTCTGGAAGAGGAACGGGTGAGTCGAGTTCAGGCACCTGGTCGACCTCGATGCCGTAGCTCTCGGGAACGTACTGTTGGCGTTTGTCGTCGAGGGTGTCTGGACCCGGATCAGGATCTGGGCCGCTAGGTGGCTCATCATCCCAGCTGATCGCGTACAAGCAGTAACGGCCTCCTCTTGCGCCGCACTCGGTCTCGGTAATGAGCGCCGGCGCTTGTCCGAAGAGTGAGGGCACACGATTGAGCAGGCCCCGTGTCATCTCGCACAGATGGGCGTGGCGGGGACGGCCGTTGACCGTTCTTACCCTGACCAGCGCGTGATCGCTCGTCACGTCGAGGGCTGTCGCCTCCGAACTGGTGTCGAAGTGCCCGAGGACAGCTCCGATGTGGAGCATCACTTCACCCGGTTGGTTGAGGTCGCGCAATCGTTTGACGAAGCCTCCCGGATCGAATGAACCGAGCAGCGCCTCGCCGACATGCAGCCCGATCGTGCGGTCGGCCAGGACCAAGGCAGCGGCGTTGAACAACGAGACCAGTTCGCGCTCCGTGCTCCAAGCGGTCGCGTCTCCGAGACTCGAGAATGGCCGGTCCTCATTGGCAAGTGCCATGGCCTGGGCAACCCCAACGTCCCCCGATCGACCGCGGACCAGACCGAACAGGACATTGGTGACGAGCCCAGAGATGCCGCGACCGTCTGGGATGAGGTCCCTGCACTGCTCAACGTCGGCGGTCATCGCTCGTCATTCAATCCCTCGGCACCCAGCCGCGCCTCAGCCCTGTACTCCGTGTCCTCTCTCTGTCGACCGATCGGCGACCTTTCTTTACCTTGGTGGCCGCTGCAGGACTCCCACTGGAGCCACCCAGCGCCCGTGAGCTGTCTGACGGCCAAGTGGACGACCTGGGTTTCCGTGTTCAGAACCGAGCTTGAGGCTGAGCAGGGCGGGTGCGGTGCCCCCCTACACTGGCCGCATGAGCATCTACGACCCAAGCCTTCACTCTCTGACCGGAGATCCCGCCTCTGTCGGCGACTACCGAGGAAAGGCCCTGTTGGTGGTCAACGTGGCTTCGAAGTGTGGGCTCACCCCACAGTACGAGGGCCTCGAGCGCCTACAGAAGACCTACGCCGACAAGGGCTTCACGGTCCTAGGGTTCCCCTGCAACCAGTTCGGTGGCCAAGAGCCCGGTTCGTCAGAGGACATCGCCGAGTTCTGTTCAGCCACCTATGGAGTCACGTTCCCGATGTTCGAGAAGGTAGATGTGAACGGCGCTGGTCGCCACCCGGTGTACGAAGAGCTGACAGCATTTCCCGACGCTGAAGGCGAAGCGGGGGACATCCAGTGGAACTTCGAGAAGTTCCTCGTGTCCCCAACCGGTGAGATCGTGCAACGATTCCGGCCCACGGTCGATCCCGAGGCTCCTGAGGTAATCGATGCCATCGAGGCCAATCTCCCAGCCTGAGGCAGGGGCAACGGCAGCGGCCTGCCTGTCAGCGGGTCCGTACTGAAAAGACGGGGTCCGCTTCCATGACCGATGCAGAACCGGTTGTCGGCCAACTTGGGGAGGTCTGGGCTTCGATCATCGATGCCTGCGAGCACCTTCCGGCGCGATCTTGGGACCTGCTCACCGACTGCCCCGGTTGGTCGGTGAAGGACCAACTGTCCCACCTCATCGGTATCGAGCGGATGATCATGGGAGATCCGGCCCCGCCAGCTCCCGGAGCATTTCCGGGGTATGTCGGCAACGACATCGGGCGGCTCAATGAGGCGTGGGTCGACTCACGGCGCCCGGCGTCGGGACCCGAGGTGTTGGCCGAGTTCGTCGAGGTGACCAATCGGCGAATCGATGCGTTCACGGCCATGTCGGTTTCCGAGTTCGACCAGGTGGGGTGGAGTGCCCTCGGTCAAATTCCTTTCAGGGACTTCATGAGAACGCGAATACTCGATTCGTGGGCCCACGAGCAGGACATCCGGCGGGCCGTTGGTGGGCCCGGTGGGCGCAACGGGATCGGCGAGAAAACGACCATCGATCGATGCGAGACGACCATGCCTTATATCGTCGGCAAGCGCGTCGCCCCTCCCGAGGGAACGTCGGTGCTCTTCACCATTGCCGGCCCGCTCGGTCGTCGCTTCTCCGTCGTCGTACGGGAAGGTCGGGCCCGACTCGATTCCGCCGTCGATTCCATCCCGACGACGGCGCTGACCTTCGACCAAGAGGCATTTTGGCTTCTCGGGCTCGGAAGGGCCTCCGCTTCGGATCTTCAGATTGCCGGACGGATTGGCATCGAGGGCGACGAGAAGATTGGCCAGGACGTGATCGTCGCCATGGCCTTCATCCCCTGACCGCCCGGTGGCAAGGGCGCTGCGCCCGGGCATTTCGAACCGGGGCGCCCACCCCGGTCCGAACGTTGTGAGCGCCGGAAGCTGGGCTTTTCGACCATCCCTGTGAGTGCGGAAAGTTCGGGCCCGTGCGCCCAGTACACTCACCTATTCGTATGCGAGCCACAGCTGCGCCCGAAGAGGGCAACAAGGTCCGTCTCTCCGTTGAGATCGACGAAGCGGAAATCGACGAGGCCCTCGATGAGGTGATGAAGCGACTCTCCAGGGAGGTCCGCGTGCCTGGGTTCCGCCCGGGCAAGGTCCCACGCCGAGTGATCGAGGCGCGGATGGGTGGTGCCGCCGCCCTTCGGGGAGAGGCACTGCGGGAAGCTCTTCCAGAGTTCTACTCGCGGGCAGTGACCGACACCGAGGTGGACCCGATCGACTCACCTGAGATCGACATCACCTCTGGTGACGATGAGGGGGCGGTCACCTTCGACGCCGTGGTCGAGGTTCGTCCGGTCGTCGCCATCCCCGGCTATCAGGGACTGTCGGTGACTCTGCCGAGCCTGGAAGTGAATGACGAGGAGGTCGACGCGCAGATCGATCGTATGCGTGCCACATCGGGCGAGCTGGTCGAGGTCGAGCGTCCGGCTGAAGATGGTGATCAGGCCACCATCGACATCCACGGCACCAGGGCTGAATCGAACGACGACAGCGATGACGATGATCTGAGCGCTGAGGACTTTCTCTATGAAGTCGGTAGCGGGACGGTCGTTCCTGAACTCGACGAACACCTACGAGGGAAGAAGGCCGGCGATAGCTTCGACTTCGACTCGACGGTGGAGGCGCTCGGCCAGACGGTCTCTTTTCATGTTCTGGTCAAGGACGTGAAAGAGCTCATCCTGCCCGAGGTCAGTGACGAGTGGGCATCCGAGGCGTCCGAGTTCGAGACGGCGGAGGAGTTGAGGGCCGACGTCACCGAGCGACTGCGGCAACGGCACGTCGCCCAGGCCCAGATGGCTCTGCAGCAAAAGACGGCTGAAGCGCTGGTCGAGCTTGTGACAGAGGCCATCCCCGAACAACTCGTCCTCGAAGAGCTTCGTGAGCGGATTCACGATCTCAACCATCGACTGGAAAGCCAAGGCATGGGCCTCGGCCAGTTTCTTGGCGCCACCGGACGCGACGAGCAGGAGTTCCTCGACGAGCTGAGGGCTGGTGCGCTCCAAAGCGTCAAAGTGGACCTGGCGCTGCGTTCCCTCGTCGAAGAGGAGTCGATCGAGATCTCCGACGAGGAACTCGACGAGGAGTTGTCGGCCATGGGTGAGCGCCTGGAGATGGATGTCGACCAGGTCCGCCAGCAGTTGGAACTGGCTGGGCGACTTCCGGCGGTACGCTCAGACCGACGCAAAGCGAAGGCCATGCGTTGGCTCATCGACAATGTCGAGCTAGTCGATGAGGACGGGAAGCCCGTGTCACGGGACGACCTGCAGGTCAACCAGGGCGAGGAGGACTCGGAGTGAGTTTCATAGAGGGAACAAGGGACATGGATGCACAGGCGTACAGCGTGCCGTGGGTGGTGGAGTCCACCAGTCGGGGGGAACGCAACTACGACCTATTCTCCCGACTGCTGCGAGAGCGCATCATCTTTCTCGGGACACCGATCAACGACACAGTCGCCAACCTGGTCTGTGCCCAGCTGCTGTTTCTCGAGTCGGAGGAGGCGGACAAAGACATCCACCTCTACATCAACTCGCCGGGCGGCGACATCACCGCACTGTTCGCCATCTACGACACGATGAAGTACATCAAGCCGGACCTCTCGACCTTCTGTTTCGGCCAAGCGGCGTCAGCTGCAGCCGTGCTGCTTGGCGCCGGCACCCACGGGAAGCGCTTCGCACTGCCTCACGCACGAATCCTCCTCCATCAGCCCTTCGGCGGCGTCGAGGGACAGGCCAGCGATATCGAACTCCAGGCCAGGGAGATCCTGCGTATGCGGGACCTGCTCAACGGAATGCTTGCCGAGGACACCGGGCAGACGACGGAGCGAGTCTCAAAGGACACCGATCGCGACTTCATCATGACGGCCGATGAGGCCGTCAAGTACGGCTTGATCGATGAGGTCATCACGGCCAGGGACTCTCTGGCCATCGAGGCGGTCGGGGCGGCCTGATGAATCGCCGAGAACCGGCTCCGACCGAGCCAGCCGCTAGGGTTGGGTCTCGGTATCGGAAGTTCTCGGAGAGCGACCTAAGGGCCGCTGGGCATGACGCCCCACCGGCTGGACTGCTTGCACGATTAATCATCACGGACCGCTGACTAAGGACAAGAGGACTCGACGTGGCGAAGTTCGGAGACGGTGGGGATCTGGTCAAGTGCAGCTTCTGCGGTAAGTCGCAGAAGCAGGTCAAGAAATTGATCGCCGGGCCGGGCGTGTACATCTGCGATGAGTGCATTGAGCTGTGCAACGACATCATCGCCGAAGAGCTCGCCGACACCACCGAGCTCTCGTTCGAAGAGCTGCCGAAGCCCAAAGAGATCTTCGAGTTCCTGAACGACTACGTGATCGGTCAGGAGTATGCCAAGAAGATCCTCTCGGTCGCCGTCTACAACCACTACAAGCGAGTCCAGGCGGGGAGCAACGGAAGCCACGACAATGAGGTCGAGCTGTCCAAGTCGAATATCTTGCTGTTGGGGCCCACGGGTTGCGGTAAGACCCTGCTCGCCCAGACGCTGGCCCGCATGCTCAACGTGCCCTTTGCCATCGCCGACGCCACCGCCCTGACCGAGGCTGGCTATGTGGGCGAGGATGTCGAGAACATTCTGTTGAAGCTCATCCAGGCCGCCGACTACGACGTAAAGCGGGCCGAGACCGGCATCATCTACATCGATGAGATCGACAAGATCGCTCGCAAATCCGAGAACCCTTCCATCACCCGTGACGTATCAGGTGAAGGCGTCCAACAAGCGCTGCTCAAGATCCTGGAAGGAACCACGGCCTCGGTGCCTCCTCAAGGAGGCCGCAAGCATCCCCATCAAGAGTTCATCCAGATCGACACTACGAATATCTTGTTCATCTGCGGCGGTGCATTCGCCGGGATCGACACGATCATCGAGAACCGCATCGGTCGCAAGGGAATGGGATTCCGGGCCGAGGTGAGGAAGGCGGCCGAGCGAGACGACTCGGAGCTCCTCCGCCACGTCCTGCCCGAGGACCTCATGAAATTCGGGCTCATCCCTGAGTTCATCGGGCGTCTGCCCGTCGTGAGCGCGGTGTCCCATCTCTACAAGGACGCGCTGATCCAGATCCTCGTCGAGCCCAAGAACGCGCTGACACGGCAGTACAAGCGGACGTTCGAGCTCGACCACATCGAGCTCGAGCTCACAGACGACGCACTCGAGGCGGTGGCTGAGCAGGCCTTGCTCCGGGGCACAGGGGCCCGCGGCCTGCGGGCCATTCTCGAAGAGGTGCTGCTCGAGGTGATGTACGACCTTCCCAGCCGGACCGATATCTCAAAGTGCGTGGTCGACCGGGCCGTGGTGCTCGACAAAGTGCACCCGACGCTCGTGCCACTCAACAGTCCGCCGGCCAAGTCGACCCGAAGTCGCAGGGCTGCTTCCTGATGATCGGGTGAGGCCGGCGCTTTCGATGTGCCGTCCGGGTGCCCGGACCCTCTAGCTGTGAACTTCAACGACCTTCCCGAAGCCATCTCTTGGCTCGACTCGCACATAGATTTCGAGTCGAACATGCCGGCCAGGCGGGAATTCCCAACACTCGAGCGCATGCAAGAGCTGATGAGGCTGCTGGGCGATCCCCAAGACGCCTACCCGGCCGTCCACATCACCGGCACAAACGGGAAGGGCTCGACTGCGGCCATGGCCACGGCCCTTCTCGGTGTCCAGGGTCTCACTGTGGGGACCTACACGAGCCCGAACCTCATTCGCGTCAACGAACGGATCTCGCGAAACGGCGAGCCGATCGAGGACGGCATGTTCGTCGAGGTGCTCGAGTCGCTGGCCCGCATCGAACAGCTCATGGAGGACCCGCCAACCAGATTCGAGCTGCTGACGGCCGCTGCCTTGGCCTGGTTCGCCGACGAGGCCGTGGACGTCGCCGTGATCGAGGTGGGCCTTGGAGGCAGGTGGGACTGCACCAATGTGGTCACAGCCGACGTGGCCGTCCTCACCAATATCAGCTTCGACCATACCGAGGTGCTCGGCCCGACCCTTGAGGACATCGCCCGCGACAAGTCAGGGATCTTCAAGGCCGGGAGCCGGGTGGTCATCGGCGAGTCCGACCCGAGTTTGGTGAACCTGTTGCGACATGCAGCGCAGGACGTCGGCGCTGCATCGATATGGCTACGTGACCGGGACTTCGCCTGCACGGCCAACCGCGTGGCCGTCGGTGGCCGCCTGATCGACGTCCGGACGCCCGAAGGGGCCTATGGCGAGCTCCTCGTGCCGCTCCACGGATCCCACCAGGGCGACAACGCTTCGTGCGCCATCGCCGCGGTGGAGGCGTTCTTCGGGGCCCCGACGGCAGAGAACGTGATCGAAGAGGCACTCTCGTCCGTGCGGGTCCCCGGACGTCTCGAGGTCATCGGACGGCACCCGCTCGTTGTGCTGGACGGTGCCCACAACGTTGCAGGCATGATCGTCCTTGCTCGCTCGTTGATCGAGGAGTTCGCCGTCGAGGGCGAATCCCAGGCCGTAGTCGGGATGTTGACGGGCCGCGATCCGACGGCCATGCTCGAAGCATTGCTGAGCGCCGGGATCCGTTCCGTCGTCGTCTGTGCCCCGGACTCTCCAAGGGCCCTCGGGGTCGACGTCGTCGCCCAGGCCGCCTCACACCTGGGGATGGAGGTGGATGTGGTGCCGTCGCCAGACGAGGCCGTGGCCATGGCTGTGGGACGTGCCGGTCCCGATGACAGCGTGATCGTATGCGGATCCCTGTACATCGTCGCCGACGCCCGCCGACTGTTGGTCCACGACGTGGTCTGACTGGGTCCCAACCGTCGGCTAGCCTCACTCGCTCGTGGGACGCACTCTCGTAATCTGTAAGCCTGACGCCGTCGAACGTGGCCTCGTGGGCGAAATCATCGGACGGCTCGAAGCCAAGGGCCTGGTTCTCGTGGCCCTCGAGCTACGGACGATCACTGCCGAGGTGGCAGGCGTTCACTACGCGGAGCACCAGGGCAAGCCCTTCTTCGACGACTTGGTGTCGTTCATCACCCGCTCACCGGTCGTGGCCATGGTCGTAGAGGGCCCCGAGGACACCTACAAGATGGTGCGCACCCTGATGGGAGCCACGAATCCGGTGGAGGCGGCCCCGGGAACGGTCCGAGGTGATCTGGCCACCGAGATGAGTGAGAACCTGATCCACGGTTCCGATTCGCCCGAATCGGCAAAGCGGGAGATCGAGATCTTCTTCCCTGGCTTCAGCTGACCCCTGCTGGCCGAGGCCGGGAATGCCACTGTCGGTGGCTGCCACCCTGCAAGATGTGGAGTCGACAGCCCCTAATTTGTCATTCTGACCTGCCTTTTGGGCCAGCCTGGTCCACAAATGTCCTGCCGGCTCCCTTGTGCCCAACGGGTGATTCCCGTAGCCTGTGCTAGAAGATGCCGCGTGCAGTGGAGTTTCAGTACAGCGGAGCCCAGGTCGGAGTGTGTGCAGCCGCGCAGATACGACCTTCTATCGACGGAGGAGTGCATCTCTGATGCGCGACAACAGTTTCTCACTACTTGGCCGTGACATGGCCGTTGACCTCGGAACCGCCAACACCTTGGTGTACGTGCGGGGCCGAGGAATCGTCCTGAACGAACCCTCGGTGGTTGCCGTGAACGTGAAGGATGGCCGGCCGCTGGCAGTGGGCGCTGAGGCCAAGCGGATGATCGGTCGCACCCCGAGTCACATCCAAGCCATCCGACCCCTGAAGGACGGGGTCATCGCCGACTTCGAGATCTGCGAGAAGATGCTT
>PLSY01000133.1 GCA_003164275.1 Acidimicrobiaceae bacterium | reverse complement strand
CAGCCTGGTCAACGCCCCCACCTAATGGGTGTCGACCACTTCGTTCCTTGAGGGGGTGAAGCTGGTCACCGAGCCGCCAGCAGGTGAGCACTGTGGCCACCAGGGTCTTGAGCCCTAGGGTTAGATCGTGCCCCTGTTGGTCGGTGAGGTCTCCTCGGACGGCTGGTGGGATGTCGTGCCTCGAGCACTAAGCCATTAGGAAGCTGCTGGAGCCCTCGGGCTCGTGTCAGTGGCCGTCGATGGAGAGGAGCGAGGTAGATGATCTTTGTCGGAGTGGACTGGGCAGAAGCCCACCACGATGTGCTCGTCGAGGACGAGGAAGGCAAGCGATTGGCCGGAGGTCGACTGCCGGAAGGCGTGGACGGCATCGCCCGGTTCCACCAGATGGTGAGTGACTTCGCCGAGGAGCCCGACGAGGTGGTGATCGGTATCGAAACCGACCGTGGCCTGTTCGTCGGAGCGTTGGTGGCCGCTGGCTACCAGGTCTTCGCCGTGAACCCGATGTCGACCTCCCGCTATCGGGACCGGCACTCGAGCTCAGGGGCGAAGTCCGATCCCGGAGACGCCAAGGTCCTGGCCGACATGGTCCGGACCGACCGCCACAACCACCGCCCGGTGTCGGGCGACAGTGAGCTGGCCGAGGCCATCAAGGTCCTGGCCCGGGCACATCAGTCCATGGTCTGGTCGAGGACTCGTCAATCCAACTTCCTGCGCTCCACCCTGCGGGAGTTCTATCCGGCTGCCCTAGTGGCCTTCGGCGACCTGACCAGCAGCGATGCGCTCGAGGTACTGAAGGTGGCGCCTACCCCGACCCTCGGGGCCACACTGTCCCGCTCGAAGATCGCCGCCGCCCTCCGGCACGGCGGTCGTCAACGCCGGATAGAGCAGAAGGCTGAAGAGATCCAACAAGCCCTGCGGGCACCACAGCTCCAGGGCCCGGTCCTGGTGGCGACAGCCATGGGCTCGTCGGTATCGGCAACGGTGGCTGTGATCACGGCCATGAACGCCCAGATCGACGAGCTGGCCAAGGAGCTCGAAGTCCATTTTGAGCAACACCCGGATGCTGAGGTGGTCCGATCCCTGCCAGGACTAGGGACCATCCTCAGCGCCCGGGTGCTCGGCGAGTTCGGCGATGAGCCGAACAGATACGTCAGCGCTAAGTCTCGCAAAAACTACGCAGGCACGTCACCAATTACTCGGGCGTCGGGCACCAAGCGGGTCGTGCTTGCCCGCTTCGTCCGCAACCTGCGACTGGCGGACGCCATCTACCTCTGGGCCTTCGCATCGCTCAGCGCCTCACCGGGTGCCCGAGCGTTCTACGACTACCGACGAGCGTCTGGAGACACCCACCATGCCGCCCTTCGCCATCTGGGAAACCGACTGGTGGGCATCCTCCACGGCTGCCTTGCCAGCCACTCCCGCTACGACGAGCACACGGCCTGGGGTCATCGAGCGGAGCTGGAGCAGGCCCGGGCCGCTTGACAGTTACGACCGTGGGATATCTAACCCCCTAAGTCCCCTCCCCCCGCTGCCCCTGGTCCCCGCCCTCCTTGGTTTCCGGTGGAGCCGTCGGGGTGTCGATATGTGCTGTTCGGGGCTCTGCGCGGCGCTTTTGGGGCCGTTTTGGTGTCGTGGCCCCTCTCCCCCCCCCGAACGCCGAACGCTGCAGTCGTCACGATAGGGACGGTTGAAGTGGGGCCTCAGCTGATCCGGCTGGGGTTCGTGCACTGAAAGATGTCAGGCAATCGCCAGCAACCCCGTGGCTGCCCGAAATGCCCGGTGTACTGAAGAACGAAGCGACCCACTCCCGTAGCCCCGGGGAGAAGATTTTACGTTCCGAATCGCTGTTCACATCTGTGGCTACGTCTTAAGCCTTCAATGTGTCCGCAAGCACTCCGGGCGTCGTGCAGTAGGCGGCACGCAGCAAACCGCGTGGGGCACATCATTTTCTAACCTGTCATCGTGGATCCGAAACGCGGCTGTTCTGCAGGACTGGTCAAGTGACGACCTGGCCTCGAGAGGCAGGCCGACGGTGGGATCACACGTGGAGCTTGGCGCCGGCTTCCGGTTCGAAGGAGCAGGGCCAGGTCCTCGAGGCTACCAGGGCGGCCCAAGTAGAAGCCCTGGCCGTAGGCGATGCCGAGGTCGATGAGCACCTCGAGCTCAGCGGCGGTCTCGATCCCCTCGGCGATCACCTCGGCTCCGGTCTCATTGCCAAAGGTCATAATCGCGCTGGCGAGGGAACGCCGGACTGGGTCGAGATCAATGTTGGCGATCAACTCCCGATCAAGCTTGATGAATTCTGGGGCGATCTCGAGCACCAGTGAGAGGCTCGCGAACCCCGTTCCGGTGTCATCCATGGCCACCTCGGCACCGAGCGTCCGCAGTCCCTTGCAAGCCCGGTGCAATGCCGGGTAGTCCTCGATGCCGACATGCTCGGTGAGCTCGACGACAACCCGGCCTGGCATGCTCGTTTCGAGCAGGCCGAGCAGCTCAGGGGAACAAAAGGTGCCTGGCCCTGCATTCACTGACATGCGGAGCGGCTCGGGCAGCTCAGGCAGTAGGGAGAGGGCACGCTCGATCGCATAGAGCTCGAGCGTGCGACCGAGCCCGACCGAGGCCGCCTCAGCAAACCAACGGTCCGGTCCACGCACCGGTGGAGCAGCGAACCGTGCGAGTGCTTCGACCGTGACGACTGTCCCGCTCGAAAGCGAGACGATCGGCTGGAGCACGATGGTGAGCCCGGCTCCAGTGAGTGCCTGCTCGATACGATCCCGAGCGGCCCAGTCGAACGCGGCACCAGGACATACGACGTTCGCGACAAAGGCCGACCGGGCACGGGCAGCCTCACTCGAACCGCCGAGGTGGCCCTGCCCGGGGGTGGCCGCTACAGCTACCGGGCACGGCCCGAGCAATTCAGCGGTGCATGAGGCCAGCTCGACCGCAGCGCCGATCATGCTCGAGACGAAGTGCGCCAGGCCCGCCAAGCTCGCTTCGTCTGCGGAGCCGAAAGCAGACGCCTCGCTAGAGGTGATATTTAGCACCCCGACTCGCTCGTCGCCCCTGCGTAGTGGCACGCAGATCATCGACAAGATTCCGAGTTTGGCAGCGAGTGTTGTGTCCACCCGCGTGTCGCTCGTCGTGTCGTGGCAGCGCTGGGTGACGCCACTTCGGATAGCGAGGCCTGAGAGGCTGTGTGCAACCGACAGCACCGAGCCGACCGAATCCGCGACGTTCCCGCTCGCTGCAGTGATGACGAGGGAGGTCCGCTTGGCGAACAGCTCGATCACGGCACCCTCGGCTGAAGGGACGAGAATCAGCGCCTCTGTTAGTACCCGCTCCATGACGCTTGCGGGATCACTCGCGATTGCAATCGCCTCCCGTGCTCCCATCGTCATTGCCCTCCCCTCCGCTCGTTGGGGGACTCTTCTCATGCTCCGCATGGGACGCTTGAACCGGGCCATAGAAGCAGGATCTTCCGTCACTACTATCGGCAGGGTGCATGTAAGACTTGAATAGTTTCTCACCGGGCAAGGCACCGGCGCCACTCCCAGCGCGCACAGATATCCCAGCGGCAGAGTCACACTCCGCCGTGCAGCCCAACTCACCAACCC
>PLSY01000158.1 GCA_003164275.1 Acidimicrobiaceae bacterium | reverse complement strand
TGCCTTTCGAAGTGAGGTGACCAGGCCATCGACTACCCCGGGATCATCGTCAACTACGAGGATGCGGTGCCTGGATCGGGACCTCTCACCATTCCGACTCCTGGAGACTCCCTTCGGTGGTTCGTGCGGTTTGACCCGTCCGGCATCCGATTCAGATTGAGGATTCCGCACCGCTAGGCTCCTGATGGGCGATGGCCGGATAGCGGGGATGAGTGGCTTTGAATCTGCAGCTGCTGCCGGTGGAGAGTTGCTCGGAGAGCTGAGTCAGCATCTGCTTCCCACAATGCGGATCGAGGGCGATGAGGCGACGTCATCACTTGGAGCAGGCGGTTCACGCGGCACCGTAGAAGGAAGCATCAAAGGCGAACACGCCGCCGTCAGCGGCCACTTCCCAGTACCCACCGGTCGCCGAGTCTCTGGCGATGCCAACGACCGGGGCGTTGAGCGTGAGTCCGCCCATGGAGCCGTGGAATGGGTCATCGCCGAACGCGAAGACCCCGCCGTCGGCCCCGACCAATCGGTAACCTGCGCCGCTTGGGCTCGAATCGATGCCGGTGGTCGCTGCCACATGGGGCATGGAGGCCACCGAGCCGAGAAATGGCGCGTCGAAAGCGAAGACCCCTCCGTCTAGCGCCACCTCCCAGTACCCACCGGTCGACGAGTCGGTGGCGATGTCGATAACCGGAGCGTTGAGAGTGAGTCCGCCCATCGATCCGTGGAACACGGCGTCGCCGAAGGCGAAGACTCCACCGTCGGCCGCCACCAGCCAGTACCCAGCGCCGTCACTGGTTGAAGTCATGTCGATAACTGGAGCATTGAGTGGGTGACCGCCCATGGACCCGAAATATCCAGCGTCTCCGAAGGCGAAGACCCCGCCATCGCCGGCCACCAGCCAGTAGCCCTTCCCATCAGGTGTGGCCACGATGTGATTGATGGGAGACTCGAGTGTCTTGCCGGCCATCGACCCGTACGAGCCAGCATCGCCATGTGTGCTCACCGCTCCATCGGAGTCAACGAGCCAGTAGCCCTGTCCATCTGGCGTCGCAGCGATGCTCCTGAATGAATCGGTATTCCAATTGACGGTTCCGATGAATAGGCGGCGGGCGCCACCACAGACGTAGCTGGTACAACCTGGCCGCCAGGCCGCATAGGCCAACATCCACTGGCCTGATTGGTCGAGGAAGAGTGACCCTCCGCCCGGCCCCGATGCCGACCCTGACGACGTCAGGATTTGGGTCGTGCTGCCGGCCGTGCAGGTGCTAGCGGGCGAGCTGCAGAGGACGTAGGCCTCGGAATAGGAGTCGGAATCCCACAATCCGGCGGAGAACAGCAGTACGTAGTCGCCGCCTTGCTCGACAAGTTGTGGGTTCTCTACCGTAGCTTCCCAGGGATAGCGGACACTGTCCTGATCCAGGAGATCGGTCGGTGTTCCGACGAGGGACATGCCGTCTGCACTCAGTTGCTGGGACCAGATTGTGGCGCCTTGGGAAGATCCGCCATCGTTTGACTTCCACACCAGATAGGCAATCCCCGTTCTGGAATCGACGAACGGGCTCGGGTCGATGGCCCCGCCCAGCGACGAATCACACACCAGCGGACCCGAAGACGTGTCGGTGAACACCGCGTCAGTCGGGCTCAACGCTGTCGCCGTGGCGACACTCAGACAATCAAAGCCCGTGTCGCCAGCGTGGCCCCTCTGGGCAGCGTCGTAGTACATGATCCAATGCCCATCCCAGTAGAAGACACCTGGGGAAGTCTGAGTGTTGGCTTGTTCCCACGACGGCACGACCGGAAGGGCCGATGACCCGTAGTTCTGGTCGGTCGTCGAGTGCCAGCCGGAAGCACTCGACCCGGAGGTGTCGACCAGCACTTGGATGTTGCTCCCGAGCGCTGCACCGGTGGTGAACGCGTAGTAGGTGGACCCACTGGTCACGACGTCTGGGTCAGGCGCGTCACCATCGAATGCTGGTGCACCGGGCGATGCAACGGTGATGTTCCCAGCGCTTCCGGGCAGAGCGGCACCAGCGGGGTCGGCTGATCCCGTTGCCACCTGTACCCCTATGATCGAGACCACGAGGGCCCCAGCTACGACGGGTTGGAGCCATTTCCAAGGGATATGCAGTCGTCGAGATGCACGTCGCACTTCACTCTGGGCCGGGGTCCTCGGAGAGCCAGCATGGTGAGGAATCCGGGGATGCCGTCGAAAGTGTCGTAAGGCAAGAGTGGCCATGGAGTCCAGACGTGGGGAGTGGGTTCATGCCCACTATGAGGAACCTGTCTGGCTATTCCTTGAAGGTCTGATGCGGACCTGCTGAGTTCGAGCGCGTCAACGGAGAGTGTCGAGTGGCACCAGTCCGTACCCTCAGGCCACAGGAAGTCGGACCGTGACAGTGGTCCCACGATCACGACCGGAGTCAAGGGTGACGGTCCCCTCGTGCACGGCCACGATCCCGGCGACGATCGCTAGCCCGAGCCCCGTGCCTGATCGAGTTCTGCTGGCATCAGCTCGCCAGAAGCGATCAAATGCCTTGCTGGCTTCGTCTGCTGTCATCCCTGGACCCGAGTCGGCGACATCAAGCGTCACTCGGGCTCCTGTGCAGAAGGCTCGAATAGTGATCGTTGCCTGCTGTGGAGTATGGCGAAG
>PLSY01000435.1 GCA_003164275.1 Acidimicrobiaceae bacterium | reverse complement strand
GGCGGAGTTGAGGAATCCACCGCGCAGCTGGTTGTGAGATCCCGTGGAGGCTTGGTAAGATCCGGCAATACGCGGACGTGGCGCAGTGGTAGAGCAGCACCTTGCCAAGGTGAGGGTCGCGGGTTCGAATCCCGTCGTCCGCTCGGAAGAAGTCGCAGTTCAGATGGCATATATAGGTCTGGCCTGAGCAAGAAAATTTGCCCATCACTGCCCGCGACCTGCCCTTAACAAAACCCTCAAGCGGGATCGATGGGTGGTCCGTGCCGGGATCGATCCACTAGCGTCGTGCAACTCGTGGGAGCTTCGCACTCCATCGAGCCCGAGTAGATTTCATCGGCCCTAACCAAGGGACCGGCGTGAATCACCTGAAGGAGAGTGTCAGAGGTTTCCGTCCTCGGGAACGCGGTAGCCGCCTTTCGTCATGAGGCGCACGGGATCCAACCCGTCCCACTGAGCGCAGTCCTGCGAGTTCCGGCCGAGAATCGCCATGAACGCATCGGACTGTTCAACGACCTCAGTGAATAGGCCGAAATCGCTCACTGTGTCGTAGAAGGCGACTCTCTGGCCGGGGACGATGATTTCGCTGGCCAGCTCGATGCCGAGTTCTTCGTAATGTGCCTTTTTCCCGTCGTAGTCGGGCGTCACAGTGCAGATTTGATGGAACACGGAATGACCTCTTGCGACAAGCTCTCGATAGATGCTTGGCGTGTCGCAGCTCTGAGCTATCAGCTCAATCTGCGCTGGCCCAGCTTGAGCGGTCGCTATCTGTATCTCCAGACGGCTCGAAGTGCCGCGGTAGGTGCAGGGGAAGTTCATCCGGGGAAGCACTAGGAATGGGCCGACGCCATGGATACGCGCCCACTGCTTCGCCACCTCGACCAAGTCGTCCACCACGAAACCGAGCTGGAACATCCGATAGTCCCCCTCGGGCCACCGCTGTTGGAAGAGTCGGTGCGGTGTCACTGTCATCAACTTCAATGTAGTTGTCGGCAATGGTGGCAACATCGCAACACCACGAATGGCCGCAACGAGCTGTTCCTCGACTGATCCAGCACGAAACCGAGTTGGAAGCGGAGGTTCGTCATCGGGTCACGCCTGTTGCTTAGGCGATGGGAGGTCCGCTCCATCGATCAAGATGCAGCTACGGCCTCCAATTCGATACGTGCTATCGGGGGTGGCTAGGCCGAACGAGAGCCTCCTGCATTACCTGAGCGACAAGCCGTCCCTCCTGATCGCAAATAGTTCCCCGGATGAGGCCACGATTGTCGCCGAATCCAACAAGTTCTTGGGTGTAGCTGTGCCAGCGATCGAGTTGAACCGGGCGGTAGAGCCAAACTGAATGGTCGAGGCTGACGCCGACGAATTCGGGGTGGTATTGCTCTGGTGCTGCTCGGTAGACCATGTCGAGCAAAAGGTAATCACTTGCATAGACGAGGAAGGCGGCATGCATTGAGCGGTCAGAACCCACGTGTCGCGGCAGGCGCATGAAGTGGGTCCGGGGTGCATGACTTTTCTCACCGCCAAGAAAACTGGGCGCCTGGTCCATACGCACTTCGATTGGCGGAGGAACGTCAATCCAGGGTTGGGAGAGCCGGACTAGGTCCACCGGAGCTCGCCGGGCCCAGTCTTGCAGCCGAGGCTCATTGGGGTCGGGGGTGGCGACGGTGGACAGATCGTCTTCAGCAGTTGGGGGTGGAGGGGTCTGAAACGATGCGATCAAGGTGAGGACGACCCGCCCTTTTTGTAGCACCGTTACGCGTCGAGTGGAGATCGAACGCCCGTCGCGTATTCGGTCGACCTCCAGCTCAAGCGGGTTCGACGTGTCAGCGGCCTCCACGAAGTAAGCGTGCAGGGAGTTCGGTACCTTGGCCTCCATGGTGGCGCTTGCTGCAATCAAGGCCTGGGCCATTACCTGTCCGCCGAAGACCTGGTTGAAGCGAGCGTTCTCGCTGTGCGCCTGGAATCGATCATGACCGGTCGTCTCAAGCTCAAATACCCCGAGGAGCGAATCGAGTGAACCGAGGATCTCACTGGCCAGTGACCCATTGAAGTCGTCGTGTGGGCTCATTGTGTAGGGGTTCTGGGCGCGGAGCGCCATTCGCTCTGTTGTTCTTAAATCACGAGAGTAGCCTCGTCGAATGGCCGTGCACACCGGAACTCCTCCCGCCCCGTGTCGCGCCTATGACCTGCCCGCCGTGGTCGCGCGGCTGAATGCTTCGTATGGAGCAAACGGTGGCCTTCAATCATCGAAAGCACCCATGACCCCGTAGTAGACCGCACTGCTGCGGGGTAATATTCCGTGGACTCGCTGGAAACTGGGTGGACGGGCCACCAGCTCAGTGGACTGGGTCCTACTGGAGAGACGCAGTCGAGCGCATTGCCAAGGCGAGGGTCGCGGGTTCAAATTCCGTCGTCTGCTCGGATAGAAGTGCAGTTTAGGGGCAGTTTGCCGACGTGAGCGGCGTATCTCAATCGTTGGCGGTCTACTAACTCGGTGACTGGGTGCCTATGTTGGTCTCGGGGCACGCCCGATTATCCGACAATGTGGCGCTCCCGGAGCGCAAGGGCGCGGCAAGCCCCCTACGACGCCCGGACCCGAGAGCACAGGTGTGACGGCGTGTGGCGAGTAGTGGGCTACCGCTATGACCTCCTCGTTGCGGAGAGTGCCCCCAGTTTCGCCGGTGCCAGCTGCTGTCTTTCCAGCCGAGGCGAGGCCCAAAAACGCCTGAGGGATCGGACGTGCGGCCTAAGCCGCTCATCGGGAGGGGGGTGAGCGTCATAGACCCGGTTCGACGAGGACCTTGCGGTCGGGGGAACCCGAGAGAAGGTCATAGAAGGCTTGGCCGACTCCTTCGAGGCCTACCGAGCGGGTGACGAACGGCTCCGGGTCGAATGCGCCGGTATTGAGCAGACGCGCGGCCGAGCTGGCCGACCCGGCCGGCATGGCAACGTGGGTTGGTTGAAAGGCTCGTTGAGGCAAACCCTAGAGGTTGGGCCGTTCTTCTTCGGGGGAGCCGACGACCGGGCCGGTCGACCGGGTCGGGTGCAGGGATTCGAGTTGTAGGCGGGGAGTAGTGCCGAGGTGAACCCATGTGATTTGCTCGAGCTTGTTGTGCAGCCGCACAAAGGTGGACGGGTTCGGCATCTCGCCAACTCCGGCACTAGTCGAAGGAGGTCCTAACATCACGTTCGTGGATCGAACTGAAACGGTTCAGCAGCTTCGTGACCAGCGTCGAGAAAATCGTCGCGCCCAGAACCGGTCCGACATTCTCAATGCAGCTGAGATGGTCTTTGCCCAGGATGGCATCCGTGACGGCTCCATTCGGAGGATCGCCGAGGAGTCGGGATTCTCTGCCGCTTCCATCTATCTCTTCTTTGAGAATAAGGAGGATCTCGTATCTCAGGTCCTGTCCACCAGGGGCGACGAGCTGATTGCCGTGATCCGCTCAGTGGCTGAAAGCGAGTCGGATCCTCTGGGTAAGTTGCATCAGGTCATCGATGAGACCATCGTGTTCTTTCGCGACCGACCCAACTTCAGATTTCTTCTCCATCATGTTCGTGGCGGCCCGACAATTACCGGTCCGGTGCTTCCCGAGTCCGCCGATTCTGGGAGTGATCGTTTCCGCGAGGCGATGGCAATGCTCACTGCGATGGTGCGAGCTGGTCAGTCGGAGGGAAGTATCCGCGAGGGCGATGCTTCTGTGCTGGCCCATTTCTATTCGGTTCTGATCAACGAGTTCGTTCTGCTCGGGGACGGCGTCTCGGCACCACGCGGCGAGACCTATTCGATTGTGCAGTTCCATGAACTCGTCGACGATGCCTTTCGAGCGAAAAGTAGATAACGTCGGTGCTGGTCACAAATGACTAACTCCACCGCCCTGTCACGAACTGGCAGAGCGAGTCCAGAGCCCGACGTGCCTCCGGGATGGCGTCCCCGGCCATAACCCACACGTGGAATGCCGCACCGGTTATCTCGAGCGCTACGTCCCCGCCGGCCCTAACGATGCGATCAGCCAGGAGGCACGAGTCATCCACCAGGATCTCGTTGCCTGCGGCCTGCAGAAGTATCGGAGCCAGCTCGGCAAGCTCGTCGATCGAAGCGTGCGCCGGCGATGCGAGTGGGTCCCTTGGATCTGCGTCGACGAGGTACTGGTCGGCCGCACGTTGCAGCATCTCGGCTTTGATGAAGGGGTCGCTCGCTGCGCACCGCAACCGTGAGTCGGGCTCGGAGGTCAGATCCGCCCACGCCGAGAGCGACGCCGCAGCCGCGGGCTGGGGAAGCCCGGCACGACGGGCAGCGATCAGGCAGGACATCACCAGACCGCCACCGGCCGAATCGCCGATCACCGCCACCTTCGAGGGCGACACCATGTCGATCAGCTCCCGGTAGGCGGCCACCACATCGTCTACGGCGGATGGGAAGCGGTGTTCGGGCGCGAGCCGGTAATCGAGGGCCACGACGGTTCCGCTCAGCCGGAGAGCCAGTCGGGAGCAGAACGCCTGATAGTCGGATGGTGACCCCACCTCGAAGACCCCCCCATGCAGGTACAGGACGGTGTTGTCCTGGTCGGCCTCCATGCTCTCTGGATGGAACCACAGAGCGGGACGGCCACCGAGGGGCCGATCTTCCGCCACAGTGCCCTCGGTGAGCGGACCGAACAGCGCCGCAGAGGTGGCAGCACGGCGGTCTTCGATGCGCTCGGCGTCCATGGCGACAACGCCATCACCCAGGGCCAAGATGGCCTTCATTTCGTCACTGGTCATTGTTCGATCCTCAGGACTCGATTGACTGGCCAGTATCAGAAGCTCCGAACATACCGCCGTCGATGATGAAGGACTGCCCGTTCACGTAGCTGAAGCGAGGACTGTTGAGAGCTAGGAGAGGCCAGGCTTGCTCCTCCGGGGTTGACATGCGCCCAATCGGCCCAGTGGGTGGATCAGGCATCAATCCACGGAAGACATCCATCATCGGAGTCTCCACTGATCCCGGGTTGGTGCAGTTGAGCCGAATCCCAGAGTCACGGATCAGGCTCGATGATCGCCACGCCGTCCAGATATTGATGGCCTCCTTCGACACGAAGTAGGTGTTCTCATCGATCACCTCACGGTGGGCCTCGCACCAGGCGATCCCGGCGTCAAAGCCCTGGGCAGTTACCAACGGCATCAATGTGTCGAGGCTCTGCTTCCAGGCGAATCCAGATGCCGAGGCCACATAGGCGATCGACGACCCCGAAGGCATCGAGGGGATGACCAACTCGATCAGATGGCGAGGTCCCACGAAGTTCACGACCATCGTGTCGATCGGAGGAAAGGCCGTCTTGCCCGAGAAGGGCGGCCCGGCCACGCCGGCACAGTTGAAGAAGGCGTCGATCGGTCCGATGGCCGCCGCCGCATCCTCGATGGCGGCTTTGTCTCGGAGGTCCACTTGGAGGCTGCGAGCAACGTCAGCGGTGGTCTCCTTGATGTCGATGGCGGTGACCTCCGCTCCCAACTCGACCAGCAGTCTGGCTGTCGCTTCACCGATCCCGGAGAACGAGCCGGTGACCACCGCCCGAGCTCCGGCATAGCCGAGAGGGTCGATCATCGCCCCTCCAGAACGACCGGCAGGCTGTGGTGCCGACGGACCTGCAGGCTGTCGAACCACTGTGGCGATTTCGCCGGATCGAGGTGGAAACTGCTGGTGCGTTCGAGGAGCACGCCCAGCACCGTGAGGGCTTCGAGTCGGGCCAGCGGGGCGCCCACGCAGTAGTGAATGCCGCGTCCGAAGGCCAGGTGATGGCGGGGTGCTGGTCGCCCCAAGCGCACTTCGCTTGGCGCGTCGAACTCTTCGGGGTCTCGGTTGGCCGCACCCCAGAAGAGGAGCACAGTGGTGGCGGCCGGAATGTTGACACCCCCCAGCTCAGTGTCGTGGGTTGTGTGTCGGGCCAGGAATCGAAAGGGAGACTCCATACGCAGGGCCTCCTCGATGAAGGCCGGGATAAGGGTGGGGTCCTCTCGAAGCTTTTGTTGCAGGTCGGGCCGCTCGGCCAGGATGCGGACAGAGTTACCGAGGAGGCTCGTGGTTGACTCGCCGCCGGCGCTCAACAGGTTCTGAAGGATGATCACGCCCTCACCCTCGTTCATGGCCCCATCCTGAATCCCCTGGGCGATGATTCCGAGAAGGACATCGTCGGAGTCGGTGCCGTAGCGATCGAGTTGGCTGGTGATCCAGGCGTTGGTCTCGGCACTCTTGACCAGTAAGCCGTTGAGTTGGTGCAGTGTCAGCCGGGCCCCCACCAGCGCTGTGGAGTCGAAGGCCGACCGCAGAAGGCTGGCGAGGTCGCTGTCCCGAAAGCCGATGAGCTGCGCAATCATGGTGATCGGCACGACATTGCCGATGGCTGGCATGAAGTCAACCGACAATTGCTCGATCGCTTCACCGATGCAACGCTCGGCCACGGCGCGGACTTCCGGCGCCAGGTCTGACATCCGCCGAGCCATCAGCTCAGGAAACACCACCTTGCGGTGCACCGTGTGCACCGGGGGATCGGCCACGGCCAGGATCTGCGTGCCGTCACCGAATGGAAGCCGGCACGGAAGTCCTTCATCACCCCGGTAGAGGAGGTGGTGCATGCTCGACGAGAAGTCCTCGATACGACCGGTGGCCTCAGCCACGTGGGCGTAAGAGCTGACGATGCAAACATCGCTGCCAGGGACCTTCCAGACAGGGGACTCAGCCTGGAGGCGCTCGTAGAAGGGATAGGGATCATCGATGACGTCCGGATCGAGCAAAAGGGTTCCGGGAATGTTGTCAGTCATCAGGCAGCTCCCCCATAGTGGCCAGTTGTGAGTCCGGAGGTTCACCCTTAGCGGGAGTTCCGCCGAACAACTGTTTACCCTACCGATCAGAAAATCACCCATCAACTACTGTTGGGGGACGGTGGCGCCAGGGCCGTGCCGCGGCGATGATCGTTGGGTCGGATGAATGCGAGATCGGGAGAGTGCGATGAATGAAGTTGTGGTCATCACCGGGGTGGGAGGGATGGGGACAGCATGCGCCCGGCGGCTGGGTTCGGGGCGGACCTTGGTCATCGCCGATGTCGACGAATCCAAACTCGACCGGGAAGCAAAGGTGCTTGCCGACGAAGGGTTCGACGTCGTGACGCAACAGGTCGACGTGAGCGATCTCGGATCGGTCGACAGACTGGTCTCGGCGGTCGCCGGGGCGGGATCCTTTCGGACGCTTGCTCACACCGCTGGCCTTTCCCCCACGATGGCATCGCCGGAGAGGGTGCTCGAAGTCGACATGCTCGGGACCGAGCACGTTCTGGCTGGCTTCTTGACGCTGGCCGTGCCTGGAACTGTGGCCGTCTGCGTTGCCAGCATGGCTGGTTACATGGCAGGCATGTCGCGAGCCCAGGAGCATCGGCTGGCTACAGTTTCAGCGGATGAGCTCGTGGCAGCTGTGGGAGCCGTCGACAAACTACCGTTCGGAGCTGCGTACTGCATCGCCAAACGGGTCAATCAACTGAGGGTCGAGCAAGCAGCGACAGCTTGGGGTCAGAAGGGAGCCCGGGTGGTGAGCATCAGCCCGGGCGTGATCTCCACAGAGATGAGCCGCAAGGAGATCGAGCAGGGAGCGGGCGACGCCATGCAACAGCAGTTGGATCTCTCGCCCATTCACCGGATGGGCACCGCCGATGACATCGCCGCTGCCGTCGAATTCCTGTCTAGTCCCGGCGCCTCCTTCATCACCGGCTGCGATCTCAGAGTGGACGGCGGAGTGACGGCTGCCGTCTTCGGGCTTGGCCTCGGATTAGGGATGGAGGAGTAACCGATCTCATCGGCTGACTAGTTCGAGCACTTCTGTGGGGAGGACTCGGTCAGTAGACCGGTCAACCGCCGGCACGTCACGGAGCCAATTGCCGTGTTGGGGCCACACGAATCCCGCCGGCCGATCGAGAGTCTCACAGGTCAGAGGGTCTATGTATCTCAGGTAGGGGAGCGAGAGTTGCCCATCACTACTCGCGACTTTCCCAACACGAGACCCTCAAGAGGGATGGGCGTGCTGTCGATGGGTGGTACCTGCCGGGACCGCTCCGCCAACGTGGAGCCACCTCGTAGGAGCTTCGAGCAACGGGAGACTCAACATTCAGGTGCCCTTTAGGGGCAGGTGGCTCCGCCGTCTATGGGGAGCGTCACTCCCGAGACGAACTTGGCCTGATCCGACACCAACCAGAGAACAGCATCAGGCTCCCGGTTGTCGATGGCAAAGCAATATTCGGCGAGGAGTGTGCGGGTCTCCTCGACATCATCGCTGATCGCCCTCACGCCCCGCCGACCTGCT
>PLSY01000195.1 GCA_003164275.1 Acidimicrobiaceae bacterium | reverse complement strand
TGTAGGTCATGTACGCCACGATCAGGGCCGCGAGCCCGATCCCGATCTGGATCAGGGTCTTGTGCTTGGACGAGTCGATCTTGCTGAGGATGCCGCCCTTCTTACCCTTCGGCTCGTCACCCTTCGGCTCGCCTTTGTCGTCGCCTTTGTCGTTGCCCTCGAGGTCGTCCAGGAGCCCGGCCATTACGAGCTCCGGTTACCACGGGTGGCAAGGAATCGCTGCACCGCCGCCGTGAAGGCTGCACGGTTCTGCGGAGGTGGCGTGGTCATCATGACCTGGGACTGGTAGCTGTTCAGTGGCATGGCGACGGCGCCACCGGTCAGCGGATACTGCTTGCCCTGGCTCGGTGCCGACCAGATGGTCGAAGGGCCGTCCCAGGTGTTCGCAAGCTGGCCTACGAAGTCGTTACGCAGCACCCCGGGGGCATTCGCAGGCATCCTAACCTGAAGCGCGGGTATGGCATAGCCACCGATGACCTGGGCCTCGGAAGGGTGCGCCCCGATCAGGGGGTATGGACGATAGGTGTCAACCTTGATCTGGTCCAGAGACGGCTCGGTTGTTACAGCCAATTGCTGCTTGGCCATTACGACACCGAGTACTTGCCGCCGCCCGTGGAGGTGGTCGTGATGGCCGCACCGCCGAGCGCGGTCGAGTTGCCGGTCAGAAGCGCGGTTTCACCGTAGGTCTGCCCACCGACAGCTGTCGTGGCCGCCGCGAAGGACTGGGCGTGTGTCAGGATGAGCACCGCGATGATCGCGAAGAACAGCAGGCTCATGAAACCCTTGTGCATGGTGTCTCCTCTCTAACGCTTGTGGCTGGTCAGCATATGGATGACCAGCACGAGCACGACGATGGCGACGACTACGCCCAGCGTCGGCATATGTATGCTTTTGAGACTATCCAACGTGCCCACCTCCTAGAATTTGTGAACCGTGCTCTATGTTGACGGGGTCGAGTAGTGGGTCAACAGGAACAGCACCCATAGCAGCACCCAGAAGGCGACCATGGCATGCGCTGCCTTCGGCCCGGTCCCGGCAATGACCGCTGTGATGGCAACCGCTGCAAGCTCGAGACCGATCTGCTCGAGGGCGTCTCGTGGTGTCGATGGAGTCGCATTGACAATGGCCATCTGTCACCCCTGCACATATGAGACGTGCTGGCCAATCGGGCATTTGCCGCTTGCTGGGACTGCCCCCATATTCTCCCCGGTGACGATGCTGCGACAACATGTCGATGAGGAGGGGTTGCCTCCCGTCCCGGTCTTCGAATTGAGCTGTGTCACGCCTGAGCCTGGACCTCCGAGACCCATCGACTGCGAGCCTCCGGGCGTATTCACATTCGAAGACCCAGCGCTCCAGAGCGATGACATTGCGCTCCGCTGCGGCGAGGTCCAGAAACGCGCTAAGACGAGCGCGATCCCGAGGAATACCACGAGATTTTTTGAGCCGGGCAATCACGANNGAGATGAGACCTGATGCACCGCTCGCGCCGTTCTTGGCGACGACGACGATGATCAAGATGCCCACCGCGATGATGAGAAGCCCCCAGAGATTCATGTCAGCCCTTTTTGACCAGGTACAGCACCACGAGGCCGACGCCGACGATCAGGATCCACCCTTTGGAGCTCATGCCTCTACGCTCGCTTTCTCCCCGATGGGACCAACCTTGGCACCCTCATCGACCACCGTGCGGAAATGCACGAAGTGGAGGACGAACAGGCTGATGCCGAGGAAGACGATGATCACCAGCGCCGGCGAGCTGCCGGGGTGCAACGGGTTGGCCATGGCGTTGGCCACCAGGGACGAGTTGTCGTCCGCGCTGGCGTACGTGGACGGCTGGCCACTGCCCACGTAGCCCGATGACGATGACTGGCCGTAACCGTAGATCGAGGGCGGCAACGATGGAGGCCGTGCCGCGCCCTGGGCGGCGTAGGGCACATACCCCAGCGGCGTGAAGCTCACGCCCGGGGCCTGGCTCGTGAGCTGCCCGTTGACGACGGCGGTCCCAGCAGAGCCGGGGTTCAAGACGCCCATCTAGCACTCCTTCCTGCCCTTCCATATGACACTAAATACATGTCACTGGGGAACAACATATTGAAGCAATTCGCGGCCGACGATGGCATAGGCCGAGGCGCTGAAGGTGTACGCCGACGCCGTCTGGAGCTGGATCGTGACCGCGTTGGTGGTCAGGGTGTTGAGGATGCCGCCCCAGTTGGAGAGGCGCCCGTCGGGCATGAGGGCCATGTCCCAGCCGATGAAACCGATCGGGGGGAGCTGGTCGTGCTGCTGCACCCAGCGGTACTGCATCGTGAATGGTGTGTCGTCGTAACGCTTCAGGCTCGAGCCGTAGAGCAGACGACAGTTCGTGATGTTCGTGCCGATGACCACGCCGCCACCGGCGCCCGAGTTGAGCGTCGGGTCCCAGAGCCAAACCCAGAGGGAGAGGATCTGGCCGTCATCGTTCGGGAGGGGGATGTTGATCGTCCCTGACTGGTTCGCGATCGGGTACTGGAACGACTTGAGGGCATACTGCCACGGCTGGACCGGGGGGAGCACACGCTCATCGTTGCTCGAGTAGAACCCGTAGCGCCGGATCGTGGTCGAGACCGTCGCGGCCGTGATGGTCGAGGCAGTGTCGGTCGTCGGTGTCAGAGCCGTCGTGGCGAACGGAGAGGTGTCGAGCGTGCCGTAGCCGGCGCTGAGCGTCAGGCTCGGGGAGATGATCCTTGTCGTGCCGCCCATGTACTGCGGTGACAGGATGGCCCGCCCGGG
>PLSY01000266.1 GCA_003164275.1 Acidimicrobiaceae bacterium | reverse complement strand
TACCAGATCCACCGGCCCGATCCCGAGGTGGACGTCGACGAGACCCTGGCCGGCCTGACCGACCTGATCCGCCAAGGCAAGGTGCGCTACGCCGGGTCTTCGACGTTTCCGGCCTCGTCGATCGTCGAGGCCCAATGGACGGCTGAGCGGCGGCAGCGGGAGCGGTTTGTCTGCGAACAGCCCCCCTACTCGTTGTTGGTACGCGGCGTCGAAACCGAAATCCTGCCCATCTGCCACAAATACGGTATGGGCGTCATCTCTTGGAGCCCGCTGGCCGGCGGATGGCTGTCGGGCAAGTGGCGCAAGGACGGCAGCGAGCTCGGCAGCCACCGGTCGGCGATGCTGCCCGACCACTACGACCTGTCCAAGCCCGGCAACCAGGCAAAGCTCGACGCCGCCAACGCTCTGGCCCACGTGGCTGACAAGGCCGGGATCACCTTGATCCACCTGGCGCTGGCGTTCATCATCAACCATCCGGCAGTGACGTCGGCCATCATCGGGCCCCGCACCATGGAACACTTCGAGAGCCAGATCGGTGCGGCGGATGTGATCCTCGACACCGAGGTCCTGGACCAGATCGATGAGATCGTGCCGCCCGGACAGAACCTTGTCTCCGAGGACGCCGGCTATGACCCGCCCTCGATCACCCAGGCCTGGCGCCGCCGCCGTACCTACAGGGTCTGACTGCATGGGGCGCTCGGAGACGGCAGCCGCGAGCTGGACCCACCGGGCAATGAGTTCTGACAGGGCAGAATCGCCAGCCGAACACGTGCGGTGCCCATACCAATGACAATGGCCTTCAGGGTCCACCGCTAGGAAGCTGGTCCTGAATTGCTTCGGGAGCACTGGGAGATTTTGCCTGTGTCATGACGGCTGCACGCAGACAGACGCAGACGCGACCTGCTTCAGCTGCTGATGTCAGGCTTCGAACGTCGATGGAGACACCCCGCCTCTACGGTGAAGGGATGGCCTACCAGCGCCCGAACATCGCCGACGTCGGCCCCGAGGTCGGCGAGTGCCTTTCCGAAGGCGACGAGTCGGGAGCTCTTCGGCTTGCGTTCCGGTGCGTCGAGCTATTCGAACGTGCTCCGGTCGACGATCGCCAGGGCCTCGTCGCCCCCCAGCCCATCTCGACCGGTGACGCGCGTTATGACGCCCTGCTCGCAGCCATCACCGAGTACCTCTGCGCTCGTGAGGGCCTGCTCGCCCCGACCTGGGTCGAGGATCCGATCCGATTCCTCGACCATTGGTGGTTCGTCTCGGGAATCCAGTCCTTACACACCGACGCCATCGCACACAGCCCGATCTCCTTCGCCCGACGGGGTGTGTTCATCACCGCGGGCGCCCTGGCCTACGCGTAGCCATGCTGCTTGGTCGAAAGGAGCTACTCGCAGCACTGCGACTACTTGACGAGGAACTGGGTGCCGTCGGGGTTCGAGGTGAGGTATTCGTGGTCGGTGGAGCGGCTATGGCCCTCGCCTACGACGCCCGGAGAGCGACGGTCGACGTGGATGCCATCTTCGTGCCGGCAGAGGAAGTACGGAAGGCAGCGGCACGGGTCGCCGAACGGCTGCAGATCGAAGGGGATTGGCTGAACGACGGCACGAATGCGTTCATGCCGGGGTCGGATCCGGAACGCATCGGGGTCTTCGAAGGAGATCACCTGAGCGTCGCCGCAGCATCACCTCGCTACCTGCTGGCCATGAAACTGTTGGCATCCCGACTCGAGCGTGATCAGGATGACATCCGATTCCTCTATGACCTGTGTGGTTTCTCCACTGCCGAAGAAGGCCTGGACCTGATCGAGTCGACGTATCCCAATCGTGCGATTGCTCCGAGGGTGCAGTTTCTGCTCGAGGAGATGTTTCCTGGGGATGAGCGGCAGATTGCACAGCGAGACGCACGACGGAGGGATAGCCCAGGGACGCAACGCTGACTGCAGGAATCTTCAACACGCCGGTATTGCGGTCCGCCCAATGGCGGAGCGCCGTATGGTCGGCGGCAGGTGGCCAAACCCGGTCACTGAGAGGAACAGGAACCGGTGCTCACCGTTACTTCGACGGTCGAAGCTGAACCGTTCCTGACGAGGAGTACCTCACGTCCCGGTCTCGAAATGATCGACCCGCCGCTGACCTTGGCGCAGTAGCCAGATGGATAGTGGATTTGAACCGGGACGAAGATCACCGTCGGCGCAGAGACCGCATGATCGGCCACGTAGTCGAGCTCGAAGGCGCCGCTGGTCGGATTGAAACTCATGGACGTTGGACGCCCGGCGATCGCCTCGGGATACGTGCGGGAGAGGACTGAGGCTGTCGCCCGAAGCTTCCCGTCGGGCAGGACGAGTCCCTCCGCTGAGCTTCCGGTCGGATCGGAATAGTACTTCCAAGCCCAATACGTCCACCCGACGAGGTTTCGGTCGGTCGCAGCGGTCACAGCGGCAAGAAGGGTCGAGTTCGACGTTGCGCCGAACTCGCTAACAAACCACGCAGGCCCCCCAGGCTGGATGGACGTCCCGAGATCGGTCCGATCTTCCGATCGCGTGGCCAGGGCACGCTGCTCACTGCCGGCGCACGCAGCGATG
Organism: Acidimicrobiaceae bacterium; assembly: GCA_003164275.1. The sequence continues at coordinate 5,663 of PLSY01000266.1, read as the reverse complement.
TCCGTGGGGTTTCCCGTCCTGCCGCTTCGCTGCCCGCAGTAGACGTGGACGTTGAACACCAGATTTGGGAAGTTCATCGGCCCGACAAAGTTGGGATACCCACGGCTCCCGTAGATGTCCGGTTCGTAGAAGATCAGCGTGGACGGATCTGCCTTCCTGATGGTCGGGATCAGTCCTAGCGGGGGAACGTCTTTTGGGCACTTGATCGGGGGAGCTCCATGGGCCGGCGGGCCGATAGACAGCTGGCCGGTATAGAAGCACTCGAGCTGTCCATCGAACCTCTCGTCCCCAAAGCGGACGAGGGCAGTCGAGAAGGGCTCGTTGAATGGATCGAAGCCGAGCACCCACGGATCGCCGTTGAAGTATGCAGCCACTGCACTCCAGACCCGGTCGTACTCACCTTGGAGGTCACCGGCAACGTCGTTGGTCCAAAAGTGCCGATAAGCAGCCCCCGCCACGGCAGTGGCGTAGCTCTTGGACCAACGTCCAGGTGGGTCGACATTGACTGCTCCGCTGGTGCACACTGCCCAGTTCGGTGCGCCCTCACCGTCAAACATCTCGTTGTAGACGTCTTGGTGCATGTCGAGAATCGTGTAGATGTGGAAGTGAGCGAGCAGCACGACGGTCTGTTTGAGCTTGGCCAGATAGGCGGAGAGAATGCCCTGGTTGAACTGGCCTGGATCATGGGGAGCGCCTCGCTTGCAGATCGCAGGATCGTTCGCCGGAGCCGTCCCCGGTTCCAACCCCTTCCAGGTCATACCGAGCCGGACTACGTTGAAGCCCAGCTTGGCCATCAGGGACGCGTCGGCAACTGAGAAGTTCCAAGGCTTCCCCGGCGCCGGATACAGTTCGTAGGGTGCACGCTTGTAGACAGCGTTGACACCGTGGAAGAGGACCACTCGACCTTGTTCGTCATGGAGAAAGGGTCCGCCAGGAGAGCTGATCGGGCCTTGAACCATCTGGGCCGTTGCAGGAGCTGGCTGGACGGTCGATGCCAGGCTGGGGAGGCTGGGAGCGGTGAAAGTCGCGCAACCAGTGAGCAGTGCGGCAATAGGGACGAGGGTCGCCGCAGCCATCAGTGGTCGCGCGTCGGTCCGTCGCCAGATCCGGCTGATGTCGGGACTGACTCGGTTAGGGAGCAGGCATCGGCGAAGGGCCCCTAGCGGCCCGATCATTTGGCACCCAATAGCTCGAGCGGTCTGGACCCTGAGCCCTGCACGTCCCTACCTGTTGCGACCACGCCCCTCTTTCCACATTGTGTTCTCCGCGGCCCGTGCTTCCCGCGACCTGCGCATTTCCTGGTGATCGCCGACCGATGCGGTGAAGGAGGATACAGCCGTGGGTCACGTGGCTGGTCCACTGCGAGCGTGGCTCTGAGCGCAGCCATCCGCCAGGCGCAAAATTCCATTCTCAATCTGAACGGATATCCGGCGGGAGGCAGCCCGCGGAGGCTGCCCAGGGTGGCTGTCTGCCACCCCCGGTACCATTCTCTCGCTGGGTGTCAATCGGTTGAATTCGGCCAGCTCATTCGTCGGCGTCGTCGACGTCAACCTTGGATTCCGCCAACTAGTGGGTCCAGCGCCCGGTCGGCCGAGTTCATGGATAGGTGTCCGGAGGATCGCCGTCGGCGGCCTCATGGAGAGGTGATCCCTTGGCTCGCACTCTCGCTCGAACCCTGACGAGATAGCCGGTTCCGATCGCAGCAGCGAAGAGCAGCCCATATGTGCTGGTGAGTAAGGCGACGGTGCAACCTGCCGTTAGGAGACAGATCCAGGCCATCCGGTGGTAGCCGGCACGGATGAACGCAGCCCCATCGCGATTGCAGGCATCGGTCAGTGCCCAGATTGCGATGATCGCTGAGATGGTCGTTGACGCAATAGACAACGCTCGGGTTGCCGTATCTGCAACGAGCATGCACCACACCCTTTGACTTGCTATTCCGCCTCGTCGTCTGGACTGGACGGACACAGTTCGTACGAGTGGCTTCCACAGACTCCACGAGTGCGAGCCATGCCACTCGGTACGCAGTCCTTGGGTTTACGGTAGAGGGGCAACCTGACGTAGGGATGAAGGAACGCGGGGACGTATCCCTGCAGCCGCACCTGAGGCTCCAGAAGGTGACCAGCTGGGCGGCAATGACCGCCGTGCCCACTGCGGTCACGGGTACTTCGGCCAGAACATTCCCTATCCTGGCTTCGCAAAGCACTGGGGTTTCGTGCTCAATCGCTCAGCTGTCGTCGGCCTCGCCGGCGCGGCCTTATCGCGTGCAAGGAAAAGCGTTGGCTCTAACAATGGCCTGAAGTTCCTGCTGAGTTCCGATCTCGGTGATCTCTTTGGAGGCCCGGCAACGCAGCTGTCCGCAGCCCGCAGCGGCCTCCGTCCTCGACCGGAAGCTGGTCGGATTGGTGGACGGATGGGCGATCGGGTCCTTGTCGAACGACGAAACGCACAAGACGTCTGCCAAATCATCAGGACGGCATTGACAATAGGGATTTTGTAGGCTTACCTAACATAAACACTATGGTCAACCAGCCCTCCATGCCACGATGATTCCCACCTTCGTCATCTTCCTGCGGGAGGGCATCGAAGCCAGCATGATCGTTGCCATTCTGCTGGCCTATCTCGACAAGATCGGGCAACGCCGTCACTTCCGTGACGTCCTTCTCGGAGTGGCCGCAGCCATGGTCCTGGTGATCGGCGGTGGATTGGCCGCGTACCTGGTCATCAAACAGTACGACGGTTCGAAAGTGCAGACGATCTTTGAGACGGTCACCTTCTTGTTGGCTGCTGCCGTGCTCACGTACATGACGTTTTGGATGCAATCGCATAGTCGGACGATGTCCGCCGAACTCCAGCGCCGTTCCGAGGAGGCGCTCAATGGCAAAGCCCGGCTGGGCCTAGGTCTGCTCGCATTCCAGGCCGTCGGACGTGAAGGACTCGAAACGATGGTGTTCACCTTGGCCATCGTGTTCGCGTCGACGACCCAAGGCGCGACCAATGCTCATGGCCAGGGGCTGCTGGTGGGCGCAGCTCTGGGCCTAGCAGTGGCGTTGGCGATCGCCTTCGTCATCTATCGATTTGGCCGCCGCCTAAATTTGGGACTGTTTTTCCGGGTGATCGGCGTCGTGCTGATGGTGTTTGCTGCAGGCCTGCTGGCTGATGCAGTGGAAAACATGCAGCAGCTTGGCTGGCTACCCTTCCTCGAGCATTCGCTATGGAACACGAGCAGCTTCCTCAGCGAGGACAGCTCACTGGGGGACGTCTTCCACAGCTTGCTCGGCTACGCCGATCGCCCGACAGCGTTGCAGCTGATCGTATGGGTGGCCTACGTGTCAGTCTCGGTGACCCTATTCATTCGCATGGGTCGACGAGCACGTGGGGGTACGGCCGGAAAGCCCAATGCGAGCTCGGCTGACGTATCCGATGACCCGACGGTCGGCATCCTCGCAGTGTCTGATGTTCCTGTGGCAAAGGCCGGTTCCCAGCTGAGACCGTAGCCGCGGCTCGCGCTGGCCTTTCTCCTTTGCTCACTTGGCAATATTCCATGTTCGCCATGGGTCGGCTACTTCGAGCGTAAAGAATGTGGCTCGCCCATTTGGCCCGGGACACTTGAGTTCGAGCGAGGTGAAGCGGAGTACACCCGTTTGACGACCGAGTTCGTGGGTGTACACATCCGACGGCCATTGGCGACGGTCACGAAGGTTGGCACTAACCCTTTGGCATTGGCGCAACAGACCCTCGGTGCAACCATTTTCGCCGTGCACGAAGCATTTGACCGGAATGAGCCAGAGTATGAGCCCTTGTCGCGGGTAAGACTTGCACCATGAAGCTCCGACTGCTTGGAAGTCTCGCATTGCCTGTCCTAGTCGCGCTACTTGTGGCGGGCGGTGAGACAACTCCTGTAGGAGCGTCAACTCATCCTGCTGCCGTCACGGAGTCGACATGGACGACGTACAACCAGAATGGCCTGCGGACAGGGGTCGATGCCTCAGGAAGCTCATTCTCAACCGTCACGCCGGCGTGGACCTCCCCGACCCTGGACGGCCAGCTCTACGGCCAACCGCTGGTGGCAGCAGGCCGGATCTACGCGGCCACCGAGAATGACACGGTCTACGCTCTGGCAGCCAATAGCGGAGCGGTGGTCTGGTCCACTCACGTTGGGACCCCGTTCAATCGGAGCACGGTCCCAGGACTTTGCGGAGATATCAACCCGACCGTTGGAATCACGTCGACCCCGGTCATCGACGCGGCCCGCTCGGAGATCTTCGTTGTTGCCACTGAGCAGGTCCCAGGCAATGCCGCCCACTATCTGATCGGGCTCAGCCTGTACACGGGGGCCATTCTGCTCAACGAGCCCATCGACCAGGCGGGGTTCGATCCAGCCCACGAGCTCCAGCGAGCTTCGCTCGCTCTCACGGATGGAAGGGTGATCGTCGGCTTCGGAGGCAACGACGGAGACTGCGAGCCTTACCACGGATTGGTCGTCTCAGCCCCAGAAGACGGATCGACTCCGACTCACTTCGTGGTGGCGTCACTCGCCGGTGACAGCGAAGGGGCGGTGTGGATGGGCGGCGGCGCCCCGGCCATCGACGCGTCGGGCAATGTCTGGGTCTCGACCGGCAACAGCCAGTTCGAGACAGCGAATGACCCTTATGACAACAGTGACGGAGTCCTCGAACTGTCACCGACCATGCAGCTACTCCAAGCGTTCGCCCCAACGAGCTGGCCCAGCGACAATGCCTCTGATCTCGATCTGTCGACCCCTCCGGTCATCATGGGCAATGGGCTGATTTTCGCCATCGGCAAGTCATCCACAGCGTTTGTTCTCAACCAGGCGAGCCTTGGTGGAGTGGGCGGACAACTGATCGCCCAGAGTTCGTGTTACGGCCGTGGCGCTGCGGCCCATGTCGGTGACATCGTCTATACCGGCTGTTCGGGGGGAGCTGAGGCACTCCGGGTGTCCAATAATCCCCCGACGCTCACCCCACTTTGGAGTTCCACGTCGGGAGGCGGTGGCACCCCTATCGTCGCTGGGGGCGAGGTGTGGTCGATCGGCGGAGGGAATCTGAATGAACTGAACATTGCAAACGGCTCCGTGATGGCTACGTTCAGCCTCGGTTCCGCCGCTTCGTCGTTCCCATCCCCGTCCGCCGCCGACGGACTCATCTTGGCGCCGACGTCGAATTCAATCAAAGCGTTTGACGGCCCGGCGGGACTTCCGGGGCCGCCCGACGCCGCCCCGCCCTCGTCTGGGTATTGGATCGGTGCCTCCGACGGTGGCATCTTCTCCTTCGGCAGCGCCCAGTTCTTCGGGTCGGCAGGCTCACTGCACCTCAACCGTCCGATCGTCGGGATGGCGGCGACGGCTGATCATCAGGGCTATTGGTTGGTGGCCAGCGACGGTGGCATTTTCTCCTACGGGGACGCAGCGTTCGAGGGATCAACCGGTGCGATGAAGTTGAATAGGCCGGTGGTCGGCATGGCGGCCACGCCGGATGGGAAGGGCTACTGGCTGGTGGCNNGGCTGGTGGCCAGCGACGGCGGCATTTTTTCCTTCGGCGACGCCAGTTTTGAGGGATCGACTGGAGCGCTGACATTGAACAGGCCGGTTGTCGGCATGGCAACCACTCCCGACGGGAAGGGCTACTGGCTGGTGGCCAGCG
>PLSY01000347.1 GCA_003164275.1 Acidimicrobiaceae bacterium | reverse complement strand
GATTCGTGCCACTACGACCACTGTTGCAGAGTTGGCCAGGACTTTTGTCTTGCGGACCTTCTCTCTGCGGCAACCTCTACCCAGGTAGTCGTCGGTCCAGTGCCCAGGTTCTCAGACGGGTTCGACCGTGGCGTCGGTCAGGAACTCATCCATGTCCCATACGTTCAATCTAATGAGACGCCCAAATCTGAGATGCCTGATCCGCCTCTGCTGTACGAGACGCCGCACAGTCCGAGGTGAGATGCCCATCCGCTCCGCAGCCTCCTCGACGCCAATCAGTCGCCCTGTATCTGCAACGTTCATGGGCAGGCCCCGATGAACTCGCTCAACAATCTCCATGTCGCTCCTACTCGTAGACGCCCGTGTACCTCTTCGGAGGAGTTGAACCCAGGATGACAGGACCGGGACCCGAGTGCTTTCAATCGCCAAGGCGGCATCAGGTGTCGGCTGAACTTGGAGGAGTGGACCGCTGTTCGATCTCCAACAGTGCGCTCGTCCGGGTTGCCATTACTGAGGTACTCGTCGTGCGCATCCGCCGCTGAGCCTTCGAAGTGCATCGGCTCCGATTTTGAGCGCCGGAGCAGCCGCCACGTTGCCCGTCAGAGGTCACAGGGGAGGGTACAGAGGCCCTCTAGGCGGCACGGGGTCCATTCTCCGCCCACCACGATCCGAGAGGCTCTATCCCCGATTCGGCACACTCGGATTCTCGGCCAGTGGAGTAGTACCAGGATCGCCATGATCCTCCCCACATGCTCCTCCGGGTGGCAGGCTGACCTTCATGTCGCCTTCGAAACGGACGGATGTCCCGAGCTACCAAGAGTTGATCTACCCCACCCTGAAGGCCGTTGCCGCTCTCGGAAGTTCGGCTCAAGGTCGTGAGATCACTACCCGTGTCCTCGAAGACATTGGCGCCAGCGACGATCAAATAGCCATCACCTATGACAACCGCCCGAAGTCCGTCTTGGTCGACAGGCTGGAATGGGCACGCTCTTACGCCAAGCTCGGTGGAGCGCTCGACAGCCCGCAGCGGGGCCTCTACGTGCTCTCGACATTCGGCAGGGAGATCCTTTCGATGCCCGAAGGCGAGGGGATCGAAGCCACTAGGGAGATGGATCGGCAGGTAAGGGCCAACCGGGTCAGGACTCGGAACGATTCTGATGATGCTCCTCCCGTTGAAGACGAGATCGATGCTGAAGATACCGGCTGGACCGAAGTGCTCCTCAGTCGACTCCACCGGCTGACACCCGAAGGCTTCGAAGAGTTCGTCATGTACCTCCTGCGGTCCTACGACCTCGAACTCACGAGGGTCGGAGGTACTGGCGATCAAGGGATCGACGGCATCGGCATCGCACCGATCAGTCCAGTGCTCTCCTCACGAGTAGCGGTGCAGGCCAAGCGATACGACCCGACGACTGCCATAGGCAGGGAAGTCGTTGCCCTCTTCCAACGAGACGCAGCGGCAGCCGGTGCCGAACGGGCAGTGCTGGTGACGCTAGGGAGATACACCGAGGCTGCCCGGCACGCCTCCATCGCCACTACGCCCACCGTCGATCTCATTGATGGCGAGAAGCTCTGCCAACTCGTTCGGGAGAAGGAGATCGGACTCAAGATCGTGCCTCAGGTTCAAGTGGCATGGTTCGACCGCTTCGATCCCCCTGCATGAACACAATGGGGTGCACCATCTGAAGGTGGCGTCCGTTTGGCAGTCGGTCTCTGTGCCCACGGACCGGTGGGCGTCACCGATCACAGGACGGATGTCGGCACCAGTATGCGTCTGCTTCTCCTTCTCCTTCATTCCCTTGTGGTTGTTAGAGACAGTACGGCTGCGCCGTAGCGGAGGAAGTGACAGCCGTGTCGGCCTCAACTCTCTACCTGACAGGCAGAGAGAGTAAAACCAGCAGCTTCGCTGCAAGACCCACTCAAGGCCAAAGTCGGAAGAGGATGACCGCCGTTGACCACACGTCCTCAGTCCACTGGTCAAGGTGAACATGCGTGGTCGCATGACCCCGACCGAAGGGAGGGAGACGGGAGAAGAAGACCGAGACTGAGCTAGCGAAGAGGGAGCGAGCGAAGCGAGCGACTGCCTTCGAGCGCAGCGAAGGCGAGTGTCTTCGTCTCCCCACAGGGTGCCTTTGCAGCGTTAGCTGCATGTTGGGAACTGGTGACACGAACGACGTGAACAACAACTACTAGCTTCTTGAAGAGGTGAGGTACCGACCCCCCTGAGGCACTGTTATCCCGTCATCCGGCGTCTGAGTGCTTCGAGCTTGGCTCGGTCTTGGTCGGTGGGTTCAGATGTCATCTTGGGAGTCGACTTCCGTCTCGGTGCCTTGCGCTTGGCCCTCCGAGCCTGCATCTTCGAGTCGTTGCCGTCCTCGGTTAGAAGCTCGGGTGTGACGATGTTCCATGTACCTGCCATGGTCTTGTAGAGCAGGGCGTCGGTCTTGACGAGACGCTGGACCGTCGTCCGGCTTAGCCCAGTCATCGTCTCGATCTCGGGACGAGTCAGTGCTTCGGTCCTACGCTCGAAGAGGACTCGCATGATGAAGAGGTAGCGGGAGTTGCCAGGGTCTCCTGCGAACTCGTCTCGTGCTCCGTTGGGCAACTTGGCTACCGGGTACCGGGGTCCCTTCTCCTTCGGGATGAGGGTGACGACGGTCGGCTTGCCCCTCTCGGTCGGTTCGAACTGACCCTTCTCGTAGATGTCCCGCACTCCGTGTTTGACAGTGACCCACCCCCCGGCCTGAAGCACATCCAGTGCATCCCTGCCCGGCTCCCAACCTGCGAAGCCGCTTTCATCAGCCAGGCTCCACACGGTGAACTCCGTCGTGAGGCTGTTCTGCTTCCCGCATCGCCTGAGAACCGTGGACATGACTCGTGCTTCTCTTGCCCCGGCTGGCCATGGTCGACTCGCTACACGGTGGGCGACGATCTCGATCTGCTTGCAGATCTTGTCCCGGTAGACCTGGTTGGCAGAGCTGGCGGGAGCGAATGACGGCCTTGGCGATTCGACGGCGGGGGTTGCTCGGCGAGAAGTATTGGTGGTCTTCAGCGGACCTCTGAGGATCTTCCGTTTCGGCGGATCGAGATGGTACGGGGTCGAATCTACGGTGATGGTGTGCTGGATGAGCAGAGACCACGCACTCGAAGGAAACCAGTCGTCTTCGACGCTGATGTCTCCATTGAGGTAGTGCTGGATAGCTACCCTACCTTTCGCCTTCATCAGCGTTGGAACCTTGATGCCAGCCTTGATGGCATCACACTTGATGGTCCAGCTCTCTGCCGCACAGTCGGGCTTGTCCTTCAGGTATTCCCACAGCCATCGGGCGGCGGCTTCTTGCTTCTTCGCCCGGCCCCACCGGATGTGGTCAGGGAATGGAGGAGCGTGAAAAGGCTGAGTCTCCACCGAGGTCGCCGTCATAGTCCTGCGAACGGCATCGGCAGATGGACCGAGCAGCTTGACCGTCGCCAAGCTGATGCCACGCAGCACATGCCGCTTCAGGAGATGACCGAGCGCACTAGACGTGCCGCATGATCGCTCCCATCTGACCCACTACCGAAGTAGTCGAACCGACGTACAGAGCGGTCCAAGAGTTTCGGTGCGGTGAACCACCACAGGTCGCCGCAGAGGGCCTACAGACCCTCGTGTGTAGGGTCTCAGAGGGTCACTAGGGTCATCCTGCGATGAGGCGAACGGCACTACTGACCTTGTGGGGGTTGCCCATCATGGCGATGTTGTGACGGCCAGTGCTGAAGTTCCCTACGGCCTCAGCTAGCGGGCTGACGATCACACGCACACCGCCAGCGACGAGGTAGCCCCGACGCTGCTCGGTTGTGAGGCTCGACCACAGTTCACCCACGGTCTGACCGGTAGGCGTCTCTTCGATCGACGGCTCTTCGATCGGCAGGGCCTTGATGCGAGCCAGTTCCGACCGCAGAGCACTCAGGCGCTCGTCATAGTCGCCATCCTCGGGATCGAGCAGTGCGATCTGACCCTTGATGTCAGATACTTCGGCAGCGTGGTCGTCGCCTGGCACGATCGTCTGTGTCACGAGTTCGGTGTTGGCCCACGGACCGAAGCCGGTGAACCACAGGCTCACCCACTCGTCGGCATCGTCCAGACGCACCTGGTTGCGGCAGCCCTTGAGATCCTTCTTGCCGTCCGCACGATTGCACCGGTACACGTACCGTGGCTTGGCCTTAGTGCCACAGTTCCATCGCTGCATCCGACCACCACAGAGACCGCACTCGATCGAGCCGAGAAGCAGAGGCGACCCGTTCGTGACGGAGCCACGCCTCTTCGGTCGAGCATCGAGCGCCGTCTGCAAGCGCTTCCACTCGGTAGCGGTCAAGATCCCGTCGAACCGATGCACCACCTTGCCGTTGGCGTCGAGGCTTTGACCCTTCAGTGCTGGCTGACGCAGAGCGTTCGAGACGCTGACGGCTGACCACGAGCCGCCCTGTGCCGGTTCGATCTTCTGCTCATCTAGCCAATAGCCGATGGTCGAGTAGGAGTCGCCAGCCAGAGCACGAGCCACCATCTCTCGCTGTACGTCCACGAGTGAAGACACCGGCTGTAGCTTGCGCTCGTAGCGCTCACCCACCAGTTCGTAGCCCCACGGTGGCTTGCCGATGAATCCGCCTCGCTCAGCAGTCGTCTCACGAGCCGCCCGTACCTTGTCCTTGCCGCTGGTGCGCTCCATCTCCGCCAGCAGTTCGAGGATGCCCCACTGAAGGCCTGCGAACGAATCGTCACTCGGCCACTCCATGTTGCGCTTCGTGACGATGAGGCTCTTGCCGTTCTCCTCGCACCAGGCCCGGAAGTTGATGGCAGCCCGTGCGTCACGACCGATGCGGTCGACATCCGTGACCACGATGACATCCCACTTCGATCGCAACGCCTCATCAGTCAGCCAGGGTCCTAGCTGAGGACGATCGACCGGCGCAACGGCACCACTCACGCCAACATCCTTCGTGACTGCGATGACCTCGTGATCGTTGGCCTGCGCCCACCGCTGTAGTGCGTCCTCGTCTCGATCGGTCCGGTCGTCACCTTCATTGCCCTTCGACCGACTCAACCGTGCCGCCAGTAGAACCCGCATCGTGCTCGCCTCGCTTAGTGCCAGATAGGCACCCGTCCCAAGCCTAGCAGTTGAGAGATGCCCACTCCTCGACGTCTCCATCGTGAACGTNNAGTGGGTGGTGACGGCGTACGCGCTCACCTTCGGCGGGCTGCTCCTGCTCGGTGGCCGATTGGCCGACCTGTTCGGTCGCAGGCGCATCTTCCTGCTGGGCCTCGGACTGTTCACTGCAGCGAGCCTCCTCGGCGGCTTCGCCACGAACCAGG
>PLSY01000164.1 GCA_003164275.1 Acidimicrobiaceae bacterium | reverse complement strand
ACACCTTCCGCGACCACTACCTCGAAGTTGAGCTGGACCTGTCGAAGGTGCTGTTCATTGCCACGGCCAACATGGTCGACACCATCCCCGGGCCGTTGCTCGACCGCATGGAGATCATCCGGCTCGATGGCTACACCGAAGAGGAGAAGGTGGCCATCGCTCGCCATCACCTGGTCGGCCGGCAGCTGGAGCGGGCGGCACTCCGAGCCGACGAGGTGGTCATCACCGACGACGCCCTGCGGACCGTGGTGGGCGACTACACCCGGGAGGCGGGCGTCCGCACGCTCGAGCGGGAGATCGGAAGGCTGCTCCGCAAGGTGGCAGCCCGGATCGCCTCGGACGATGTGGAGACCCCGCTTTCGGTCGAGGCCGACGATGTCCGGGAGTGGCTGGGACGGCCCCGGTTCTTCTTCGAGGCCGCTGATCGCACCGCTGTGCCCGGCGTCGCCACCGGCCTCGCCGTCACCGGCGCCGGTGGGGACGTGCTCTACGTCGAGGCATCGATGATGGACGGCCCCGAAGGGCTGACCCTCACCGGTCAGCTGGGCGACGTCATGAAGGAGTCGGCCGAGATCGCCCTGTCCTACGTGCGGTCCCACACCGAGGTGCTGGGCATCGACCCGGGGATGTTCGCCGGGAAGCGTTTCCACGTCCACGTTCCTGCCGGGGCCACTCCGAAGGACGGCCCCTCGGCCGGGGTCACCATGATCACGGCCCTGGTGAGCCTCTTGAAGGACGTCCCGGTCAGCTCGGTGCTGGCCATGACGGGCGAGGTGACGCTGCAGGGCCGGGTGCTACCCATCGGTGGCGTGCGCCAAAAGGTGCTCGCCGCCCACCGGGTCGGCCTCACCACTGTGGTGCTTCCCATCCGCAACGGTCCGGACCTGGAGGACGTGCCCGAGGTCGTGAGGGACCAGATGACCTTCCATCTGGCCTCCGACATCAGCGAGGTCCTCGACGCCGCCCTGGCCGCCGGTCCGGCGGCCGAGGAGCGGGTGGCCGCCTGAGCTAGGCGCCGGCGAGGAACTCCGAGAGGATCCGAGCCAACTCGACGGGTTGGTCGCCCTGGATGCTGTGGCCGGCCTCACCCACCAGGATCACCTGGTCGGTGGGTCGGCGGCGGCGGAACTCGGCCTCGTCGTCGTCGTCGACCACCGGGGAGCGATCACCCCTCACCAGCAGCACCGGGACCCCGATTGATTCGAGGTCGTCCCACTGGTACCCAAACTCAACAGAGTCCACATGGAGTCCGCTGGAGCCGGCCGGGCGCCCGAGCTGGTGTCGCCAGGTCCACGTCCCGTCCTCCCGCTGCACGGCGTTGTGGAGCACGCCCCGGCGCAACGACGACTCGGAGCGGGTGGGGTTGAACGCAATGGTGCGCTCCAGGATCTCATCGAACGTGGCGAAGGTCTCGGGGCCGGCCAAGAAGGCGGCGATGTCCGAACTCTTCTCCCGGTTCACTCCGGGCGTGATGTCGACGAGTACCAACCTGGCCACCAGCTTCGGGTGGCGGGTGGCGAGGGCGATGGACGTCGCCCCTCCGAGCGACATGCCGACGACCATGCTGGCCTCGGGCGCCAGTCGCTCGATGGCCACGGCGACATCGTCGGCCAGGGCCTCTTTGTCGAGCACCCGCTGATCGCCCGGCCAGTCGGAGTGACCGTGGCCGGGCAGGTCGATGGCCACCAGCGGCCGGCCGAGGGCCAGGGCCACCGTGTCCCAGGTGTGGGCATTCTGTCCCCCGCCATGGATGAGCACCAGGTCGGCCGGCTCGGCCCCCCAGACCAAGGCGCTGACCCGGCGTCCGTCTGACACCTCGACGAACTCACGTCGCACGGTCGGGGGGCCGTTCCACTCGAGGCCGGCCTCACTGGCATTGTCGGCGAACATGGAGAACTCGTCGTAGGTGGAGCCGTCCGGCATGGTGGTCATGGACCCATGTTGGCACCGGTGGAGGGACCTGCGCGGCCCGACCGGGCCACCGTCCGGGTGGGCCACGGGTGCGATGACACACTTAGGAGGTGGCAGCGACCCCTTGTCCCCTTCGGTGGGCCGTCGACCAGCGTCGACAGCCACGCTACCGACAGCTCCTCCCCGCGGTCCTCGGGCCACGCCCAACCGGGGGCTGTGCCACCTCGAACTCTCCACTGTGACCGAGCCGCTGCCGTCCTCGGTGACGCTCGCCACCTTCAATGTCCACATGGGGGTGGACGGCTGGGGTCGGCACTACGACGTGGTGTCCCAATGCTCCGCCCTCGGGGCTGACGTATTGGTCATGCAGGAGTCATGGGCGCCGGACGACGGAGGTCCGAGCACGGCTGGGCGGGTGGCTGCCGCCCTCGGCTACCGGGTAGTGAGGGAGGAGGCCCTGGCCCACGGCCGCCTCTACGCCCCCGTCGCCACCACCAGCGAACGGTGGGGCCCCTCGTTGAGCCAGGTCCGAAAGACCCTCCTTCTCGATCAGGAGCGATTCCAGCGCACGGGCGGGCCGACCGGTCGGGAGTGCATCTCAGGTGACTGGGGCGTGGCCGTCCTCTCCAGGTTGCCAACCCGAGACGTCTCGGTCATCCAGCTCGGTCAGCTGAGACGCGACGCGGCGAGGCGGGCGGTGGTCCTTGCCACCATTGACTTGGAGGGCGGGCCGGTGATCATCGGGGGCACCCACATGTCCCACATCACCCACGGCTCCCACGCCCAGTACCGGAGACTCAGCCGCCAGCTGCCCGCACCCAGTGAAGCGGCCGCGCTCGCTGGCGACATGAACCTGTGGGGGCCACCGACCACCTCTTACTTCCGGGGATGGCGCCGGGCGGTGACCGGCAGGAGCTGGCCGGCCCACCGTCCACACAGCCAACTCGACCACATCCTGGTCACGAGGCCGGTCACGGTGATGGAGGCGCGCATCGCAGGCTTCTCCGGATCCGACCACCGACCGGCGGTCGCCCTGCTCGGCCGGGCGTGACGGTCGGGCGTTACGGTCGGCACAGCCTGGGCCCAGGATGGCGGCCCGAGGAGTAGCGTTTCGCCATGAACGACACGATGGCCGACTTCGAGCAGTCCACCTTCACGTTCGACGGCACCGGCCACACTGTCTATCGGCTGGGCTCGGGACCGGCCGTCATCGTGATCAGCGAGATCCCCGGGATCACCCCCCAGCTCGCCGACTTCGGCCGCAAGGTGGCCGGCGCCGGGCTCACCGCCGTGCTCCCCCACGTGTTCGGCGAGGACGGGCGGGCAGTCTCGGGAGGCTACGTCGCCTCCTCGTTCGCCAAGGCCTGTGTGTCGAAGGAGTTCACCGTCCTCGCCACCGGGCGGACCAGCCCGGTCATCACGTGGTTGCGAGCGCTGGCCCGCAACGAGCACGAAACGTGCGGAGGCCCAGGCGTAGGGGCCGTCGGCATGTGCTTCACCGGCGGGTTCGCCCTGGCCATGATGGTCGACGATGCCGTCGTGGCACCGGTGCTCAGCCAACCGTCCCTACCCTTCGGACTGACCAAGGCCCAGAAGTCCGACCTCGGCCTGTCCCCGGTCGACCGACAACGGATTGTCGAGCGGGCACTCGCCGGTACCTGCGTGCTCGGCCTGCGCTTCAGCAGCGACAAGATGAGCCCTTCGGAGCGCTTCGGGGCTCTGCGCGAGCTGCTCGGCGACAAGTTCATCTCCGTGGAGCTCGACTCCTCTCCGGACAACCCGCATGGTCATCGCAAGATGGCCCACTCGGTGCTGACCGAGGACCTGGACGACCGCCCGGGCACCCCCACCCGGGAGGCGCTGGACCAGGTCCTGGCCTTCTTCACCGAGCGCCTGGCCGGATGAACCCACTGGCCGAGTCTTGGCGAGGCCGGGGCCGCATGCGCACACTTTGCGGCCACCAGATCTTCACCGTGGACATCCCTTCCGCAGGCTCGGAGCTGGCGCCGCCCCTCCTCGTCCTCCACGGCTTTCCGACCTCGTCTTTCGACTTCCACCAGGTTGTCGACCGCATGGCCCTTGGGCGGCGGGTGCTCCTCTTTGACATGCTGGGCTACGGGCTGTCGGCCAAGCCCGACCACGGCTATCGCCTCAGCCAACAGGCCGACATCGCCACGGCCCTGGTGGCAGACCTCGGTCTCGGCCAGGTCGGCCTCTTGACCCACGACATGGGCGACACCGTCGGGGGCGAGCTCCTGGCCCGACAGCTGGAGGGGACCTGGGAGATCGAGATCAGTGACCGGACCCTCACCAACGGCAGCATCTATCTCGGTCTCGCCCACCTCTCCGCTGGACAGCTCCTCCTCCTCCAGCTGCCCGATGAGAGGCTGCCCGACGACGCTCCGATGGACGGGGCCGCCGTGGCCGCCGGGGTCACTGACACCTTCAGCCCCGACTCCACCGTAGAGGGGGAGGAGATCGCCGCCATGACAGAGATGATCACCCACCTGGACGGCCACCTCCTACTTCCCCGGACCATCCGCTATCTCGAGGAGCGCAGGCGCAGCGAGGCCCGCTACACCGGAGCCATCGAGTCCCATCCCTCGCCGTTGTCGGTGGTGTGGGGCAGTGACGACCCGATCGCCGTCGTTGCCATGACCGACCGGCTCGCCGAGGCTCGGCCCGATCTGGCACTGCAGGTGCTCGTGGGCGTCGGCCACTACCCGATGGTCGAAGCTCCTGCCCGCTTCTGCGAGGCGGTGCTCGGCCAGCTCGCCTGACGCCGGCCCACAGTCGTCACACCACGGCGATGATCTCGCCGTGGATCATGGCGAACCAGCCGTCGGCGGCCTGCGACCACGCCCGCCACGCCCCGGCGAAGGACTCGAGGTCGGCGGCACCAACGATCCCGTGGTCGAGCAGCTGTGCAGCCATGGACGACTCGGTGAACCGGTCGGCCCACAAGCCTCCCCACCACGCCCGGTCCTCGGGGGTGGCAAAGCACCACGTCGAGGCGGTGGATGACACCGCTGAGAACCCGACCTCATTGGCCCAGTGGAGGAGCCGACGCCCGGCATCCCAGTTGGCCCCGTTCACCCGAGTCAGTTCCCCGTAGGCGGCGATGCACCGGGTGAGCTCGGGATCGGTGGGGTAGAAGGTGAACGTCGGATAGTCCGAGTCACGAGCGGCCACCACTCCCCCGGGCCGGCACACCCGCTTCATCTCGGCCAGCGCGGCGACCGGGTCGCCGACGTGCTGGAGCAACTGATGGGCATGGACCACATCCACGCTGTCATCCTCCATGGGCAGGTCGTAGGCGCTGCCGACCTCGAAGGACAGGTTGGCAATCCCCGAGGCGGCTGGCTGGGTTCTGGCCTCGGCGATGACCTCGGCCGAGGTGTCGATGCCGGTCACCGGGCCAGGGGCTACCAGCCGGGCCAGGTCACAGGTGATGGTTCCCGGCCCACAGCCGACGTCGAGCAGGCTCATCCCGGAGTGGAGCGAATCGAGGAGATAGTGGGCCGAGTTGTCGGCGGTGCGCCAGCGGTGGGATCGAAGGACACTGTCGTGGTGGCCATGGGTATAGGTGACATCGGTCATACGTCGAGTTTGCGCCTTCCCGGGCACATTGGCAAACAAGTAATAGCGGTGTCAGATATAAGATTTGCGAATGGCAACCTCGGAGTGGCTCCGGACCTTTGTCGCCATCTACCGGTCCGGATCGGTGAGCGGTGGGGCGGCCGTCCGGGGGCTGTCCCAGCCAGCCGCCAGCCAGCAGTTGGCCACCTTGGAGCGCCGGGTCGGTCTCCCGTTGTTCACCCGGACGGCCCACGGTGTCGAGCCCACGCCACGAGGCCGCGAGCTGCACGCCCAGGTGGCCGACTCACTCGACCGGCTGGAGCACGTGCTGGTGGACCTGGACAGCGGAAGGCCCGTGGGCCGGACCGCAGCTGTCCGGGTCGGCTCGTCACCGGAGTTCTTCTCCTACGTCGTCGTGCCTCTGCTCGGCGCCGTCACGCCGCCGATCACCGCCCGGTTCGGCTCCGATCCCGAGCTCTTCGACCTGTTGGAGCGTGGCGAGCTCGACGTGGCCGTGACCAGCACCACACCGGGGCGGCGCGCCTTGACCTCGGTGCCCATCGGCATGAAGCGCTTCATCTTGGTCGGGGCGGTCGCCCTCGGCTCTGTGCCCATCTTCAGGTCACTCGGTGCACTGGCCGAATGGATGGTGGGAAGGCCCTGGGTCGCCTACAGCGCCGAGCTCCCGCTGACCCGGCGATTCTGGCAGTCGACCCTCGGCCAGCCCTTCGCCGGGGATCTCCGACTTGTGGCTCCTGACCTGCGCGCCGTGGTGGCCGCTGTCGGACACGGTCTGGGCATCAGCCTGCTCCCCGAGTTCGTGTGTGCCGACGCCATGGCCCGGCGGGCCATCATGGAGATCCACCCGGTGGCCGACGTCGTCCCGGCCGAGCCGTGGTTCGCCTGCACGAGGGTGGCCGACCTCGACCGGGATCCGGTGAACCAGCTGGTTGCCACGCTGGGCGGCTCGCCCGTGGCGGGCGGGCGGGACGGTGCGGCGGCCGGTACGACCGTCAGGCCGTGACCCCTTCAACCGGACGCCCGTCCTCCAGGTAGATCATGGAGGCGGCCGCCAGCGCCCGGGCCACCCGGCGGCCGACCGGCCCGCTCAAGAGGGAGTCGGCCTCAATCGACGTCACCCACCGATACTCGCTGATCTCGTCAGCCTGGAGCACGATGTTGTGCCTGGCCACCGGATCCACGATCCCGCAGTCGAAGAGGAAGCGAAGGCCGCCCGGGCGGTTGGCCTTGGGTCGCAGGAAGTCGACGCACACCAGCTTCCCCTCGGTCACGGTGAGCCCGGTCTCTTCTGACACCTCCCGCCTGCACCCTTCCCACGGGGTCTCACCGTCCTCTTCCATCTGACCGCCGGGGATCGTCCAGCCTGACTTGTATGTCGGCTTGAGAATCAACAGCAGGCCGCCGGCATCTCTGATGAGCCCACCGGCCGAGGCCGGGATGCGAGGGAGGATGTAGTCGGTCACTCGTCCATCATCACCGATTTTCCTCCCGGGCAGAGAGGCCGGAGGGCCCTGTCCGGCGGCTAGAGAGGGATGGAGGGTGCAACGAGCCGGGATGATCTGGTCGCCCGGTCAGACCCTCGCCATATTGTCGAAGCGGGTGTGGTGGCCAATGAACGCCAGGCGCTGGACACCGGTCGGACCGTTACGGTGCTTGGCCACGATGATCTCGGCCGTTCCCTGGCTCTCGGTCGACTCGGGGTTGTAGATCTCGTCGCGGTAAATGAACATCACGACGTCGGAGTCCTGCTCGATCGAGCCCGACTCCCGCAGGTCGGCCAGCATCGGGCGCTTGTCCTGGCGTTGCTCGAGGCCTCTCGAGAGCTGGGACAGCGCAACGACTGGGACCTCGAGCTCACGAGCCAGGATCTTCAGACCGCGGCTGATCTCCGACACCTCGACCTGNNGTTGGGGTTGTCGTCGATGAAGATCGGCGCCTCGCTCATCCGGGAGATGGCGTTGCCGACCTTGGACCAGTCGGCCTCACGAAGGTTGCCTGTCCGCATCCGGTTGGCGTCGACCCGGGCCTCGGAGCCGAGGAGGCGCTGGGTGAGCTCCATATGGCTCATCTCCAGGGAGAACAAAAGTGTCGGAACATGAAGCTTGATCCCGGCGTGGGCCACCATCCCGAGAGCGAAGGCCGTCTTGCCCATGG
This sequence comes from Acidimicrobiaceae bacterium, assembly GCA_003164275.1. The sequence goes on along the minus strand of PLSY01000164.1, from coordinate 5,819 downwards.
CCGGTCGGGCCCCGACCACGATCAGGTTCGAGGGCTGGAGGCCGGAGAGCAGTTCGTCGAGGTCGGTGTAGCCGGTGGCGAGGCCGGTGATCGAGTCGCCCTGGTCGTACAGGCGCTGGAGATGGTCGAGACCTTCGCCGAGCAGGTCCCGCAACGGGGTCATGGAGTCGACCACCCTCCGCTGCGCCACGTCGAAGACCAGTCCCTCAGCGCGGTCGAGCACTTCCGAGACGTCCTCGGGGACGCTGTAGCCGAGCTCGGTGATCTCGCCGGCCACCGACACCAGGCGGCGCAACAGAGCATGCTCCTCGATGATCCTGGCGTAGTAGTCGGCGTTTCCGATCGAGGGGGTGTTGGCTTGAAGGGACACGAACACCGACGGGTCCCCAATGGTCTCGAGCACCCCGCGACGCCGGAGCTCCTCGGTGACCGTCACCCAGTCGGCAGGCTCTCCCTGAGAGAACAGGGAGGTGATGGCCAAGAAGATGTGGCCATGGGACGACTTGTAGAAGTCCTCCGGTTTGCAGATCTCCATGGCCGAGGCGATGGCATCCCGCGAGAGCAGCATGGCTCCGAGCAGCGACTCTTCGGCTTCAAGGTTGTGGGGCGGAACACGTCCGGCGGGGAGCTGACCTCCCCCTCCGGGCGAGAGGAGTCGTCGGGGTCGCGTGTCGTCAAAGGCTTGAACCATGGTCCTTCAACCCTCGCCGAAGTGCCCTGTGGAACGTAAGGGCCTCTTTGATGGGGATATCGCTCCCCAGGGTGTGGACGGACCGTGGACAAGCGCACTTGGACTGTGGACGGGGGACGACACGGGACCATCATCCCCCGGGGGTGTGACAGAGAGGGGACGGGGAGGGTGGCAAAAGCCCGGACCGGCCCTCTCTGGGCTGATCCGGGCTCGAGCCGAAGTGCGTATGCGTATGCGTGGGCAGTGGGGGGGGTGGCCCGCCGGCCCGGGATGCCTCTCTAGGCCTCGGCGGTCACATCCACCGTCAGCTCGAACACCACACCGCCGATGAGCTCGACCCTCACGTTGTGTTCCCCCACCGTCTTGATGGGCTCCTCGAGGATCAGATCCTTCCGATCCACCACAGCACCGGTCTGCTCTTCCACTTGACGGACGATGTCGGCCGCTGAGACCGAGCCGAACAGTCGCTCGCCCTTGGCTCGGGCGGGAATGGTGACCACGTTGCCCACCAGGGTGCGGGCCACGGTCTCGGAGGACTCGCGGTCTCTGGCGTTGCGCAGATCGCGCGACTTGCGCATGGCCGCGGCCTGGCCTTCGACACCGGGGCTGGCCACGATGGCCTTGCCGGCTGGCAGGAGATGGTTCCGGGCAAAGCCACCGGAGACATCGATGATGTCCCCGCGCTTGCCCACGCCGTCGATGTCACTGCGAAGGAGGACTTTCATCTCAACCCTCGCTGACTTCGTCGACGATGACCTCGGTCAGCGTGCCATCACCGGTGCCCGTGACCTCGAGCACCTCCTCGATGACCTCGGGTGCCGGAGCATCGCCGGCCACGGCCGTCGATGTGGCATCACTCGAGAGCGTGCGCTCCTCGTCACGACCCCGACGTCCACCCGAGCCGCCCTGACCTGAGTAGCCGCCGCCCTCGCGCCCACCGCGGCCTCCACCGCGGCCGCCAGGCCGTTCGGTCGTGGTGCGCTGGGTGTACGGCAGCAACACGAGCTCACGGGCGGTCTTGATGGCGATGGCCACGTCGCGCTGGTGCTGGGTGCAGTTGCCCGACACGCGACGGGCACGGATCTTGCCGCGATCACTCATGTACTTGCGCAGCAGGCCGACGTCTTTGTAGTCGACCCACTCGATGCGGTCCTTGCACAGGGCACAGGGCTTCTTCTTGATTCTCCGCCCAGTGTCCTTCGGAGAGCGCCGGGTGGTTCCTCCACGATCATTGTTGCGCGCCATTAGAAAGGCTCCTCGCTGTATCCATATCCTTGGGCGTCTCCGGACGGGCCGGGGCTGCCTCCTGTCGGTGATCCGCTGCGGGCGCCACCCTGGGGTCCGCCGTCGCCGGGCCCGCGACGCTCGTTCTTCGTGACCTGGGCAGTGGCCCAGCGGATGCTCGGGCCGATCTCATCGGCCACCACTTCGATCTTGGAGCGCTTGTCGCCGTCAGGGGTCTCCCAGCTGCGCTGCTCGAGGCGGCCGGTGACGATCACCCGCGACCCGCGGGTCAGGCTCTCTGCTGCGTTCTCGGCCATCTCCCGCCAGCAGACGACGTCGAAGAACGAGGTTGCCTCCTCCCACTCCTGGGACTGGCGGTTCTGCCACCGACGGTTGACGGCCAGCCCGAAGCTCGACGTGGCCTGTCCCGTGTTGGTGAAGCGCAGCTCGGGGTCACGGGTGATGTTGCCCACCAGCGTGACGACGTTTCCATTGGCCATGTCAGCCCTCCTTGCCGGCTGTGGCGGCCGCGGCACGGCGCCCGGCGACCTTGTCCGGCACCCGCATGGCCTTGTGGCGGAGCACCTCGTCTGCCAGTACGAACACCCGCTCCAGGTCGGCGACGGCATCGGGCTCGGCCGTGAGCTCGATGATCACGTAGTACCCCTCGCGCTTGTGCTGCACCTCGTAGGCGAAGGTGCGACGGCCCCAACGCTCCACGCGACCGGGATTGCCCCCCTTGGCCTTCAAGGCGCCCAGGGCGCGGTCGAGGACACCGTTGACGGCTGCCTCATCGGCACCGGTATCGAAAATAACCATGACTTCGTATGGCCGCATGAACGGCTCACCTCCCTCTGGATCGGGCAACGAACGGCCCGAGCCCCACGGCGTGGGGCAGGTCGGAACTTCACGTCCACCCCTCGGGGTGGCGGTGAGAACCGTTTCACTCTAGTGGCAATCGGGCGGCCTGTGTAACGGGCAGGCTGGATACCGCCTCAGTGGTACGACTCGGAATCGGCCGGGAAGGCACCCGATCGGACGTCGGCCGCGTAGGCGGCCACCGCCTCGGTGGCGGCGGCGGCCAGCTCGGCGTAGCGACGGACGAACTTCGGCACGGAGGCGTTGAAGCCGAGCAGGTCGTGGAAGACGAGGACCTGACCGTCGCAGGCCGGCCCGGCCCCGATGCCGATCGTCGGCACATCGACGGCCTCGGTGATGGCAGCTCCGAGCGTCTCGGGAACCCCTTCGAGGACCATGGCGAAACAGCCTGCCGTCACGATGGCCGACGCAGCCTCCTCCAGGGCGCGGGCACCTGCGTCGTCGCGTCCTTGGACCCGATAGCCGCCCATGGTGTTGACGGACTGCGGTGTCAGGCCGAGGTGACCCATCACCGGGATCTCCGCCGACACCAGGGCTTCGATCATCGCCACCCGGTTCACCCCACCCTCGAGCTTGACCGCTTGGGCACCGGCACGGATCAGTAGGGCGGCGTTGCGTACCGTCTCGGATGTGTCGAGGTGGTAGCTCATCCAAGGGAGGTCGGCGACGATCAAGGGCGAGGGCTTGGCCCTGGCCACGGCGGCTGTGTGGTGGACCATGTCGGGCACCGTCACCTGCAGGGTGTCCTCGTAGCCGAGGACGTTGTTGGCCACCGAGTCACCGACGAGGATCAAGTCGACTCCGGCGGCGTCGGCGATACGGGCGCCGGGGGCGTCATAGGCCGTCACCATGACCAAGGGAGCGTGGCCGCTTCGTCGCTTGGCGGCGCGCACGGAGGGGACGGTGACCGGGGCAGGCCGGGACTCGGACATGGGGATCCTCCTGGTCGAGCCGTCCAGCGCCCTGGGGCTGCCGGCGGCATGGGCGGCGGTCGGTTCGACCTCCGCGGAGCACACGGGACTACCACGCCAGGGTAGTGCCCCGACGGCTCAAAGGGAATGGCCGCACCGACCCGCCACCAGGATCTGGGAGGGGATCAGGTGCGAGGCTGGGTCGACGCCCGAGAGCCGAGCGGCTTGCGGGCCACCGCCTCGACCCCGGCGCCTGCCGGGTACATCCGTGACAGGTGGTTCCACCGGCACTCTGAGCACACCTCGATGACGTAACAGACAACGGGCTCTTTCCGCCGCCAGTAGCGGGCCAGCTCGGCCTGGGTCGAGACACAGCGCCCCCCGGACGGCAGACGAGCACCGAACACGAAGGTCACATCGACCAGGTCGGCTTCTTCACAGATCGGACAACGGTCGCCTGACGGACGACCGAGATTGCATGCCGCCCGCAGCAGCTCGGGGTGAGCGTCACAGACGTCGAGCCGGGAGAGCCGCCCCTTGCGGAATTCGCGAATGACGGCGTTCCGGGCGAGCAGGTACTCAACCTGTCCCCCGGTGGGTGAAGTCTGTACGCCCTCGAGCGCTCCAGGTCGGAAGCTCACCCTGGTAAGGGTAATCCCTCAGGGCTCTCGGGGCACCATCCTTTTCACGGCCGTCGGCGCTCACAGAAGCCCCGATGACTGGGCGCCGATCGACATCTTTCTAGCCCAATATGTTGTATTGATATATCGAAGTGATATATCGTACTGACATGAAGTCAACTCCCGCCGGTCCGAGGCCCCTCGGGGCATATGGCATCGCCCGGCCTTTCTTCCCGCTCCTGCGAGGTTGTCCAAGTGTTTGAGCTGGCCATTTTGGGCCTCCTCCACGAACAGGAGCTTCACGGTTACGAGATCCGTCGACGGCTCCGCGACGAGCTCGGCCTCTTCGCCAACATCTCCTTTGGCTCCCTGTATCCAGCTCTGTCTCGCCTCGAAAAGGCGAAGGCGGTCATCGTCATCGAGTCGGGCGGACCGACCGGGGCTCCAGCACCCATCCACTCCACAGGCTCACTGGGTGGTGAGCGGGCCGGTCTCTTGGCCCGCAGGGCGAGCGCGCCCCGCGGCACCAAGCGTTCCCGCAAGGTCTACCGAATCACCGACGTCGGACGGGTGCTGTTCGAACAGCTGCTCGACGCCGACGAGCCGGCCGGCACTGATGATGCCCGGAGCTTCGGGCTGCGTCTGGCCTTCGCCCGCCACCTCGCCCCCCAGGCCAGACTGACCCTCCTCGAGCGGCGGCGGGTACAGCTGACCCGACGCCTGGCAACCGACCAGGTGAGGGCGGCCGGCGAGAGCCTCGACGTCTACACCCGGTCGCTGGTCGAGCACAGCACCGAAGCGACCGAGCACGACATCGCCTGGCTCGACCGCCTCATCGAGTTCGAGCGACAAAAGCAGACAGCAACCCGATCCGACACGAGCGATCCCCGCACCGGGAACGCCATGACAGCAACGAAGGGAAACAACCCATGAGCACCATCCGCGTGGCCATCGCCGGCGTCGGCAACTGTGCCAGCTCACTCATCCAAGGAGTCGAGTACTACCGCGACGCCGACCCCAACGAGACGGTGCCCGGCCTGATGCACGTTGTCCTGGGCGGCTACCACGTCTCGGACCTCGAGTTCGTCGCCGCCTTCGACGCTGACGCGGCCAAGGTCGGCACCGACCTTGGAAAGGCCATCTTCGCCGGACAGAACAACACCATCCGCTTCGCCTCGGTCGGGGACCTGGGCGTCACCGTCCAGCGCGGCCCGACCCTCGACGGATTCGGCAAGTACTACCGGGAGACAGTCGAAGAGTCCCCGGCCGAGCCGATCGACGTCGTCGCCGCGCTCAAGGACTCGGGGGCCGAGGTCCTGGTCAGCTACCTTCCCGTGGGCTCAGAGCAGGCTCAGCGGTTCTATGCGGATGCCTGCCTGCAGGCCGGCGTGGGATTCGTCAACGCCATCCCCGTGTTCATCGCCTCGGACCCTGAGTGGGCCCGCAAGTTCCACGCAGCCGGCCTTCCCATCGTCGGCGACGACATCAAGAGCC
>PLSY01000170.1 GCA_003164275.1 Acidimicrobiaceae bacterium | reverse complement strand
ACGAGCCGACCGGCAATATGGTGGTTGACATCGGTGGCGGCACGACAGAGGTCGCCGTCATCTCCCTCGGAGGCATCGTCACGAGCCAGTCCATTCGCATCGGTGGGGACGAACTCGACGAGGCCATCGTCTCGTTCGNNAAAAGGAGTACAGCCTCGCCCTCGGAGAGCGCACCGCGGAGGAGATCAAGATCGCCCTCGGCTCGGCCTATGAGCTCGAAGAGGAGCTGCACGCCGAGATCAGGGGACGCGACCTCGTCACAGGGCTACCGAAGACGATCGTCATCTCCACCCAGGAGATCCGCAAGGCCATCGACGAGCCGGTATCGGCCATCGTCGATGCGGTGAAGGTCACCCTCGACCGAACCCCTCCTGAGCTCGCCGCCGACATCATGGAGCAGGGGATCGTTCTCACCGGGGGTGGAGCGCTCCTCCACGGTCTCGAGAGCCGTCTTCAGCAGGAGACCGGGATGCCCATCGTGGTGGCCCGTGACCCGCTGAACTGTGTGGCCATCGGCAGTGGGCAGTGCCTTGAGGAGTTTGAGGCTCTGAAGCAGGTCCTCATCACCTCGTCGGCTCGCTGAACGCCCAGAGGTCTCGTCTCCAGTGGCGTCGTCGCGGCGGTCACGCCGTCCTCGCACCACGCTGATCCTGTTGGTGCTGGCGTCGATCACCATCATTACCCTGGATGCGCGCGGCGGCTTCCATCGCATCACCTCAGGAGCCCGATCGGTTGCATCGGACGCGTTCGCCCCGGTCAAGTCAGGTGTGGACGACATTATCGAGCCGATCGGGAGCTTCCTCGCCGGTTCGGTGCACTACGGGGCCGTGCGTCAGCAGAATCAGAAGCTCCAGGCCGAGATCGACCAGCTGAAGCAAGAGCAGCGCTCGCAGGCCGACATCGATCAGGCCCAAAGGCAGTTGAATGCCCTGCTCAACCTCACCTTTCTACCCAACCTCCAACAGGTGCCGGCCGAGGTCACCGACTATGGCACCAGCAACTTCGCCGCCACCATCGATATCAGCGTCGGACGCAGCGATGGCGTGCAGTTGGGCATGCCCGTCGTCGGAGGCGGAGGGCTTGTGGGCCAGGTCGTCCAAGCCAACCACTCCACGTCCACGGTCCGGCTCGTCACCGACGGCCAGTCATCGGTAGGCGTTCGCTTCGGTCCGGCACCGGGCACCTTGGCCGTGCTCGCCGGGCAAGGATCGGGCAAACCGCTCAGTGCTGACTTCGTCGAGAGCAACACGCCCCTCACCGACGGCGAAGAGTTCGTCACCAGCGGGCTCCAAGGCGCGGTGTTCCCCGCTGGCATCCCGGTGGCCAAAGTCGTCTCCTCGAAGAACAAGGCGAACTCCTCGCAGGAGTCGGTGACACTGCAACCGCTCGCTGACCTCGCCCATCTCCGCTATGTGTCGGTCGTGCTCTACGGACCGTCGTCGTGAGGCAACGCCAATGACGGTGAGGGACCTGGGCCGGATCACCTTGGTCATGGTCCTGTTCGTCACCGTGCAGCAGACCTTGATGCTGGACCTGCGCATCGGGGGCGTCCACCCCGACATCATGGTCCTGTTGCCCATCGTGGCGGGCATAGTCGGGGGCCCGGCCCGGGGTGCCTCGATGGGGTTCGGGGCCGGCCTGGTCGCCGACCTTTTCCTGCCCACCCCGTTCGGATTGTCGGCCCTGGTCGGCTGCCTTCTCGGCTTCGGGGTGGGACTGGCGACCTTGGCCCTCGACCGGACAGCCTCGTGGTTGCCGCCGGTTGCCGCCCTGGTCGGTAGTGCGCTCTACGAAGTGGTCTACGCCGTGCTCGGCTCGGTCCTCGGGCAGCCCCAGATGCTCCATGTGAACATGGTGAGGGTGGTGGTCCTGGTGTCGGTGGTGAATGCCGTCTTGGCGCTTCCGGCGTTGCGGATCGTGTCGTGGACTCTGCGAGAGGTCTCGACCGAAGGCGTACCGACGTCGCCTCTGTCATCGGGGACTCTGAGATGAATCCTGGGCGGGGGCGCCCTCCATTCCACGTCGCAGGTTGCGATACTGGATCGCCGTGAGCCGATCCCTTCGCCACCCGTTCAACGGCGGGAACCACGTGTTCGGTCCGGGAAAGGAAAAGAGGGCCCGGCGGACCAAGACCCGCCAGCCGAGGCTCCACCAGAGCAAATTCTCAGTCGAGGCCATGCTCGAGGCGCCCGATACGAGCACCAGCCGACCCGGTCTCCGTCTGCGTATCACCGGGCTTATCGTCGGCCTCTTGTTCGCCCTCTTGGGCCTCCGGCTGTGGACCCTCCAGGTGCTCCAGGCGCCAGCGGCAGCACAGGCCGTGTCGGCCAATCAGATCAGGGAGGTGGCTGTCGATCCCACTCGGGGTCTCATTCTCGACCGCTATGGCAACCCCCTGGTCAACAACCAGGTGATCGAGCAGATCACGTTGGCCCGGTCAGCGGCACTGGAGCACCCCGACGTGGTCGGGCGTGTGGCCGCCCTCATCGGCCAGACGACCGCCCAGGTGCAGGCCACGCTGGCCGACAACCGCTACAGCCAGTACAAGCCGGTACCGGTGCTCATCAACGCTCCGTTGTCCGACATCCTGTACATCAAAGAGCACCAGGACGAATTTCCCGGCGTGTCATCGATCCAGACCACCGAGCGCAACTACCCACAGACCGAGCTCCCGGGTCCGGGCAGCGTTGGCTACCCGGCATCCCAGACCCTCGGCTATGTCGGCACCATCAATGACGCCGAGCTCCAGTCCCGAGCCTCCCAGGGCTATCAGGCCGGTGACGACTTCGGGCAGTCCGGTCTTGAGTACCAGTACGAGTCAGAACTGCGAGGGACGCCCGGTCAGCTGCAACTCGAAGTGGACTCCCAGGGCAGGGTGGCGGGCACGCTCAAGTCGACGCCTGCCACCACCGGGGACAATGTCGTCACCAACATCGACACCAACCTCCAACAGGTGGCCGACAGCGCCTTGGCTAACCAGATCACCGCGTTGCGCAAGACCCGAGACCCCCTGTGCAACAACAACTCAGGCTGCTACCCGGCGGCAACTGGTGGGGCGGTTGTGGTCATGAACCCCCAGACCGGGGCCGTCTATGCCCTGTCGTCCTATCCGACCTACAACCCGTCGGTGTGGGTGGGGGGTATCACAACGGCCGAGTACGCCTCACTGAGCGACCCGGCCAACAACGAACCCCTCATCAACCGAACGATCGGCGGCGTCTACACCCCAGGCTCGACCTTCAAGCTGTCGACGGCCACCGCCGCTCTCAACCTCGGTCTGTGGAGCCCGACCCAGACCTACGACGACACCGGTACCTTTACGATCCCCGGGTGCCAGTACAAGTCCACGACCTGCATCTTCCATAACAGCGAGGGCGATGGCGGATTCGGGGGCATCAACATCTCGACCGCCCTCACCGTGTCCAGCGACGACTTCTTCTACAACCTGGGGGCGATGTTCTACGACGACCGCTCCAATCCCGCCTACGGCGACACCCCAATCCAGGACCAGGCTGCCCAGTACGGGCTCGGACAGATGACGGGCATCGACCTGCCCGGCGAGAGTCAGGGACGGCTCGACAGCGCAGCTGAGCGGGTCAAGCTGCACGCCGAGAGCCCAACTGGATTCCCCAACACCACGTGGTACGCCGGAGACAATGTCGAGATGGCCTTCGGCCAGGGTGCGACGGTCATCACCCCCATCGAACAGGCGGTGGCCTACTCGACCTTTGCTAACGGCGGGACCCGCTATGCACCACAGGTGGCGGCGGCCATCGTTGCCCCCGACGGCACAGTGGTGAAGAAGTTCTCCCCCCAGGTCACCGGCCATGTCAACCTGCCCTCGTCGACCTACAACGCCCTGCTGGCCGGCTTCACCGGCGTGGTCAACAACCACAACGGAACAGCCGCCGGCGTGCCCGGGCTGGCCTCGTTCCCGGGTGGTGTGGCAGGAAAGACGGGGACGGCCGACACCGAGCCGGGCAAGGAGCCGACGGCGTGGTTCGTCGGCTTCGGCCCGACGACGAATGCCCAGTACGTGGTGGTCTGCGTCATCGACCAGGCCGGCTACGGAGCTACGGCGGCCGCCCCCGTGGTGGCCCAGATCTTCGACTACCTAGCCGCCCATCCGGTGACCGCGGCCGCCATCCCGCCCACCCAGCAGGTGGTCCAGTCGACCACACCGGTGGCGTTGCCGTCGCCGGCCACGACCACCACGACGGCCCCCAAGTCGGGCTCGGCGACCACCACCACCCGGGCGCCTTCGGCCGGCTGAGTGCCGCCCGGGCCGCCCGGTCGGCCCGCGGTGGCTCCTGCCCCTAGGATGAAGGGGGAGATGGAGTCTGTCTGGTCACGGGTCGAGCCCCTTTTGTCCCAGGTCACGAAGCCCGCTCGCTACATCGGTGGCGAGCTCGGGGCGGAGGTGCCCGAGCACTCGGCAACCGCCGTGGCGTGGCTCCTCATCTACCCCGACACCTACGAAGTCGGCCTGCCCAACCAGGGCCTCCNNCGAGCGTGACGACGCCGTCGCCGAGCGCTCGTACGCCCCCTGGGTCGACATGGAAGCGGCTATGCGGGTGGCGGGCGTCCCGCTGTTCTCGCTCGAGAACCACCTTGCCGCCCGGTCGTTCGATGTCATGGCTTTCAACCTGTCGGCCGAGCTCG
>PLSY01000318.1 GCA_003164275.1 Acidimicrobiaceae bacterium | reverse complement strand
TCATGTCCACCACGTCGACCTGGCCCCCGAGCCCGGCGTTGTTGACGGCCACGTCGAAGTGACCGTGCCGCTCGACGGCGGCGTCGTAGAGGTGTTGGACCTGGGCCTCGTCGGTCACGTTGCAGGGCACGGCGAGGGGTCGCTCGCCCCCCAGCTCGGGCATCTCGGCCAGGGTGTCGGCCGTCTCGCTCAATCGCCGCTCGTGGGCGTCGGAGATGACGACCGTCGCCCCCTCTTCCACGCAGCGCTTGGCGGTGGCAAAGCCTATGCCGGTGCCCGCCGCCGCCGTGATGACCACCACCTTGCCTTCCAGCAGGCCGTGACCGGCCGGGGGAGTCGGCATGGTCGGAGTGGGCGTGTCGTTGCTCATCTGCTTGTCCCTTTGGGTTCAGGTGGCAGGCCGAGCACCCGCTCACCGATGATGTTCTTTTGAATCTCGTTGGACCCGCCATAGATGGTCTCGGATCGAGAGAACAGGAAGGTCCGCTGGAACTCGTCGAGCTCGTAGGGGAACCCCTCGGTCACAGTGGACGACACTCCCCTGATGGCCATGGCCAACTCGCCGAGCTGTTGGTGCCAGGTCGCCCAGAACAACTTGATGATCGAGGCCTCGGGAGGGGCCACTGGGGCGTCGAAGCCGGAGAGGCTGCGGAGGGTGTTGTAGCGAAGGATCTCGAGCTCGGCGTAGGACCGGGCCAGGCGCTGGCGGATGACAGGGTTCGATGACGCCCCGTTCTCCCGGGCCACTTCGACCAGGCGGTCGAGCTCACGGCGGAAGCTGAGCTGGTGGCCGAGGAGCCCCACTCCTCGTTCGAAGGCCAGGGTGGCGAGTGCCACCGACCAACCGTCGCCGACGTCTCCGACCACGTTGTCCCGGGCCGTGCGGGCGCCGTCGAAGAAGACCTCGTTGAACTCCGATGTCCTGGTGAGCTGGGTGATGGGCCGCACCTCGACCCCCGGCTGGTCCATCGGCACAAGCAGGTAGGAGAGGCCTTTGTGACGGAAAGAGCCGGGCTCGGTGCGGCAGACGACGAAGCACCAATCGGCCTGATGGGCACCCGAGGTCCACACCTTCTGGCCGGTGACCACCCACTCGTCTCCGTCGAGCTCCGCCTTGGTCGCCACATTGGCGAGGTCGCTTCCTGCGTTGGGCTCGGAGTAGCCCTGGCACCACAGCTCGCCGCCCGCCAAGATCGGCGGCAGGAAGCGAGCCTGTTGCTCGGGCGTCCCGAACTGGATGATGGTCGGGCCAAGCAGGCCCTCACCGAGGATGCTCGCCCGGCCCGGCGCTTTGGCCCGAACGTACTCCTCGTTGAAGATGACCTGCTGGGCGATGCTGGCTCCCCGGCCGCCATGCTCGACCGACCAGCCAATGCCGATCCAGCCGGCGGCGGCCAGCACCTGTTCCCACTCGAGGCGGACCTCGAATCCGAACGTCTCGTCACCAGAACCGCCCCGCCCTCCGAGGGCGGCGAACTCGCCGACCACATGGTCGGCCATCCAGGCGCGGACGTCGTTTCTGAATGCCTCGTCCTCGGGTCGGTCTCGAAGGTCCATGGTGACTTTCTGTGGCGTGGGACAGCGATTGTGGACGACGGAGCGCGTCCGAGTTCGCCCGGCTGCAGCCTGGTTGGGACGCTCCCCCGGCGAAATCTGACGCGACGTTAGCAAACTGATTTCCGAGGCCGAATGCCGCTGGTGGGCCGGTCCCTCGAGGGAACATGCGGCCCACCGAAGGCGTTCTTTACTGTGAGGTTGCCGGTATGGGCCCGCGGGTATCTCCCGTGGGCGGCCCGGCCGAAGGAGGTAACGATGAGCGAGAACACCGAGACACAGGCCGGTGGGCGGGTCGAGCTGTCAGACGAGGAGTGGAAGGAGCGCCTGTCACCTGAGCGCTACGCCGTCCTGCGTCGGGGTGGCACCGAGCCGGCATGGTCGGGCGAGCTGCTCCATCTGGAAGGCACGGGAATGTTCACCTGCGCCGGATGTGGGACGGCACTGTTCCCGAGCGACACCAAGTTCGAATCGGGCTCGGGATGGCCGAGCTTCTACAAGGCGCTGGATGACGGGGTCATCAATGAGCACGTGGACCGGTCCTTTGGGATGGCCAGAACGGAGATCACCTGTGCTCGTTGCGGTGGCCATCTGGGACACGTCTTCCCCGATGGACCCGCCCCTACTGGCCAGCGCTACTGCGTGAACTCGCTGTCCATCGAGTACCAGCCCGACCAGGTGTAATCCGGGCTGTCCCGGCCACCCCACCGTCTCGGCGGCCGGGACAGCCGGGGGGCCCACGGGAACGGGCTCCCGTGGGCGTCGGACCCCTTCGCGCCCCTACTGGCTCCCGGCAGACAGTCGCTCTTCGAACAGCTCGAAGAGATCACCGAGGGCGCTCGCCTCGGCCTTCCGGCCCGCTCTGGTCAAGAAGCGATCGGCGTTGGCGAGGGCCTGGCAGGCGTCGAACGCCTCTCGCTTGGTCAGCCGCACCATCGGGGTGAAGCGGACGGTGCCCCTGGGCACGTCCCGGGTGGGGGCCTGAGGGCGGCCACGGCCACCAGCTTCGGTCCGCTCCGGCGCGGCGCCCATCAGGCCCTCTGGGTGAGGCCATCATCCAACGCACCGCCCGCCTCGGGGGCGGCTGCGTCCGAGCTGGGCTGGCGATGCTCGACTCGGTGCACGTCGAGCGTGACGTAGCGAAGGCTTGCCCCGACTTCTTCGGCCACGATCTCGACCTTTGAGCGGCGGTCGCCCTCGTCGGTCTCCCAGCTCCGCTGCTCGAGTCGGCCGCTTACCAGGACCCGCATCCCTTTGGTGAGGCTCAGGGCCACGTTCTCGGCCAGGTCCTTCCAGGTGACGACGTCGAAGAACGAGGTGGACTCCTCCCACGCTCCCCCGTCACGCCCCGGCCAACGGTGGTTCACGGCCACCCCCAGCGAGGTGGTGGCCTGACCCTCCCTCGTGTATCGGATCTCGGGATCCCTGGTGAGGTTCCCGACGATGGTGATGTTCGACGATGCGGCCATGGGTGTTCCTTTCCTCGGTGCACCGAAGTGCAGTTCCCGACCGGTTTGACCGGCCAGGTGCCACCCAGGTTGGGTGATCGGCCCATGGTGGGCGGTCCACCTTGCCCGCCCCCTGCCCGTTCAGTTGGCCGGCGACCTTGCCGCAGAGTCACCGAATCGTGGCTGAAGGGTGTGGACCTACACTGTTGCGGGCATAGGAGACTCGGGGAGATCCCGACGTCCCGTCGCAGCCGGCAGCGGGTGCACGACGGCAACGGACGCAGAAGCGAAGGGAACGACCCACCATGAGTTTCACAGCAGTGGAACCGTATGGGGATGACATCTACACCGAGCCGGTGGGCGACCCGGACACGCTGAGCAATTTGGGACCACTGGGCGGCATGGCCGGGGTATGGACGGGCACCGGTGGGGCCGACGTGCATCCAGACGTCGACGGATCCGAGGCCAACAGCTTCATCGAGCGCTACGAGGCCCAGCCCATCGACCGCCAGACCAACGGTCCCCAGCTGTTCTACGGCCTGCGCTACCACACCCACATCGTCAAGCCGGGCGAGACCGAGACCTTCCATGATCAGGTCGGGTACTGGCTCTGGGAGCCGGCGACGGGGGCGGTCACCTTGACCCTCGGGATCCCCCGGGGCCAAGTTCTCCTGGCCGGCGGAACGGCCGGGGCCGACGCCACCGAGTTCGAGGTCACGGCTGCGGTGGGATCAGAGGTCTACGGCATCTTGTCGAATCCATTCCTCGACCAGATGTCAGGACCTTGAGCTACCGGATGAAGGTCTCGATCAATCCTGAAGACACCTGGTCCTACGAAGAAGACGGGGTTCTGGCCATTCCCGACCGGGATGAGCCCTTCCACCACACTGACCACAACACCCTGATCAGAATCGGGCCTCCCGTGCCCAATCCTTTGGCCCAAGCCGCCACCGCGACCGGAAGTCTCGGCATCGGCAACCTACGAAGCGAAAGCAGGACCCTTCCATGAACCACCTACTGCGAGAGCTGGCGCCGGTCACCGACGACGCCTGGAGCCAGATCGAAGAGGAGGCCACTCGCTCGGTCAAGCACTTCCTCGCCGGACGACGACTGGTCGACTTCACCGGCCCCCTCGGGTGGGGGGTGTCATCGGTCGACGTCGGACGCGTCGACCCATTGACCAGCGGACCGTTGGACGGTGTCGAGGTAGCGCTGCGCAAGGTCATGCCCCTCATCGAGGTGCGCTCGCCCTTCACCCTGCCGCTCTCCGAGCTGGCCGCCGCCTCCCGGGGGGCGACGGACCTCGACTTGGACGCAGTGATAGCGGCCGGGCGGGCGGCGGCTCTGGCCGAGGACCATGTGATCTTCCACGGCTACGAGAAAGGGCTCATTCCGGGGATCGTCGAAACCACCCCGCACGCCAAGGTGGCGATCAGCGACGATTACAATCGCTACCCCGAGCACGTTGCGAAGGCGGTCGCCGTGCTGCGGGCCGCAGACATCGCCGGCCCCTACGCCATCGCCCTCGGCGCCCGCTGCTTCACCGGCGTGACCGAGACCACCGAGCGCGGTGGCTACCCGGTGTTCGAGCACCTCCGCCAGATCCTCGGTGGCCCGGTCGTGTGGGCACCGGCCGTCGACGGGGCCGTGGTGCTGAGCCAGCGAACGGGGGACTTCGAGCTGACGGTGGGCGAGGACTTCTCCGTCGGCTATCGCTCGAGCGACGCAGGCAATGTCACCCTCTACGTTGAAGAGAGCCTGAGCTTCCGCATCAACACCCCCGAGGCTGCCGTCCACCTGGCCTACACCTGATCACCCCGGTGGGCGCAGAGGCGGGGCGGCCGACGGATCAGGCCCTCGTGTGCGGGTCCGAGGCCGGGGAGGGGGGCCACAGGTGAGCGGGACGAACACCGGGCCCCTCGATGGCGTCCGGGTTGTCGACGTGACCTCCATCGTGATGGGCCCTCTGGCCACCCAGATCCTGGGCGACCTCGGGGCCGATGTCATCACCGTCGAGGATCCGGCCGGGACATTGAGCCGGTCCATGACCCCTGGCCCCTACCCGGGGCTGTCGGGCGTCGCCCTCAACTTGCTGCGAAACAAGCGGAGCGTGGTCCTCGACCTCAAGAGCGACGAGGGCCGGGCCACCCTCTTGGAGCTCCTGGCTACGGCCCAGGTGATGGTCACCAACCTCCGTCCGGGCACCCTCGGGAGACTCGGCCTGTCCTACGAGGACATCGCAGATGTGGTCCCCGACATCATCTACTGCCAGGCGCAGGGCTATCCGACCGACTCGGACAAGGCTGACTCCCCCGCCTACGACGACATCATCCAAGCGGCCTGCGGCCTGCCCGACGCCTTCCGGCGGTCGGGGGGAGAGCCCCAGTTCGCCCCAACGCTGCTGGCTGACAAAGTAGGGGGCCTGACCATCGCCTACGCCGTCATGGCCGCCTTGTTCCAAAGGGAGCGCACCGGCCAGGGCCAACGGGTGGAGGTGCCAATGATCGACGTCATGACCGCCTTCACTCTGGTGGAGCATGCCGGGGCGGCCACCGCCCGTCCGCCTCAGGGACGTGCCGGCTATCCCCGGATCCTGAACCCTGAGCGACGACCACAGAAGAGCGCGGACGGCTGGATCAGCATCCTGCCCTACACCAAGAAGAACTTTGAAGACATCCTCCGAGCCGGGGGACGATCCGACACGGACGACGACCCCCGGATCCAGACCACCGAGTCCCGACTCGAGCATGCCGAGTCCCTCTACCGGGATGTGCGCCGCATCGTCGCCGAGCGAACTACCGAGGAGTGGCTGGTGTTCTGCGCCGCACATGGGGTCCCGGCGTCAACGGTCCCCACGCTCGACGAGCTGGTCGACCAGCTCGATGAGGACGACCACCCCTGGGCCGGTCGATACAAGGTGATCCCCCAGCCGGTGCGCTTTTCGAGCATGGACGCACCGGTCGTCCGCCAGCCTGCCGCCTTGAGCGGGGAGCACACAGACCAAGTGCTGGCCGAGCTGGCGGCCCGGCGCCCGGACGCTCAGGAAGGCCTCCCACCCCGACTCGAAGGAGAGCGATGAGACAAGCGTTCGGAGACGTCACCGCAACCTCGACGGACAGCTATGTGGCCGAGGTGGAGATGCACCGGCCGCCCGCCAACTACTTCGATGCCGACCTCCTGACAGGCGTGGTGGAGGCAGTCGGATGGGCCGACGGGCAGGGATCGAGAGCCGTCGTTTTGTGCTCGGAGGGTCGACACTTCTGCGCAGGCTTGGACTTCGGCTCGTCCGACACCCTCGACGGGGCGCTCCTCCGCTCCCTTTACCTCCAGGCCGGGGCGTTACTGGCCAGCCCTCTGCCGATCGTCGTCGCCGTCCAAGGCTCGGCCATTGGTGGGGGCCTCGGCCTGGCCCTCGTCGGCGACTTCCGCATCGGCACTCCCGACAGCCGTTTCTCCGCCAACTTCGCCCGGCTTGGATTCCATCAGGGTTTCGGCATCTCTGTCACTCTCCCAAGGGTGGTCGGCGCCCAGCGGGCCCTCGAACTGCTCACCACGGGACGGCGCATCGATGGGACCGAAGCGTTGAGAATCGGCCTGTGCGACGGCCTAGCCGACGACCCTCGCGCTGCAGCCCATGCACTGGCCGCCGAGATCGCCGCCTCAGCTCCCCTCGCCGTCCGCTCCATCCGGGCCACGCAACGGGCGGCACTCTTGTCCGAGTTCTCCGGCGCCATTGATCACGAGAGGAGCGAGCAGCTCCGGCTCATGGGCACCGGCGATTTCAGAGAGGGAATCGAGGCCTCGATCGAGCGACGGGCACCAGAGTTCTTCGGTAGTTGACCACCCGAGTGGATGGGCCGCCGTCGTCTGGCCGCTTCACCCCCCGGCCAGGTCAGCGGCCAGCTCGGCCCGGGTGGCCTCGGTCAACGGGACGCCGGGGAGCCCATCGGGATATTCGGGATGGTTCACCACCAGGCTGACCGGTTGGCTCCCGAAGGCGGTGACCTGTTCGGGGGTGAAATGGAAGCGTACGTAGTGTACAGCGGAGGTCGTCTCTTCCCGGGTGAGGTTTGACTGGTGCACCTCGTCGGGGGCCGACGAGATGACCGACTGCTCATCGCCACCGCCGATCCGCAGCTCGCACGCGCTCTCGATGCCGACCAGGCGAGGGAGCCAGGTGCGCAGTTGCTCCTCGGTGGTCAGCTCCAAGAACAGCGTGGCCGACAGCTCGCCATTGCCTGGGAGCAGGCGGTTGTAGACGTCGAGCTCGTGTTGGATCTGCTCGTCGGTGATCATCTTCTCGGCTCTGGCCATCTCTTGGACCTGGAAGCGCATGGTCAGCCGGCTCTCGAAGGTGAGGGTGACAACCGGCCCGACGCTGATGCGACGCAGCTTCTTCACGGCGATCACCCGGGCACGGAACTCGTCGCGCTCGCGCTCGTAGGCCCGCTGGTCGACGATGTCGTCCAGGGTCAGGAATCCTTGCTCACTCATGCTCTCTCCTTTTAGGCCCAGCCGAGCCCCACCACCGCGGTGACGGGTGCCCCGACGTCGCCCTTGTCCTTCGATCGGGTTGTTGGCCAGATGGCGTGAACCACTGACCTGGTTGCCTCTTCGGAGACAGCACGGCCCCGGGTCTGACCCGGGGCCGTGGCAGTTCCGCTACAACAAGGTGCTTAAGGCACCGACAGACTCAGGCGACCGAAGCCAGCCCCTCGGTGAAGCGACCGGCGTGGCTCTTCTCAGCCCGGGCCAGCGTCTCGAACCACTCGGCGACCTCGTCAAAGCCCTCATCGCGAGCCGTGCGAGCGAATCCGGGGTACATCTCGGAGTACTCATAGGTCTCGCCCTCGACGGCGGACTTCAGGTTGTCAGCAGTTGGCCCGACAGGGACACCGGTCACCGGGTCGCCAACCTCACGAAGGAAGTCGAAGTGACCAAAGGCGTGTCCGGTCTCTCCCTCGGCTACCGACCGGAAGAGGGCGGCGACATCGGGGTAGCCCTCGACATCGGCCTTCTGTGCGAAGTAGAGGTAACGGCGGTTGGCCTGGCTCTCGCCGGCGAACGCCTCTTTCAGATTCTCCTCGGTCTTGCTGTCTTTCAGCTCTGGCACGTTGATCCTTTCGTTACTTTCATTGCTTGGTGGATGTGGTGAAGTCGGTTGTGGGCAGCCATTGGCCTAGGCCGAGACCCGTCGGCGGTGGGCCTGGGGTTGGCAGTCGGGGCACAGTCCCCGAAAGACGATCTCCGCCGATCCCACCTCGAAGCCAAGGTCCGCGCCCTCGGGTATCTCGAGCTCAGGGAAGGCTGCCACCAGATCCCGCACGTTGCCGCACTGGCGACACACCAGATGATGGTGCGGGTCATCGACGTTCGGGTCGAACCGGGTCATCCCGGTGCCCACATCGAGCGAGGCGATCTCCCCCAGCTCGGCCAGGTCGTGCAGTGTCTGGTACACCGTCTTCAAGGAGATGGTCTCCATCTCCTTGGTCGCCTCGGCGTGGACAGCCTCGGCGGACGGATGGGTCACATCGCCTTGGAGCACCCGGAAAATGCACTGCCGTTGGGCGGTGACCTTGCGACCGGTCGTCCGGAACAGCTCGGTCAGCTCTTCGGGCGTGCGCATCACCTTCAGCATATCACCAATTGTTGTTCTTCAACAATCATTGTAGATAAGCTCACAACGGAGCGAAATGACCGGGGCCTGCCGGGCACCCATCGCCGGAGCCGGCGAAACGGCCTGGGGGTGACCTGTGGCAGGCTTTCCCCATGCCTTCCGACCCTGGTGCAGCACCGTTGGCGGGTCCCTTTCAGCGCCAGGAGGCACTCGG
Source organism: Acidimicrobiaceae bacterium (assembly GCA_003164275.1). The sequence continues at coordinate 11,205 of PLSY01000318.1, read as the reverse complement.
GCGCCTGGCCGCCGAGCAGTTCGATGTGCTGGTGATAGGCGGGGGTATCACCGGTGCCGGGGTGGCGCTCGACGCGGCCAGTCGGGGCCTGAAGACGGCGTTGGTGGAAAAGGACGACTTCGCCTCAGGCACCTCGTCCAAGTCCTCCAAGCTCATCCACGGCGGGCTCCGCTACCTGCAACAACGCGAGTACCGGTTGGTCTACGAGAACCTGGCCGAGCGTCAACGCCTGTTGGACAATGCGCCGCACCTGGTGTCCCCCCTCCCCTTCCTCATCCCCCTCTTTGGGAAAGAGGGGGTCGTCAATCGGAGCGTGGCCCGGGTCTACCGGACTGCTCTGTGGCTCTACGACCTGACCGGGGGCGTCCGCATCGGCCGGCGGCACGAGAACGTGAGCCGGGACCAGGCCCTCGCCCACATGCCCACCCTCCAGGCCGACCGACTGGTCGCCGGCTTCCTCTACTGGGACGCCAGGGCCGACGACGCGCGCCTCACCCTCGCCGTGATCCGCACCGCGGTGCTCGACCACGGCGCGGTGGCGGCCAACCATGCCCGGGTGACCGGGCTTGTGGCCGGGTCCGACGGCCGCATCCGGGGGGCGACGGTGGAGCCAGACGGCGGCGGCACCTTCGATATCCGAGCAACGGTGGTGGTCAACGCGGCCGGAGTCTGGTCAGACGAGATCCGCACACTCGACGAGGTGGCGAATCCGCACTCGATCCGCCCAGCCAAGGGAATCCACATCACCGTTCCCTCTGAGGTCTTCCCCTGCGACATCGCCGCCGTGATCCCTGTCCGCGAGGACCACCGGTCCATCTTCGTCGTCTCGTGGGGCGACCAGGTCTACTTAGGGACCACCGACACCGAGTGGGACGGCCCCCTCGATGATCCGACCTGCCTACCCGAGGACATCGACTACATCCTGTCGGCTGCCAATGCCGTGACCACGAGACCGATCGGCCGGGATGACATCACCGGGCTGTGGACCGGGCTGCGCCCATTGCTGGCCCCGGCCGAGGGGCACCGGGTCCTGAGCGAGCGCACTACCGACCTGTCGAGGCGCCACACCGTGCGAACGTCCGATCGCGGCGTAGTGACGGTGACCGGGGGGAAGCTGACCACCTACCGGAAAATGGCCGAGGATACGGTCGACGCGGTCGTCAAGGTGATGGGGCGACGGAAACTGGCCTGCGTCACCGCCGACTTGAAGCTGCACGGGTCGGGGGCGACTGGGCACGCCCCGGCCCGGGCCGGGGGGGCCGGGGCCGCTCGTCCGGCCCGGGAGCCCGAGGACGCCACGAGCATGGCCGCCCATCTGGCCGGGCGCTACGGAACCGAAACCCCCGCGGTGCTCGCCCTGAGCGAGGGCCGCCCCGAGCTGCTGCAGCCACTGGTTGCGGGGTTGCACTACCTTCAAGTGGAGGCCCTGTTCGCCGTGAGAGAGGAGATGGCCATGACCATCTCGGACGTGCTCGATCGTCGGACCCGGGCCTCACTGCGTGACGCCCGGGCGGCCGGTTCTGCCGCAACCAGAGTGGCGACGTTGATCGGGCCCGAACTCGGGTGGGACGAGGAACGCATGGCAAGCGAGGCTGACGCCTATGCCGAGAGCGTGCGCTCCACCTTGGCTCGAGCCGGCCTGAGCAAGGGCCGCGATCCGGTACTTGCCGGCCATGGGCCCTCATTCGACGGAGGCGGGGTCACGGCCAACGGCAGCAGTCCGGATGCATCGGATCCGAGGGGTGCAACGCCTTGACCTCGCCGACGCCGGTGACTCCGATCGATGCCGGGCCGGGGGGCGTGGGTGACCATCTCGGCGGTCGGCGCGTGCCAGTCAGCGACGACCTGCGCAGGCGGCTGGGCGACGTCTGCGCCCAGGTGAGCACCGACGACCAGGATCGGGCCGAGGCGGGGCGCGACTGGTGGCCACTCGCCATCTCCTGGGCCGTGGACGGCCAGGTGCCGGCCCGGCCGGCTGTCATCGCCAGACCCACTGACACCAGCCAGGTGTCGGCTGTCCTGTCCCTCTGCGACGAGGCGCGGGTGCCGGTGACGGCGGCCGGTGGACGAAGCGGGGTCTGTGGCGCCTCGATCCCCGTCTTCGGCGGGGTGGCCCTCGACTTGTGCGGCCTGGCCGGCGTCGGCGACGTCGACTCGGAATCACTGGTCGCCGACCTTCGGGCCGGAACGTTCGGGCCCGACGTCGAAGCCGGTCTTCGGAACGGCTACGGACTCACCCTCGGCCACTGGCCACAGTCCATGGACTTGTCGACCGTCGGGGGTTGGCTGGCGTGTCGGGGCGCCGGTCAGTACTCCAACCGCTACGGCAAGATCGAGGACATGGTCATCGGCGTGGAGGTGGTGTTGGCCGACGGGTCCGTCGTCCGCACCGGAGGCCACGGCCCCCGTTCGGCCACCGGGCCGGACCTCACGCAGCTGTTCGTGGGGAGCGAGGGGACCTTGGGTGTCATCACCGAAGGCCGCTTCCGCGTCCACCCCGTCCCCGAGAGCGAGGGGCGCCGGGCGTTCGGCTTCCCGTCGTTCGCCGGGGGGCTCGACGCCTGCCGTCGGATCCTGCGCCGAGGGGCCGCCCCGGCCGTCCTCCGTCTCTACGACCGGACCGAGTCGGGGCGCAACTTCGACCATCCGGACACGAACGTGCTCATCGTCCTCGACGAGGCCGACCCGGCACTGGTCGATGCCACCATCACGGTGGTCGAGCAGGAGTGCGAGCCAGCAGACGTCCTCGACGAGCAGCTAGTCGAGCGCTGGCTCGGCCACCGCAACGACGTTTCGGCACTGGCCCCCCTGTGGCGGGCCGGCATGGTGGTCGACACCGCCGAGGTGTCAGGGCGCTGGAGCGCCCTGCCCGCGCTCTACGACTCGGTGGTCGGTGCCCTCTCCGGCATAGACGGGACCCTGGCCGCCTCATCCCATCAGTCACACGCCTACGCCGATGGTGCCTGCCTGTACTTCACCTTCGCCGGCCGGCCCCCAAACGCCGACACAGCGGGTGACGACGCCAACCGGGCCTGGGTCGACCACTACTACCGGCGGGCCTGGGACGAGGTCACCGAGGCGACGATGTCCGCTGGGTGCGCCATCAGCCATCACCACGGCATCGGCATCAACCGCTCCCGTTTTCTGGCCGAGGCACTCGGTTCCGGTTTTCCGGTGCTGTCCTCGATCAAGCACGCCCTCGACCCCCACGGCATTTTGAACCCAGGAAAGCTCGGGTTCGACTCGCCCTTCGGGCCGGGAGTGTGGCCGTGAGCATCCTGGTGGTGGACGTCGGGACCTCGGGCGTGCGAGGGGCACTGGTGCGACCGGACGGCTCGGTCGACCACGTCCATCATGTTCCCGTCCTGCCGGACACCCCATTTCCCGGCCTGGTCGAGTTCGACGCCACGATCATGGCCGAAGCGGTCATGGAGGTCGCACTGGCCACGCTGGCCGAGGGCGGTCCGGTCGACGCCGTCGGGATCGCCAACCAGCGGGCATCGAGCATCGTCTGGGAGAGGTCCACCGGGAAGCCGCTGGCCCCGGGGCTTGGATGGCAGGACCTTCGTACCGTCGGTGCCTGCCTCGAGCTGCAGGGAAGGGGGATCAGGGTGGCACCGAACGCGTCGGCCACCAAGGTTGCCGCCATCCTCGACCAGGTCGATCCCGACCGGGACCGCTCCGAACGCGGGGAGCTGGCTTTTGGCACGGTGGACACCTGGGTGGCGTGGATCCTCTCCGAGGGGGGCCTCCATGTCACCGACGCCTCGAACGCCGGGGTGACTGGGCTGATCCGTGGGGACGGCTCTGGATGGAGCCCCGAGGTGCTGGCTGCGCTCCGCATCCCCGAGGCCGTGCTTCCGACCATCGTCGACTCGTCAGGGACCCTGGGCCCGGCGACCGCCCTGCCCGGACGGCCCCTCATCGCCGGCATGGCCGGTGACCAGCAGGCCTCACTGATCGGTCAGGGGTGCACGAGCCCCGGACAGGCCAAGGCGACCTTCGGCACCGGGGGGATGCTCGACCAGTGCGTCGGTCCCACCCGGCCCTCCCAGGCGGCGAGAGGCCACGCAGGCACGATCCCCATCATCGCCTGGCGACGGGATGGCGTGGTGACCTGGGGGGTCGAGGCCATCATGTTGTCGGCGGGGACCTGCGTCGAGTGGCTGAGGGACGATCTCGGCATCATCGACTCGGCCGAGGACTCCGCTGTCGTGGCGGCCACGTGCGAGGACACGGGCGACGTGTGGTTCGTGCCCGCCCTTCTCGGCCTCGGGACCCCGGTGTGGGACTTCGGGGCCCGTGGCACCTTCGTCGGTCTCACCCGAGGCAGTGGTCGGCCGGAACTGGTGCGGGCCGTGCTCACGGGCGTGGCCCATCGTGGTGCCGATCTCCTCGAGGCCGCCGAGGCGGACTCCGGCCTGGCTGTCGACACCCTGCGAGTCGACGGAGGCATGTCGGCCAATCCGGTGTTCATCCAGGCCCTGGCCGAGGCGTGTGGTCGGCCCATCGAGATCGCGCCGGTGCTCGAGGCCACGACCCTCGGAGCCGCCTACCTGGCCGGCATGGCTGTGGGCACGTGGTCCGACGAGGACGACGTGGCCGCGGCCTGGACCCCTCGCACGACAGTGGAGCCACACACCTCCGAGGACGAGCGCAGGGCTGGCAGATCACGGTGGTTGGAGGCCCGAAGTCGCTCGGAGAAAACCATTCCCGAGCTCTCGGCCCTGGACTTCTGACCGGGACTTTTGCCATTGAATATGTGTCGTTGCGACGCCTAGGGTGGGTGTAACACCACGCTGGGCGAGCATCGCACCGCAACCGGCGCAGGCAGGGGAAGCAAGGATCGCATGAGCACAAGCATGGGCATCGGAGCGGTCGGGGCTGACCCGGAGCTGGCCATGGCGGAAGGGCCAATGAGCCTCGACGAAGCGGTGGAGACAGCCAGGCGATTGCACGGGGCCCTGTCCGCCGTGCTCCTCGGCACGCCGAAGGCGGTGACGATAGCGGTGGTGGCCGCCCTCTCGGGGAACCATCTGCTCATCGAGGACGTTCCCGGGGTGGGCAAGACGGTGCTCGCCAGGGCGCTGGCCACCGCTCTCGGCGTTCAGCTCTCCAGGGTCCAGGGTCATCCCGACCTCCTTCCCTCCGACGTGACCGGTGTGACGGTATTCACCCCGGACACCGGGAGATGGGAGTTCCGACCCGGGCCGGTCTTCGGTCACGTCGTCCTCTTGGACGAGCTCAACCGCACGCCCCCTCGGACCCAGTCCGCCCTGTTGGAGGCCATGGAGGAACAGCAGGTGTCAGTGGACGGTGAGTCATGGCCGCTCCCCACCCCTCATCTGGTGATTGGGACCCAGAACCCCATCGGCCAGCTCGGCACCTACCCCCTGGTCGAGAGCCAGCTCGACCGCTTCGGCCTGTCCACCTCCATCGGCTACCCCGATGCCGAGACCGAGACGCGTCTCGTCTTGCACAACGGAGGACGCTACGCACTGGAGGCTCTGGCCCCGGTGTCCGACCCCCGCCACTGGGAACGGGCCATCTCGGCCACCGCATCGGTGCGGGTGGCCACCGCCGTGGCCGAATACGCCGTAGCCCTCGTGAGGGCCACCAGGACGTCGGGAACGGTGCGGCTCGGGGCGAGCCCGCGAGCCGCCATCTCCCTCATCCGCAGCGCCCAGGCCTTCGCCGTACTGGCCGGACGGGCCTATGTCACGCCCCAGGACATCCAGTCGGTTGCCGTGGCCTGCCTCGCCCATCGGCTCATCGCCGAGGGCAGCGACGGTGAGGGTCCGGCCCTCGTCGCCCGAATCGTCACCGAGACGCCCGCACCGCTGACATGAATCGCCAGGCATCCGGGCGGCGACCGTCACGGTTGCGCACGGCCTTTGCCATCGCCTCAGGCCTGGTGGCGGCCATCGGCCTCGCTGTGGTGGGCCGGGCCGTGTCCCATGACCCGCTGGCCGTGGGCGATGTCCTATTCGGACTGGTCGCCGTGGTGGCCGGGGCCCTGCTGTCGTGGCTCCTCATCTCCGGCCGCCACAAGTACCCAGATCCCTCGGCTGGTGGTCTCCTTCCCGACGGCAGGAGGCTCCGCCGCCGGGTCCACGCCCTGTCCTGGTTCACCCCCGTGGTCGGAAGCACCGTCGCCGTCGTGGCGTGGGCGGCTGTCGCCCGGTCGAGCGGCTCGGGGTGGGTACAGGCTGTCGGCGCCCTTCTCGCCGCCGTGCTCGCCATCGGGTTGGTGGGCCCGGTCATCCCCGCCTGTCGGGCCGGGGTGCGGTGCACCGACTCGCCGAGCGACGTCCGGGCGGGAGAGAGCTTCGGGCTCACCATGGTGGCGAGCGGGCCGGTCCGCATCCGACCGCTCTTCCCAGGCGGCCCGGGGAACCCGGCCGCCGGGGGTCCGAGAGGCCCCCGGGCCGTGGAAGTCACCGTGACCGCCGAGCGCCGAGGAGTCCTCGACTCGATGGTCGTCGAGCTGGCATCGTGCTCCCCCTTCGGGCTCTTGTGGTGGGCCCGAGAGGTGAAGGTGCCCCTCCCCCGACCCCTGCACGTCTCACCGAGGATCGGGTCTGGGGGGACCGTGGAGATCGCCGCCGACCAGTCGGCCGGGGATGCAGAGCGACGTACGGCGGCCGATGTCGGCGCTCCCCGGGGGGTCCGTCCGTACCGGCCCGGGGACAACCGGCGGTCGATCCACTGGCCGGCCACCTCCCATGTCGGATCCCTGATGGTGAGGGAGCGGGAGCGGGAGACCAACGACCCGATCACTGTCGAGGTCGTGCTGCCTTCGGACCCACGTGAGGCCGAGGCCATCACCGAACGGGTCATGGCCGTAGTCGCACACCACCTCATCCGGGGCCAACCGGTACTGCTCGCCACCCATGAGCCTGGAGGCCGCACTGTGCGCATGGTGCGCGATGGCGTGGACCTTGGCCGGCGACTGGCCCGGGCCACGACGACAGCCGACACCCGAGCGGAGCAGTCACCCAGTCCGTCCCGGCGCCGTCGATCCCCCTCGTGACCCTCTGGCAACGGGTCGTCCAGGCCAACAAGCCGGGGCCGGCCGAGGACTCGATCTCATTCCGGGTGGCATCGGCCGGCGCCGTGGTCATCTCGGTGGCGGCTTGTTGGAGCCAAGGCGAACTCAGTGCCGCGGTCGCCGCCTTCGCCGTCATTGCCACCGTGGCCGGAAACGTCATGTCGTATCGAAGACGGGACCGCCCTTATCCGGCGGTCAAGCCAATCCTCGCCGTCTGTGCCCTCGGAGGGTTCGGCTGGTTCATAGCCACGGCCAGCCACGGGGCGACCCCGGGTGACATCTCGACGGTGGAGGGGCCTCTCGCGATCCTGTTCGCCTGGGTGCTGTGTACCCATGCCTTCGACGTCCCGGCCCGACGGGACGTCGCCTACTCCCTGGCTGGTTCAGCGGCCCTCATGGCGGTGGCGGCCGCCCAGTCGGTCGATCTCGCTCTGGCCGGCTACGTCGTCGGGTGGGTGGCGGTCAGCCTGTGGGGACTGATCGCCATGTGGCAGTCCATGTCGGGGACCAAAGGGGTGCCCTGGCGTGCCCTGGCGGCGGCCACCACCGCGGTGGTCGTGGTAGCCGCGGTGTTTGTGTCCGTCCTTCCCGCCCCCCACGTCTCGGCGTCGCTCATCTTCCCTTCCTCGTCCGTCGACTCGTCACCGGTCGACACGCCGAGCAATCTGACCGACGGGGCCGCCTCTCTCCCCGCCCACGCCGCCAGCCCGACTGGTCGGACGGAGGTCGGCGGATTCCTGGGCTTCGCCAAGTCGCTCGACACCGGGGCGCGTGCATCCCTCGGGAACCAGGTGGTGCTGAGGGTCCGCTCCACCAAACCGAGCTTCTGGGTGGGACAGACCTACGACCGATGGGACGGCCAGAGCTGGGAGCAGTCGGCGGACCCGGCTAACGGTGGGCATGTGACCAAGCTCCAGTACGGCTCGCCCTTCGACATCCCTCTCGCCCCCGACCAGGTTGGCAATCACTCCACCGGGACGACCAATGTGCAGACCTTCTATCTGGCCGAGTCCGGGCCCAACCTGGTCTTCCACGCCGACAACGCCCAACGGGTCTATATCCAGTCGCGCTCCTTGTTCCTCACCGGAGACGGCACCATCGTCTCGGCCACCTCCATGGGAGCAGGCACCGTCTATACCGTGGTCTCCGACGACATCGCCGCCACCCCCGAGCAGCTCCAACAGTCCACCACCCCTCTGCCAGCCATGGACCCTCCGGCCCAGCGGCTGGGCTCGGCCCAAACGGAGCGCTACCTGCAGCTGCCCCACCCCTATCCGAGGGTGGAGCGACTGGCCGCCCAGATCACCTCGGGCATCGACGTCGCCGGGGATTCGGATCCCCACACGTACGCCAAGGTGGAGGCCATCGAGTCGTGGATGTCCACGCACATCAAGTACACGACCGACATTCCCCCCCTGGCACCGGGTGCCGACACGGTCGACTCGTTCCTGTTCGGCACCCGAAGGGGATACTGCGAGCAGATCTCGACGGCCACCGTGATCATGCTCCGGTCGCTTGGCATTCCTGCCCGGGAGACGGTCGGCTACGTTCCGGGCTCCTACAACCCGATCACCGACCTCTACGACGTCCAGGCCAAAGACGCCCACGCCTGGGTCCAGGTGTGGTTCCCCGGATATGGGTGGCAGAACTTCGATCCGACGGCCAATGTGCCCCTGGCCAACCCATCACCGGGCTCGGTGCTGACCCGGAGCGCGGGCCACGCCTTGGCCCACCTCCCGTGGATTCCCATCGTGCTCGCCCTCTTGGTCGCCGGCGTGGCCGTGGCCATCCGTCGGCGCCGGCTGCGCACGCCGAGGACGTGGGCGCTCCAGATCGCCCAGGATCTGGAGCGGGCCGGCACCCGGCTGGCCGCACCCCGCCGGGCCGACGAGACCCTGACCGCCTTCGGCCAGCGACTGGCCGAGATCGATCCCCCCTTCGGCCCGGGTCTCCGCTCGGCCACCTTGATGGTGGAGCGCTACAGCTATGGCGGCATCGAGCCGTCTGCGTACCAGATCACCGAAGCATTGGCCTTCACCCACCGGTTCAGATCAGCTGGCCGCCGGGCAGATGGACGCTCCGATCAGGCCCGAGAGGCCTCTAGTGCCTCGTCGAAGGAGGCTCCCGCAGCCAGCAGCGGCCGGTAGGACATGAGCTGGCGGGGCTGGCTGAAGCCCAAGACGGCCCGGAGACGGTCACCCCGTCGGTAGAGGGCGATGAACTTTCCCTCGTCGACCGAGCCGCTGACCACGACGACCTCGTCATCAGGCCCGGGAAGACCGATGACCTGGATCTTCGACTTGTACTGGTCGGACCAGAAGAACGGGATGGGGTCGTAGGGCTGTGCGCCCTTCGTCCCGGCCAACAGGTTTCGGGCCGCCGCCGCACCGCCTTCGGCGGCATTGGTCCAGTGCTCCACCCGCAACTGCTCGCCGGTCGTCGGATGTGTCCATCGAGCCACGTCACCAGCGGCCACCACCCGGTCAGCGGCGAACAGGGTCTCATCGCAGACGAGACCGTTGTCGAGCGAGAGGCCCGCGCCCTCCAGCCAGCCCACCGATGGGACGACGCCGATTCCCACCACCACGAGGTCGCAATCGAGGTGGGTGTCGTCGGCCAGGTGGACTCGGATCGCCTTGGCACCTCCGGAGATGTCGGTGACCCGGTCCACGCCGACACCGGTGAGGACGGTCACGCCATTCGACCGGTGCAGCTCCGCGCACGCCTCCCCCATCTCGTTGCCCAGCACCCTCCCAAGGGGGGTGGGCAGTGCCTCGACCACGGTGACTGTGGCACCCATGCCGTGACAGGTGGCGGCTACCTCGGAACCTATGAACCCGGCGCCGATCACCACCACCGTGGCATCGTCGCCGGCCGCCTCGAGGTCGGAGCGGATTCCGAGGCAGTCATCCAGGGTACGCAGCGTCCGCACCGGCCCTAGCCCCTCGGTGCCGGGGAGAGCCCGGGCGCCCGCTCCTGTCGCCACCACCAGGCCGTCGTAGTGGAGCTGGTCGCCGTCGTCGCAGGAAACGGTCCGCATGTCGGTGTCGAGTGCCACCGCCCGTCGGCCGAGGTGGAGATCGAGGCCCAGCTCGTCGAGTCGGTCAGGGGTGTGATGATGGATGCGGGACACGTCCCACTTGCCGGACAGCAGCTGCTTGGACAGCGGGGGTCGGTCATAGGGCGTGTGGATCTCATCACCGACGATCACCACCGGCCCGGTATGTCCCTCGTGCCGGATCTCCTCGGCCGCCCGCAGCCCGGCCAGGGATGCGCCGACCACGACGATGGTGGATTCAGGGTCTAAGGCGTCGCTCATCGGCCGACATCGTAGGTCGAAGCCGGTGGGCCGACCCCGTCGGGCGATCTCACTGGCCGAACATCATCATCCACTGCTCCGGGGAGCGGGGACGGAAGACGTAGTTGTTCTGCCGGGTGGCCCCCATGGTGGCCGACGGCTCGGCCGAGTAGAGGTGTCCTGGATACAGGATGGTGTCGTCTGGCACTCGGGCGAGCTTGGTGGTGAGGGACTCGTACATGGCCAGAGGGTCGCTCCCGGGCAGGTCGGTCCTCCCACAGCCGTCGAGGAAGAGCGTGTCACCGGCGATCAACCGACCGTCGATGAGGAAGCACTGGCTGCCTGGCGTATGGCCGGGCGTGTGCACCATGGTGAGCGGGATGCCGCCCACCTTCAGGATGTCTCCTCCGTGGTGGGTGATGAGGTCGTCGTCGGTGACACCGGTCGAGCGAACGACCCACGGCGCCTCGTCGGCCTGAACGTGCACGGGGACAGAGGAGACTTCGAGGAGGCGGGTGATCCCCTCGATGCCCCACCCCATCAGGTCGCCTCCCACATGGTCGGCGTGGTAGTGGGTGGCAAGGGCCCCGACACACGACATGCCGTCGGCCGACAGCACGGCCAAGAGCTCGTCGACGCCGTAGGCCGGGTCGATGATCACCGCCTCGCCGGTCTCACGATCACCGACCAGGTAGACGAAGTTGACCATCTGCTGGGCAATCTGATTATCGACGGCAAAGTCTCGTCCGGCCAACAGCTGGCGGAAATACAGGCGATCGGATGCGTCGGGGCCGGACGGTTGCGCGGTGGTGTCAGTCACACTTCTACCCTATGGGGCGCGGGCCCATGGTTGGAG
>PLSY01000313.1 GCA_003164275.1 Acidimicrobiaceae bacterium | reverse complement strand
CTCAGCGCCGAGTTCGAGAACATGCTCGAGACTCACGGTGTGGTCCGGGCCTTCAAGGCCCTGGCGGGTGACGTCCAGAAGGAGCGCGCCAAGGACGATGTCGAGAAGGACCGGGAGCTCCTCGCCAAGCAGGCCCCCGACAACACCTCTCCGCGTCCTTCTGAGGTCACTCTCGCTCGTCTGGTCGAACTCGACGTCAAAAAGAAGCGCAAGCTGTCGGACGAGACGAAGGAGGAGGCCGAGCGCAATCTGCGACGGAAGATCAAGGAGATCGCCGGGGACACTGGCGTGCCCGAAGACGTGGTCCGCGAGGCGCAGGAGAAGGTGCAGCGAGCACGGCCCTATCGGGTGGACTTCGTCGCCAAGGCCGATACCGACCCGTACTATCGGCCGTACATGGAAGGCATCCAGCTGGTGTTGGAGATCAACACCGAGTATGCCTGGTACACGGAGCTTTACACGAAGCTCAACGCAGACCAGGCCGAACTCCGTTCGCTCCTGGAGGTTCACCTCTGGGCGAGTGCGATCGGTGAGATCGATGCCGTCGGTGTCAACAAGGTCACCCTGCGGAACGAGCGCTTGCGCATGTCGGACTTCCTGGCCAACGCCATCGAGGTCCACCCGGAGGTGTTCAACCCGGGGATGAGTCGTGCCGAGTTGTCTGACCTCGACCAGGCACCGTGGGCGGAGGACGAGGACGTCGATGACCCCGAGATCCGGACCGGCACCGAGTGACACGTTGGGGGGCGGTTCCGCCGCCCCCCAACTCACCACCATCATGGAAGACATCATCAACCCATCAGTTCTGCGCAGCAGGGTCCTGGACGAACTTGCCCGAGTCGAGGGGCGCGTAACCCTGGCCGGCCACCTCGACGGCAGTGACGCAAAGCAACAGCTGAGGCTCGCCCACTCAGATCAACGTCAGTCAGTGCTGGACGAGGCCACTGAGTTCCTCCTAGCGAAAGAGCACGATCTCCTCCGGGAGTTTGCCAATGGCGACGAAGTAGATCCTCACCTCATCGACCCGGTCGTCATCCCCGTACGCACCCCGAACGAGGCCGACCTGTTCCGCTATGCATCGCTCACCTGGTCGGTGCCGGTGTCACAGGGGTACGGACGACGGACCAGGTTCCTGGTGAAGGATCGCAACAACGGGAAGCTGATGGCCATTTTCGCCCTGGGCGACCCGGTCATCCAGCAATCAACTCGAGACAGCGTCATCGGCTGGACCAAGGAGCAACGTGAACGGCGCCTCTACAGCGTCTACGACGCCTATGTGCTCGGCGCCGTCGAGCCCTACCGCCAACTCCTGGCGGGAAAGTTGGTGGCCCTTCTAACACTGGCCAACGAGACCCGAGACTTCTTGGCCAGGAAATACGCGGGCACCACGACGACGATCAGCTTGGTCCAGAAGGACCCGACACCTGCGCTGATCACAACGTCCTCCGCTCTCGGCCGGTCGTCGGTCTATAACCGCATCACGTTCAATGGGTCCCGCATGTTCCATTCTGTGGGCTTCACGAAGGGCTATGGCCACTTTCACTTCTCGAACGACCTCTTCGAGACCCTCCGGGAATTCGTAAGCCAACAAGCCGAGGCGAACGAGGACCTTGCCGGCAAGGTGCAGTCGTCTCGTTACGGCAAGGGGCCGAACTGGCGCTTCCGGGTGATCCGCACTGCACTCACGATGCTGGAGATTCCAGAGTCCGCGCTCCAGCACAACATCAAACGCGAGGTGTTCCTGGCTCCGGCTGCCAGAAACTGGGACAGCTATCTGCGGGAAGAGACCGATGAACTCGAGCCGCTGGACCTCCCGACGGGAGCTCTCGCCGAGTACTACAGGGAGCGCTGGGCAGTCGGTCGCGCGGAGCGCTACCCGGGCTTCCATCTCTGGAGACGTGAAAACGGCAGGTTGGCTGGTCAGCTAACGGTGCGGGCGCGTCAAGCTTCCCTGGTCGAGTCGACATACGCCAGTCCCGGTGAGATCTCCATGAAGCCCTACCTCGTCCGCATCGGAACCGAACAGGTGGAGACCAAGGGTCAGACAATTGGCCGGACCATGCAGAAAGGCATTGCTTACTTGAGCGACCTGGTCGGACCATCGATGGCACTGCGACTCGCTGACATCCGTTGGGAGAACGGTGAACGCGAGGTGCGGGGTTGGACCCGCGGCGGCTCCGACGAGGGGTTTGACGAAGTGGTCGACCGTCTAAGGGTGGGCATCTACCCGACGGAGGCGTTCGATCGGATGGTCGTCATGGACCTTCGGATCCCCTCGGGGCTGGCCGCGGACGGTAAGCGTATGACCGTCAAACGGACCACCGCCGACGAACTTTCAGCCCTGCTAGGGGTGGACGTAGCTGGTGTCCTCGACGCTCTTGCTGAGGTCGTGGTCGGGCCGCGTGAGGAGTTGCTGCTCGACACCGGCAACCGGCGGCGCGATCTGTGCGCCATATTCCCCGTCGACAACCTTGTGGCGCCGGCCGTCATCTGGTCCCTTATCAGACCGATCGCGCTTGCAGCTCGAATCGATCCTTCGACGAAGCTGCCGTCACCGCCCCTGGTTACGCGTCAGCCGCCACCCAGATCTGCGCTGTCGTCGTGAGAGTGACGATCGTTCGACGCCCGATCGACCTCCATACACGGATCGGGGTGTTCCGAAGAGATGGCTATCGGTGCATCCACTGCGACAGCGAAGGCGATACGGCACTCCTCGAGGTCGATCACGTAGTACCGCTGTCCCTTGGCGGTTCCGACGATCCGTCCAACCTGCAGACGTTGTGCCGACAGTGCAACCGCAGGAAGGGCAATCGCTTCGTTGGATAGCACGTGGAGCGGAGTCGAAGGAGTGCGGTGACAACTGGCTCCTCGGAAATGAGCGGGGCGGGGCGCTCTCGATGGCAAGCGCCTGGTGCTAGAACAGCCCGGATGGTGCCCCACCCATCCGGCGGCGTCTAGGGGCAGGCCTTGTCACTGGGGAATTGGGGCTCTTCGGAATTGAGCGGGGTCTGCCAGCCCCGCCCACTGAGTGCTCGCGGTAGTTGCCTGCCCCCGACCAACACGAGTGGGGCACCCCCCTGCCCAACTCCTGCGCTTTGGAAACAACGGGCACGTGAACGGCGGCGGCGTTCCCGGACGGGATCAGAGGTCGAGCAGATTGATCCGACGGTTCCTTGCTTCGATGAACTCGATCGAGCGTCGACGGTACCCCTTGTAGGTGCTGACATCCTTGGGGACCGACGGCGGACGGAAGTCGTCGAACGCCATGAAGAACCTCACGCCGAGGTCCTCGGTGACGAGATCATCGAGCAGAAAGAAGCTCACGTATCCGCGGAAGTCGCCGAAGAGGGTAAAGAAGTCGGCGTAGCGCGAGAGAGTGGGCGCGAGTGGACTTGCCTCGTTCACGTAGTGGCGGCGGATGCACTCCAGCGTCAGATCAAACCGGTCAGCAACAGACCGATTGAATCCCCGGGCCACATTGATGGTCTGTTTGCGATCGACCTGGTTCCCAGGGAAGACCATCATGCCGCCGATCGTGTAAGCGATTGTCATGAACGCCTTGTTCTCCGACTCAGAAAGCTGCTCCGTGATCGGCTTCAACGCTGACCACCTCGTGAACGTCTGCATCACGGAGTCGCTCGACAGGAAGAACTCCCCCAAAGGCGAGCTGTGGTGCAGGTACACCCCAGGAGTCGTCTCCGAAAGCTCGAAACTTGCCCCGCTGGGGAGTGGCTTGCTCCACAGGAGCCGGTGGTAGTGACGGAGCGTAGGACTGTGCGAATCGGGATCCTCGCCGTCGGCGTCCGTCCTGAAGTCGAACGTGGTGTCGATCACCATTCTCCTTACGCCGCTGGTTGGAGCATCGTCGGCGTCAGGTCATGCTCTATTGCCAGCAACAGAATGAGTTCCCTCTCTTTGCCATCGGGCAGATCCCGTTGATCGACATTGTGCCGCAGAGCTGATGCGAGGTGGGAAGTCACTGGGCGTCCCCTGCGGCCGGTCCGGTCTCGTTCGGGGGCTGCTCCGAGTCTGATTGGCACTTGGGGATCCCCGAACGTTGCTGGTTCGAGGTGTCGTGCCCGAGAGCTGGCGCACGATTACTGCGACGTCGGCTGGAGTTCGATCCCGGTCGCGCTGTACCGCTCCATCCCACGCCTGGGCAGCCGCGAGACATGCGCCCTGAGCATCCGGCGATACAGGTCTTCGTGGTGCGTGTAAATGCCGCCGAGTCGCCTGTGTTCTTCCGGTGTGACGCTTGCGATGACCACCCCCGTCTCGAGCAACGCTCGACAGTCGCTTGGGTTCATGATCATCCTGTCCACGAGGACACGGCAGGGTACGACGTGCTCTCGGTGCAGCTTCGCTCCATGCGTATTCGCCGCGGCGGTGCTGACGAAGCGCGTTGGCGTCAGTAGCGTCCAGCGCCTGACCACAGTGTCCAGAACTCGGCGGATCTCCAGATCGTCTCTGACGAATCGGACGTGGACGGGTTCGATCTCCCGATGTGTCGCAAGCTTGGCTACGGCCTCAGCACACGCAAGGAGTTGCGCTCGACGCTCGGCCACCGGTGTCGATGCCATAGGCCGGAACGTAGTCTGTCCCCGACGTCTTCGGCGATCTCGGGACACCAGGCATCTGTCGCGTCGACAGTCCGGCAAGATGGAGGTATGGACGACTCCACCCACAGTCGGCTGGTGGCACGAGCAGACCCCGACACACCCATCCTGAATGACAGTTGCAGGCTGGTCGATTTTTGGCGATGGGCATATTCTGATTTGGTATCCAACGATGTCCGTGGAGTGTTCGCCGAGTTCATCGTTGGCAACGCCTTGGGTGCTCTGAACGAACCACGTACGTCTTGGGCCGCGTGGGATCTCACGTATGGTGCGGCAAGGATCGAAGTCAAGGCGACAGGAGATGTGCAGGCTTGGGCGCCCACGGGGCGAACGCCACGACCGTCGTGGTCAATCGGAAGACGCCTGGGCTGGGACGCTCAGCCTGGATCCACCGAAAGTCGCCC
>PLSY01000323.1 GCA_003164275.1 Acidimicrobiaceae bacterium | reverse complement strand
CTAGGTCACCCCCAGAAGCAGCAGCAATAGCCAGATAGGCGGCGATGATGGCTTGATAGTGCAGCGGATCCGATCTGGCCAACCCTTCCACCGCTTCAGCAAGGATCCTGCGGGACTCGGCGATGCGCCCGACCTGGCAAAGATGGATGCCGAGTACCGACAGAGCGATGGGGGTCAAGCTCGGGTCGCACAGGTCGATGGACGCCTGATAATAGGAGTTGACCGCTGGCTCTGCCTCAGCAAACCGACCGGATCGCCACAGTCCGAAGAAGAAGCCCCACATGAGTTGGTGGGGCGCGAAGGCGAGCGTCTCGCCGACCCCGAGCCTTGTCAGCTCCGCCGTCGCCACCTCTACCGCATAATCACCACGACCCGAAAAGGCGAGTGCGTTTGCTAAGGCGCTGCTGGCCAGCCGTCGAGCTTGCTCATTCAGACCTTCACGTGCGGACAGTTCCTCGGACCAGTTGACTCCACGTTCCGTATTCCCTCCGTAGAAGGCGACAACTGCTCGCAGGGCTCGAGCCGAATCTCGGAGGGTGGCGTCAGTGGCGAGCGACTCCACCTCGGCCATGGTCTCTTCGGCAGTGCCGATATGACCGAGGAACAAGCACTGCCACATCCGGAGCCTGAGGAGTCGACACTGGTGATCAACGGTGACAGTCGCCGTGTCGACGGTCGACATTACCTCGGCTGTCTCCCGCCAACGGCCTAGGGACGCGAGCGCCTCGGCAAGCACAACACTTGCCTCCCTGTGTCCCTGAGCCAGCGCCTTTCGAGCGAAGCGTTCGGCCTGAACGGGGTCGGACTGCCTCCAGGCCACAGCGGCGGCATGCTCCAGCATGCTTGACGGGACTGGGAGCCCAGCTTCGAGTCGCCACAGCACCCGTCGCCGGACATCGGTGGTGTCAGCCGGTGAGCTGGATTCGAGGGCGACGGCAAGATCGCGCCAAAGGTCGGCGGAACGCAGAGGGGAGAGACCAGCCCGGATGGCCTCGCCATACAGGGGATGGCCAAGGCGCACCGATGATCGGTCGCCGTGGTTCTCGACCGCCAGCATGCCCGCCTGGTTTAGCGCGGCCAACTCGCCTTCCGGGATCAACGCTCTGGCGACGACCAGCGGCAGGGGCTCGCCCAATGCGATCACTTCGAGATATCCTGTCTGCGAGTCTCCAAGCGTCGCCAGGCGGGCGCCGATGAGCTCTGACAACCTCGGCCCGGTCCGACCGAATGGACCCGGAAGGATTCCCCACGAGCCCGAGGACCGATGGATTCGGCCTGACCGAGCCCCATCGAGTACCAACTCACGCAACCACAGCGGGTTTCCTTCGGACTCTCGCCACAGCCGAACAGTCAGGGTCGACTCAACAGGACCACCGAGGGCAAGGGCGAGCAACCGGTCGGTTTGTCGCTCATTCAACGGGGATAGGTCCACTCGTAGGGCAGTGTCGTCCTTCCAGAGGGACCGCAGGGTGCTCGGTGCTCCAGTATCGGATCGCACGGTCAGAAGAACCTTCGCGGACCTCGTCGCCGCCATCTGCTGGATCATCACCGAGCTCGGGCCATCGAGTAGGTGGGCGTCGTCGATGGCCAGAACGACACGGTCACCATGGGCCTCGAAGAGTTCGTTTCGGAAGACCCTGGCCACATCGAGAGGATGCTGCGCCTCCGCACTCGCCTCCTTGCTGAGCCACGGGGCGAGGGCCCCGAATGTCATGGTCCGAGCCTCAGCGCTCGCCATGACCCACTTCGTGGCATAGCCCTTGGCCTCCATCACGGTGAGAGCTTCGTGGGCCAGCCGGGTCTTTCCGATGCCTGCGGATCCCGCGATCATCACCGCTGCTTGGAGCCCGAGGAGCGACTCCGTAATGGTCTCCAGGTCATCACTGCGACCGACCAGAGGCCATCGAATCGGTACGCCGTTGACGAAATCGGAGGCTTGGCGGTCGCTGACCGACCCCAAAGACCTCCTACGCTCCACGGGGAAATCCTACAGCGCTTGCACTGACATTAGGTAGGGGGAAATATGGTGTGACCAGCGACAAACGGTGCCTCCGAGTGTATTGACGGCCCGAAGTGACCACGGAGAGATGCCGAAGGTTCGGCGCTATCTCTGATCGGCTAGCTATCTCCGGCCGGACGGAGTCCGGCCCTGTCCGTCTTCGCACAGCACGAGGCAGCGACCGGCCGAGTACCGACGTGTCCGCGAATTGAGTAATTGCTACTCATGTTTTTGCCGACTGCCCGGCTTACCTTGCAAGTCTGACCAAGGAATGCGACACCATCTTCGCGCCGACAAGAAGCGACAGCGACGGTGGGCGTTCGTTGCCGATCTGAGAGGGCGGGCACATGCAAGAAGCAACAGAGGGGCAGCCGGGGAGCCAGCGAACGGGGAAGGGTCGGCAGCGACCCTTCCTGGCCACTGTGGCGGTTTTGGGGGTGAGCCTGCTTGCTCTTTTCGCCATCGTGGCGAGCCCTATGAGTACAGCGGTTGCCGCCGCCGTACCCCCGGCGGCGGCTCATATCGCCTCCAGCCCACATGTCGACGCCGGGCCCGGCGGGGGCTACTGGCTCGGGGCGTCAGACGGTGGGATCTTTTCATTCGGGTCGGCCACCTTCAATGGGTCCACCGGAGGGATACCTCTCAACAAACCCATCGTGGGCCTCGCCGCCACCCCAGATGGAGGCGGCTACTGGGAGGTGGCTTCGGACGGCGGGATCTTCGCCTTCGGTGACGCAAACTTCTTCGGATCCACCGGCGCTCTAGCCCTAAACAAACCGATCGTAGGCATGGCTTCGACCCGTGATGGCAACGGTTACTGGCTGGTCGCCTCTGATGGTGGGATCTTCTCCTTCGGTGACGCAGGGTTCCATGGCTCGACGGGGGCCATCCACCTGGCCGCACCTATCGTGGGCTTGACGGCGACGCCGGATGGCCAGGGCTATTGGCTAGTCGCCTCTGATGGTGGGATCTTCTCCTTCGGTGACGCCGGGTTCTTCGGTTCGACCGGGGGCATCCACCTCAACAAGCCAATCGTCGGGATGACGGCGACGCCGGATGGCCAGGGCTATTGGCTGGTCGCGTCTGATGGTGGGATCTTCGCCTTCGGTGACGCTGTGTTCTTCGGCTCGACCGGTGGCATCCACCTCAACAAGCCAATCGTCGGGATGGCCAGCGCTTTGGACGGCAAGGGTTACTGGCTGGTCGCCTCTGATGGTGGGATCTTCTCCTTCGGTGACGCCGTGTTCTTCGGCTCGACGGGTGGCATCCCGCTCAATAAGCCAATCGTCGGCATGGCCGTGGCGCCGAGCACGGGTAAAAAGATCTCGCCGAGCAACATCGTGGGGGTGTCCTGCCCGACGACATGCTGTGCCAAGCGGTCGATGGCGCCGGCAATGTCATCACCTACGCCAACGGCACCTGGTCGGCACCGAAGGTCGTGGATCCTGGATCGACTGCCGACGACGATCTTGGCGCGGGTGAGTTCGACGGGATCTCCTGCCCGACGGCAACTTGGTGCATGGCTGTCAGCTATTTGGATGGCTACTCCATTGTAACTATTCAGACCCCGGCGGGC
>PLSY01000214.1 GCA_003164275.1 Acidimicrobiaceae bacterium | reverse complement strand
GACCTACCGGGTCACTACAGCTAGTTGACCGGATGTTCTCGCCCTATTTCATGCGGCTGGCTGGCGAAGCAGCAGTGGCCGAGAGAGTGCCCTCTCGGCGACCAGGCAGAAACCGATCGGCCTGCTCAACTGCGGTCGATTGCGGCGACGAGGCCTTGTGCGAACTCGTCGGGACGCGCAAGAAACGGGTGATGCCCTGCGCGGAACTCGACGAGGAGCGTATCCGCTTTGACGCGTTCACGCTGCGTCTCGGGTGGGGTAGCGAGATCCTCGGTGCAGACGAAGTAGGTGGCGGCCTTCTTCTGCCAGGCGATCTGACGAGGCGCCTGAGTGAACGGCGCGAGGGATTGATACGTGAGACGGCTGACTGCTTGCTCGGTCGTGCTCTCGTCGCAGTCCTGGAGGAAGAACTCCCGGATCATGTCGGGATCCACGCCGACGGTGCCGTCCTCGCCCGGCTGCAGCCACGGCGCAGGCTCTGAGCCGATGAGATCGGCCTGGGACTGTCCAGCGTCGGGCATCACCGAAGTCACGTACAGCAGTTGGGTGACGCGGTCATCGGCACCGGCCTCGGTAATTACCATCCCACCGTAGGAGTGGCCACAGAGAACGACGGGGCCATCGACCTCTGCGAACGCCTCGCGGCACGCCTGGACGTCGTCGTAGAGGTCCCCGAGCGTGTCGCCGGTCTCGCCGCAGCTCGGCAGCGCCACCGCCATGGTTGGGATGCCGAGTTTGGCGAGCGGCTGCGTCATCCGGCTCCACCACCAATCGGCGTCGCGGACACATGCGCCATGAACGAATACCAAAGTTGTCATCGCGGAGCCGAGACCGTTCTCGGACTCAGGGGGAAACTGCCGCTCGTTGTTTGGGCGTGCAAGAAGTCAGAAGACGGAGCCGACTCGCCAGCGGGGGCGCAGCGCAATAGATCCTGTCTAAAGGCACGTCGCTTGGGGTCTTCTGGCACAGTGTCCACGTGAGTCCTCCTGAGTCAGCCACCAATTCCTGTAATCACGTTACAGTACCTGGTCGACCTCGTGATGAACGACGTCGACACGGCCTCCTAGCCCAAACGGCCGAACTGCTCGTCGCCCGCCAAAGCTGTGAGGTCTCCCTGAGAGAGCTCGCGGACGCCCTCAATACCAGCTCGAGGATGCTTGTCCACCACTTCGGATCTCGCGACGCGCTCATCGCCGCCGCCCTCGCCCACGCTCGCAGCCAACTTCTCGACACCTGCCGCGCGCAGCTCACCGAGCAGAGCCCGCAGGATCTCCGCGGCCTCGTCAGCGCCCTCCGCACAATGATCACCGACCCGGCCCACGGGCCCTTCTTCCGGCTCTTCGACGAGGTCAACGCCCTCGCTCAAACCCAGCCCGACCGGTTCCCGGGTTTCGGCCGAGCCAGCGTCCACGACTGGCTCCCCCAATTCACTGAGCTCTTGAGACCGTCCAGCCCCGACGACGCCACTGCCCAGGCCCAGGCAACCCTGGCCCTCGCCGTCATCCGCGGCCTCATGCTCGACGACAACGCAACCGGCGACCATTCAAGGATCGACGGAGCGTTCGCAGTCTTCGACGGCCTGTAGGCCCACCTGCTCTGATCGCCCAATTTGTCTGCTCTCGATAGCGCATCGGATCAGGCTGGTGACTGTGATTTCCGTCTTATCAGTAGTGGCGGTACCGCGTTGGCGGGATCGTCCCATTTCTCCCCCCACGCGGCTTGCTCCAGGGCGGGCTCAAGGCGCTCCTCGATTGAGTCGATTAGACGGGATGGCAACGAAGGAAAGCGCTCGGGGTCACGTGTTGCGAACCCGAGCGGTTCTCGTAGCCGGAGTTATTGATTTCACCGTCGGAATCGCCGTCCTCGTCGCCAGCTTGGGTCTCCTGGCATGGCGGGGCAACCGAGACGCACTTCCCCTCGGATTGGCCATTTTCGTAGCTGGTTTCATCCTGGTTCTCACTGGGCTCGGTCGGATGACAGCTCGGCTGGAGGTCACCCAGAGTTGTGTGGTTTCGACGTGGGCCTTTTCCAGACACGAGGTGGCACTCACGGAGCTTGAGGACGCGGCTCTGGTCGAGAAGGGTTCGCCCGCTTCGGGTGCGTCTTTGGCGGGATTCCTCGGGGGTGGCTTTCTCTTCGCCCTGGTCTGGTGGGTCGTTGAGCTTGTCGCCGCCCTGGTTGGCAGCCAACCGAGCCTCGGCGCTTTTGATCTGATACTGATCAAGCGTCACGGAGCCCCGGTAGAGGTCAAGGCAATCAGCTCATGGTCCACGCGGCATTCCCACTCACAGGCGAACGAGGCACTTCGAGCCGTGAAGGCGGCGATCACCGCGTCCACGCGCCAAGCACCACAGGATCCCCGCATCCTCCGACACGATGCATGGGAGAACTGAATGGGTGCCTCACATCACCCGTAGAACGCCGGGTGTGGGCATCGCCTTGGGTGACCTCGCCGCTGATGGCGACAGCCGACCGAGTCTGCTCAGAAGATGAAGGGCACCAGCAACTTGGTCGAGCGCTTGTATGCCGGGTAGGTGTCGGGGAACTGCTCGGTCAGGTAGCGCTCCTCGACGGTCGCGCTGTAGATGAAGTAGATCCCGGCCAAGGCTACTGCGATCAGCCACAGCCAACTCAACGCCACCGCGGTGCCAACACCCGCTACCAGGATTCCAGAGTAGATGGGGTGTCGAACCATGCGATAGGGGCCGCTGTCCACCAGCTCCGGTTCGTCCTTTTGCGACATCGGGGTGCCCCAGTTGCGCCCGATCCGTACGCGGGCCCAGATAGCGAACCACAGCCCGAGCGCGAAGAGAATTAGCCCGATACCGGCGAGCCATGGATTCGAGTTGAGGCCGTCGTGTCGGAAGGCGCCGAAGCGGATCAGGAGGATCGCTCCGACAACGATCACCCCCCTGATGCGCAGCTCGCGTGACCAAGGGACGCGGCCCCTTTTCATGGAGAAGGCTGACACAAGCCAGTAGATCCAGAATGCCGCCCATCCGGTGGCGAAGACGAGCCTGATCGCGTGCATGCGACTCAGCCTTCCACTGATACCTGTTCCGCAGCACCGCCGGTCACGATTTCAAGATGCAGTCACACTGAGGATATCTTGACCTTCCCGACCGCCAGCTGGGGGCGCGTTACCAACGGACGGGTGCTTACCGAGAGCGAACTGCCCCGCTCCGGCACTTTGATAGCACGGAGGAAGGAGCTTTCCCCGGGCGACTCACCGCCGGGCTGCTCTGGTGACCACGCCATCGATGATGACGTCGATGGCGAAGCGGAACCGCTCGTCGCCATCGCCAGCCACCATCTGCGCTGCGTGGGCCGCCATCAGAGGGCACTGGTCGGGCGGTAAGTCAGTGAAGGTCTTGTGGACCTTGTCCACCGGCTCGCTGCGTCTGTCTTCATCGCCGCCGCGAGGGTGGCGCGTCTGCCCGGAAGCCGGGCCTTCGCACTGACGGCCCCTTCCGGAGTGCCTCCGAACGCCCAATACATATGTGACCCTTCCGCCATCTCTGTGTTTTCTGTTCAGCGCTTGGAGCGTGCTCGGATGACGAACTTCCGGTGCATCAGCAGGACCGGAGGATGCTGCCAAGAGGGCGCAAACTCTACGAGAACCTGATCCGCCGAGCCGCCGAGGAACCGGCTTGCCACGGATTACCTATATGACGCCGGCTCGGAGGGACATCCGATCACACTCAGCGACCGGCGCGCCCTGCGCACCCCAGTCCATTGCCCGATTCGGCACGATGCGGCAACGGCTCAGCCATGACCCTGACGCGCGTCGACACGGTGAGCGGCGAGCACACCGAAGGCTGCAGCCGCCAGGGCGGCGACCCCGCCGATGANNGTGCGGTGCCCACAAGGAGAACGGTCTGCAGCGCGAGGACCCGCCCGATCATGTGCGGCTTCGTTCGAAGCTGGGCAATGGCAGTCGTAGCCGTCATGTAGGCGACGCTGGCCGCGCCGACCAGGGCCGCCACCACAAAAGCGAGGGCGACGCTGGGGACGGCCG
>PLSY01000114.1 GCA_003164275.1 Acidimicrobiaceae bacterium | reverse complement strand
GAAGAGGAGGTCGCCGGGGACCCCACCGGGGTCATGGTCGAGCGCAGCGAGAGTGAGGAGCGAAGGCCGGATGGTGAGGCGAGGGACGAGCCGACCCGAAAGGTCACCATCCGTGCCGGCGCCTCGCAACGTGCCATTGACGCCGGAAGGGGTGGCGACACGATGAGGAACCCCAGCAGACCCCCGAATGCGCCAGAGCGTCGTGCCGGCGACTCGATGTCGTCCGGACGACGGCGTTGTTCATTTGGCTGCCCGATCGCGACAACGATGGGTCGTGCGATGTGTCAGGGATGGATTCGATCGAGCGGGCCCCCGCCCGCTCGATCTTCAGCATCAGGCCAGGCTTCTGCAGCCACCTTGGGCTGTCATTTGGAGCCGTTCGCCTCGGCAAGGAGCCTGATGTCTGGTTGCTTGTTGCCTCTGCTGTAACGAGACGATTGCATCATCGCTGCCCTTCGAATCCATCTCGGAGAATCTGACCCGTCCGTCATCCGGCTTCGGTCATCTGGCAAGAGGGCACTGTCGAGAGACCGCTACAACGTCCGGTCACAGACACGGGACGTCTTGGCGAGGATTGAGCCAGACATCGGATTACCACCTATATCTCCGTTCGGCGCCGCTAACGATCATCAGGAGAGATGAAATCGGCCCCCGGTCTTGCAGGGTCGGCAGCACTAGCAGCACCGATCTCGCTCATCCGGCTTCGCCACTTGTCGCGCCATACCGTTCGTTGATCGTCGTCAGAGAGGATCGAGTCCACGGCCACCGGCGCTTCGAAGGGCCACGTCGGATCTGGCGCTTCAGCCAGGCACAGCCTGGCGAGGAAAGCCCGACGAACAATGTCCCTCATGCGGTCTACTGCGTGGGCCGTAGCCTGTCCGAACGGCGCGTCGGCTTGCACGGTGGTGACCCTGCTGATTTCTCTCCGAAGCTTCGTCTCCTTGATGCTTCCGCCGTGCACCAACGTTGAGCGCAAGCCGTAGAGACTGCCGATGTCATTGAAGATCGCCGATGCTGGATCACCGTCTACCAGGAGCAAGGCGGCTGCCCGGGACTTGAGTCGGAGTGAGATCGCCTCAGTTCCCTGGTCGTTACCGGTAAGTGTGGCCTCCAGCGCGGTGGCCAGATCCACGAAGCAGTCGAAGGGGCTATCGGATTGGTAGGTCCGTGCGAACCGATCGAGCGCCATGTCAAATGGGGTCGTGATCATGCCCTCGCGCTTGACGACTGCCTCGTCAATCATCGCTCCAAGATTCTTGAACGCAGCCTCATCTGTCGAAGCCAATCGCGTGGTCCGCCGTACGAGTGGTCCCATGAACCCGGCCTTCCCATACCTGGTGTAGATCGGACTCATGCGAGCGACGAGCGTCGCGACTCCACAGACTTGCCATCGCGACTGGGCGGTAGCCGCGTGGAGGAGTCGACAGAGCAGAAGGAAACGGTCGACCTGGGCTGACAGACGAGCTGCCACCGAGAAGGGATTGACGTCTGTCACCTTGGCACGCACAACCACCATTGACTTCGGCGGGTCGTAGATCCTCGGCTCGTCCCGATTGAAGGCGCCGATGGTTCCGGGGACGAGTCCTGAAGCAACACCCACAAGACCTGAACCAGGAACTTGTTCGAGTCCAGGCATGATCACAACCCCACCAAGCTGGAGCGGCTTTCCATCGGTCGTCGTCAGGTGCGACACTTCACGGCAGCAGATGACTTCGTACTCATCAGAGTCAAGAACGTCGATCAACTCAGTGACAGATCGCGCGACAGGCGGGGACTCGACGTCATAGGACACGCCTTCGATTCCGCATCTGGAAACACACGCCTCCAAGAAGCTGAAAATGTAGGCGTTCGGGAACTCGTCATGGTGCCGACGAAGTGGATCAGCGAATCGTCCGGGATAGACGTCATGAAGCGTCTGCTCGAAGGCTGCGAATTCTGCCAGCGGCATCACGTCGCCTCCGAAGTAGTCCCTCCCCACCTTGATGTACGGGTGGACGCGAGGGGTCGGCAGCACATTCTCTCGGGCCAGAGCAATGAATGCCGCACCTACGAAGGCCAGGGCAGCAGTTCTGATCTGTTCAGGGCCACCTGTGTCGGCTGCCGCCTTGATCGAATCAGTCATCCTTCGTACTCCCGCCGGTAGAGCTCCGGACCTATTGCACCAGGAGCCTACGGCTGAGTGGTCACAGCACTGCATCTCGGTCCGGAGAGATCCCAGCTAGGAACAGTTGTCGCACTGCCCCGAGACTGGAAGCATGAGGAAGCAGCTCGGACAGATGGGCCGCGACGACTCAGCCAGCGGGGGCTGTCGTTTCGCTCGGCCGCGCGCCGCGGCCACTTGCTTGGTCAGAGCTGGGCGACCACCGTCGGCAGGCAGCTCCGCCCCGAAATAGCAATAGCACCGGAGCCGCTCCTCAGCGGCGTGCATGTCCAAGTCGTCTGGCGGCTCTCCGCCGAAGTTTTCAACCACAGCGACCGCATACCCGGGACCAACGGACCCGTCTGATCGAACACAAAGAGCCGATAGCAATGGCTCGCCCGCGGCGTTGCAATCGCGAGCGACGGTTCCAAGGACGTCTCCGATCCAGTGTTGCAGGAGTCGTCTCGTTCGGATCCCAGACTCCGCTTGGACCTCCTCGGCCAAGTCCTTGTAAGTGATGGTGGAGTGGTAGGTCTTGGCGGTCCTCTCTAGGGCCGGTCGCGCCTCGAACACCCACGCCGCCAAGGCGTCCGATGACGAGACGGCTGACTTGTCGACCTCCCGATAGGTTCCCGGGATCGTCACGGCGCCTCGGCCTGACTCCACCAGAGCGGAGTGCTACTTGAGCAGCGCTGTAGAAACCCGTCGACATCAAAGCCGTGCTCAACCAGCCGGTGGCGAGCCACTGCCCGTTCGTCCTCGCTAAAGAGGCCGGCGTACCAGGGCAAAAGTGCGATCGCCTCGCAGCTCATCTCCAGCCGGCCGTTCTCCCAGAGTGTTGTGAATCCGTCCGAGGCATCCCGTCCCCCGAGCAACAGTCGGACCGCCTCGGGCCCACCATGCTCGGCGACCATCTGATTGAAACGGGTCGGGTTGTAGCCGATCTCCTTCTTGAGGCGATCGCCACCCGCCAGCATCTCACCGTGGAACGCCTCTTCAGCTCGACTCGGCACTGGCCGCCCCTCCCGCTCTTGGTTGCAGACCTTATCGACGCTGACAAGGCCTTGTCAGAGGCCCACCCCTGGATCAGGATGTAGCCCCTTTCCCGCAACACCCCATGAGTAGGGTCAGACCATGTCTCGAAGCCCGGCCGGCGCGGCCCAATGCGGATCGTGGTCGCGTATCCGATCCGGCCAACTGGATAGACGACAGCAAGTACCCCCCCTTGAGCCGGGCCCTGCGATCTCGACGCGCTGGTCCCAGCTGCATTTCGTGCGGGCACCGATGCTTGCGGCCCCGGACACCCCGTCCAATGGCTGAGACGCTCTCTAAACTGATCAACGTGAGCAGGAAGAAGGGGATCTATGGGGTCGATCTCGTACGGGGACCGTTTGTTCGGCTCGAGCCCCATGCCGATGCTTTTGCCGAATCGGACGAGGACGCCTTCACCGCCTGGGCCAAATCCATCGATTCTCCCAAGGCGATGGATCTCTTCTGTGGAGCCGGGGGTCTAAGTCTCGGACTTCACGATTCGGGCTTTGAGGTCATCTTCGGGGTCGACCACGACCGAGAGGCCCTAGAGACCCATCGATCACATTTTCCTGGCCTTTCGGTCAACTGGGACCTGGCTGACGACGACTGCATCGATCGTGTCGTTCGGATCGCCAAGGAGACGGGAGTATCCCTGATCGCAGGCGGGCCCCCCTGCCAGCCATTCTCGAAGGCCGGACGGTCGATGATCCGAGACCTGGTTCGATCCGGCCGTCGGCACGCGACGGACGCGCGGCGCGATCTCTGGGAATCTTTCTTGGCCATCGTTGAGGAAGTTCGTCCCGCGGCAGTGCTCATGGAAAACGTGCCCGACATGGCCCTTGATCGCGACATGCAGATCCTACGAACGATGGTTGAGGTCCTCGAAGGTCTTCGGTACTCGGTGTCCGTTCGAGTGATCGAGACATCGAAATTCCAAGTGCCTCAATTTCGTCAGCGTCT
Organism: Acidimicrobiaceae bacterium; assembly: GCA_003164275.1. Next base: position 16,177 of record PLSY01000114.1, on the reverse strand, counting down.
GATTCTCGTTGCTCTCGAAAACGCGACCCAGTTCCAATGGCCAGACGAGAGCGGGTACCAGGTCACTCTTCGAACCGCCATAGGTGACCTGCCACTAGTGGAGGGAGGCTGGAGGCCCGAGGGCGGCGCGGAGGGTTGGGCTGACTACGACGCTCCTCGCAGCGACTTCCAATTCGAAGCTCGTAGTTCGGTTGCACCGACAGATACGCAGCGAGTCTTTGACCACATCACCAGGCCAGTCCGTGAAGACGACAAGATCATCTTCTCGGCGATGGATTCTGAGACGTCCTACGCCGAGATCGACGACGCGGTTGCGGCCTTGGATCGCGTCACCGATGGCCCCACCGAGGTGCGTGAGGTCTCGCTGAAGCGATACCGAGACGACATCTTCGACGACAAGTACAAGCGCCTTGACTGGAACCAGCTCAGCCGAACGATCACCGCTCACATTGCCAAGGATGGGTACGGCTTCATTCACCCCGAGCAGGATCGCACCCTCACGATCCGCGAGGCCGCAAGGATTCAGACCTTCCCAGACGACGTCCGATTTGCAGGTCCGCCATCGGCGGCATTTCGCCAGATCGGGAACGCAGTCCCACCACGGCTGGGCCTGCTGCTTGGTCAGAGCATCCTGACCAGTCTGGATCGCGCCGCCCCCGAGCAGGAGTCAACGACCGTTACGGCTAGGAAGCTCGCGGCATGGTTTGAGACTCGCGAATCTCAAGGGGAGCTTCGCTACCCATGGCTTTCAACCGAGCACGAGGGTCACTCACCAGACCTTCGGACTCTCAGATGGATCGTCATTCAAGCCGAGCTCCTTCTCGGCAGAATACGAGCCGAGTCGGCCAAGACGCTGTGGCCCGCGCTTGAACCACTCGATTCACCTGCTCGAACCGTTGCAAACGGTGACCAGCTTTGCGAGATGGCATCCTGGATCGACCGGACTCCGCACGCCGAGCGGGTGCTCGAGGCGGCTCACTTCTTTGTCAATGACCGATCGCAGCTGGACACAGTTGACGGGATGCGTTCGGCACCTCACGTGACTGAGTCGATCGCAGAGATGGCCGCCCGAGTCGCACCTGGACCCGACGAGGACCCCGTGCTCGTTACCAAAGGCGTCCTCAGGGTCGCAGCACGCTACGCCGGCAGCAGCGTCGATCGTCGCAATACGCGAAGCGACGGCCGCATAGCGCTTGCCCGCCTGATTGGCGCCGAGGATGAGACCTCGGACCATGCGTTCCTCGCCCTAATCGAACTCGCGGACACCCTCTGCACGCCGAACCGGCCCAAGTGTCCCCAGTGTCCGCTCAGAGCCCACTGTTCACAGGCGTTGTCAGGCTGAGCGAAGGGCCTCAGAGGCCAAGGTGGGCAGCAACGTCGGGATTGTGTTCGCGCAGATGCGACTCAAAGACCCGAATCTGTTTCGGCTTCAGACCGGCAACCATCGCGGCAGTACGAACAGCCAGCGCAACGCCGTCGACGGACTTGCCTGATCGTCTGACGACCGGATCTGAATCGCTTCCAGCCTCTCGGGCCGACTCCGACCGGTATACGGCATCCGCTTCACGACACAACTCGTGAACAGGATCTTCGAGCATGGTGCGGACCTCCGGAGGCACCGACACCTTCATCTTGGCGACATTGACGTGGAACAACTCGTCGAGATCCGATGGGAAGTCAAGTGATGCGCGGGCCAGCTTGGTGTGCTCGTCGATGGTCCTAATCCCAGCCCAGCCCCCACCTTGTATCAGCCGGTTGGACCGGTAGATATAGAGCCCCTGCTGTCGGTTCCACTTCAACGGGCCTGCCATCCTCTCGAACTCCTCCGTAGAGGAGAAGCGCTCCCTCGGGGGAAGGACAGCCCGATTCAGGTGGACCTGCTGGATGCCAGAGGTTGTCGGGATCTCCCATCGGAGGGGCAAGAGGGATGTCGTTGCCTCATCAGGGGCGAGCGGATCCCACGGTCGGACCTTCTCACCGTTGACCGAGATGTGGAGGATGTCACGCCCCGGAACGTCCCCCATGAGGAACCGGTGGAAGACCATGCCCAGATAGGCCTCCAACTGAGGCCCCAGCTTCGAGAGCCGCCGCTTGGCCCAGCCCCCACCTGGGTCCGTCCTTCCAAGCACCCTGTCCAGATCCTCCCAGAGAACGACAGTTCCCGGACCCTGATAGAGGATCTCCTCTGCCCGAGCAACGTTCCCCTCCCTCACGGGGTCGACGACTTCCCACCTGTCGGTCTTCTCAATCCTTGAGAGATCGAGCTGGCGAACGTGGATCCGCCTGACCTTCTCCGCACGACGTGAGAGCACGGTCAGCCGCCTGCACTGCGACAACGATGCCGTCTTGAGGCCGAGACCGTAGCGACCGAGATCATCCGAACCATATGATCGCTGAGAGCCGAATCGGAGAGCCTCACTGATGGACGCGTCGGTCATGCCAGTGCCGTCGTCGCTGATCAGCACGCTGGACCGGTGGTCGTTGTGACGAATCGTTACCTGAACGTGTGTGGCCCCCGCTGCGACCGAATTGTCGACGAGGTCCGCTATCGCGGTGCTGAAGTCATATCCAATGTCACGCAGGGACCCGATAAGTCGGCTGGCCGAAGGGTAAATCTCGTAGGTCCTCAATCTCGCCACATTCCAAGCACTCTCACAACCTCCAGGATGCCACAGTCGCGGGCCACCCCGAGTGGATGGAAGCCCATACTGAGAGCCGAGGCTCTCGCTGGCCATCCGGGGCAGCATTCATTCTGCCTCTCGTCAACAAACCGGTTCATGGCTCAGGCAGGCTGTAGGTGGCGGCACGGGTCTTGCCCGTCTTCACGACACGGCCTTGGTCTACCAGTCCGCCAATCAGCCGAGACCAGCTTCCCTCCGGAATCCCGGAAGCCTCAATCACGTCCCACTTCCCGAGTGGGCCGTCGGCCGACTCAAGAGCGTCGATGATGAACCGGTTGAGTCTCCACAGTTCCTGTTTGGCAATCACCAGCTCTGATTCCAGCTTCTTCGGAATCGGGATATCGAGACTTCTGATCTCCTTCCAGCATTCCGCTTTCTTGCACCACTCCGTCACATTGCCGTTGCTGGGCGCATCGACGAGCACCTCGCGAACCTCTTTGCACACGACCCTCAGAAAATCGCTCAATGCTGAACTGAGTTCCTGCTTCCTCCAAATCAAGTCCAGATCGATCCGCTGTTGAGTAAGCCAAGACACGTAGGAGACCGTGTAGGCAACGGTATTGGCGCGATAAGCACCGAACGCCTCGTCCGTCACAATCTTGTTGGTCTGCTTGTACAGAATCGTCTTGGCGGCGAGACTCTCGAAATAGCTCCTGTCCACCTCGAACTTCCCACGCTTGTCGAGCTCTATCGTGAAGAACCGGAAGTTCTTCTCGGCACCCTGACTAACCACATGGGGATGTAACTCCCAGCAGTTCTCGAACTTCGCAAGGTCGGTCTTGGTGAACTTCTGGCGTGGCGGATTGACGAGTTTGAACTCTCGCTGTCGCGCCGGAGTCATCTCGCGATTGATCGCATCCTGGTACTGACCGCGGGCCCTCTCGTAGAACCAGTGGGTCATTCGCGGCTCTCCGGAAACTGCAGGCGCCCAGATAGTTCGGGACAAACCCTCGATCGCCACGTGGAACGGAGAGTTTGCCTGGAAGTCAGCCAAGTTGACCTTGTTCTGGCTGTTTGCGTACAACGAGATCAGGGGAACGATCTCATCGAGCTTCTCGGACGGGACGATGGTGAACTTGGCCTGAACGTAGATGTCGGAGAGATCGACCTTTGCCCGCTCGCGATCTCGCTTCGAGAGGTGATGGAGCGAGGCGGTCGTCTGCCCACCATTGACAATCTGAAGATCCTTGACGGAGGCGATGCCGTGGCTCCCATCGGCAAGTCTCACCACTTCGACGCCGGAGGCTGTGGCGCTGATGCCATTGTTGTAGGCCAGAAAGCGCTCGGGCTCGTCCAGAATGGTTCGACGAATCCCAGCATTCACCTTGCCCCTTGCCTGGAGGAAGGCGCGCACGTTCCGTTCCAGCAGGCGGGAACCGTACCGGTCATACACCTCGGCAAGGACACCTCCCGGAATCACTGCCAGATGCGCTGCGTAGTCGGCATGACCCCTTGGGGCTGGGAGGCACGGGATCGCAGCCCCGAACTCGCCCACGAAATCGACGTCGATCGATTCCTGGGGACGTCCTGAGGACGCGAGCTGGTGAAGTCGCCGCAGGTCCCAAACATCAGTCGACAGCTCAAGCGAATCGATCAACTCCACCGGTCGCTCACGCAGAACGGCGAGTCCGTCGGTGATGACAATCACCCGGAGATTGTTGAGGTGGGCTGCCGAGTCCCTAATGGAAACCGCCATGTCGAATGCCGCGGTGCTCTCCTCCAGGGATGTCGCAAGATCGGTCAAGGCACGCTCGAAGAAGGTTCTTGCCCGTCGCACAGCTGTCTCAATTTCGGCCGACGTGACCGTCGGAGGAGGCACCATCTGCTTGTGGATCCCGACGAGCAGATAGAGCGCCGAACCGTCCTCGGAGAGCGAATACCCGCTCACCTCCATGCCCCGTGCCCGATACGGTGCCACCTCACCGTCATCGAGGACTCCGGCGCCGCAGAGTTCCTCGATCATTGCCTCGGTGAATGCCTCGCCGACGGGAAGTTCGGCCTCTTCTTGCGTCGCCCGATTCAGGACCTCCTGCCTGAAGTCCTCCGCGAACTGATTCAGGTCGGTCATTGCCCCTTCACCGTATCGAAGGCATATCCAGCGGTGATGCGAAACTCCTCGAGTGCGCCGAGTTCGACTGAATAGAGCACATCACCCAACCCTGGTGGGCAGTCCGATTCCGTCAGGCGAGGAAACCCATCGCGAACTTCGAACACGTCGGACGACCGGATCGAGTAGCCACGCACGTAGTGCCCTGCATGAGCATCGTGGTACCCCGCAGCAAACAGCGCATCCTCGAATGGCGATTCCCCGGGCGTTCCGATCAACTGAGACCGAAGTTGGCTAACCATCAGCGGAAGACTCCTACCAACTCCTAGTCGTTCGTCCACAGAAACGTGCCAGAGGAAGATCGCATCGACTGGGCTGTCGTCTAGCTGGCGTTCACTTGAGATTCGCACCGTCTGTGGGTTCTTGCCGGCACTGGTCTTCACTTCCATAGCGATGAGCCCGAAGGCGAAGTCCTGGGGCGCCTGGTTGGGACCTACCCATCCCCGCGCCGCGTCCGAGGGACCCACTTCCTTGACCGCCTCCTCCAATACGAATAGCTCTCCAAAGAGCCCCCTCTGACGTTGATCGGACAATCCCTCTACGTGCGATTGAAGGAACTTCTGCCAACGGCGAACTCGCAAGGAAACCAGCCCGGGGACATCCTGGGCGTTAGCCGCACTGGCGGCGGCCGCGGCGATGTCTTCAATGAATGCATCGAAGATGTCCTGGTAGCTGGGGTTTGACAGCGAAAGCTCAAGAACCTCACCCACCCCGGCAGCCGTCCGTACGTCCAGCTGCATCCCAGATCCCGACGGCAACGCGTCGAGATGACCCTTCATGCCGCGCACGGCCACCCGAAGCGAACGGATACCGCTCGGCTTGTACATGACCAACCAAAGATCGGCCTCGGATTCTGGATGGATACGCCGCCTGGCCTCGCCGCGCCCCGATGCCTCTGCGTCGAGCAGTTCCCATTCCCCAGTGAACACTATTCAAGCTCCAATTCGATCTGGGAGTAGACGTTGTTCACCACGTAATCGATGGCACCAGCTCCCGCACCTCTACTCTCAGGGAAGCTGACCGCCAGTCCAAAGATCGGCGTCCCAGGTGTCGCACCGTTCGACTCGGTCTCGTCGAGTGCGTAAAGCAGCAGCAGACCGTGCTTGGGGGAACGGGTCTTCCTGATCGCCCGTCCATTGGCCTGCTTGGGCGGGGCTCCAGAATCAGATCGAATCAAGCCGTCCTCGAACATCTGGAGAGTGACCTCCATGGCCCGCTTCTTCTCATCGTCCGAGAGGTCGAGCGACTCATCGGCGGGACTCAGGAGCCGCCGGATTGCGTACACGTCATTGGACTGGGGGCCTTCCGGAAAGTACCTGCGTTTGGTTCGCCCGATCACATGGCCAGCGACGGTGGTGTCATCTGCTGGGTTGGACAGCAGGACGACTGTCCAGTCGGTCAGCTCACCTGGATCATCTCCGATCCGAGAACGGATGTACTTGGCCATGACCCGAGACTGGGCCTTGGTCGCCTGCGGGTGGGTCCGAAACTCTTCCAGGAAGTCTGCGACATCTTCACCCTTGACCCCCTGCCACCTAGGCGACGACTGCACCGTTGTGGCGTCCGCATAGCGGTCGATGCGACGCACCAGGTCCTCGACAGCTGCGAAGTTCGCCTTCACCGTCGCCGCGGCCGTGTCGAAGATGATCGTCTCGCTGATGGCACCTGAGAATGTCAGCTTCATCTTGGTGCCGTTGCGCATCTTTCCGGCGGCGGTGACCACGAGACCATCAGCAGATTGGCGTACCCGCAGTCCGAAGTCGCTCGGAGTCTGCCCACTCAATGCCATCTCCTCGAATTGCACGAGCAGATCTTCATTGGCAAGCGCCGTGTCCTTGTACCAGCGTTGGAGTTCGGCAGTGGTGTAGAGCCGGCACAGGTCGAGATAGCCGGGGCGAAAACCGAACCACCTGCCCATCTGGAGCAAGGTGTCATACATTCTCGACGTGCGGAGGTAGTAGCTCACGCTGAGACCTTCCAAGGTGAGACCCCGGGAGAGCTTGGCACCACCCACCGCGATCACGCTGATTCCGTTCGGCTTGTTGAAGTACTCCAGCGCCTCTACAGAGAGGCCGTTCACTGTTCGTACTTCGATCTTCGACACCGCAGCATCCAGGTGGATCTCGACGTCGGACCACGGCAATGGCGCTAACTGGGCATCATCGAACCACTCGGTAGTTGGCTCGAAGTCCCCCTCCCAAAGTTCCTGCAGTTCATCGAGCAGCGTTTCCTTGCGTTGGCCATCGCTGTAGCGAATCCTCTGCCGGATGAATCCGAGTTCGGTCTCGATCTGATCTGCAACCTGCTGTTGTACGTTCGTGAATCGCGTCACGTGCACCAGCATCGAGTTGTGCTCTGTCTCCTGACCACGAGCCCGGCGGGCCGCACACACTAAGACGAAGCTGAGCAGAGCCTTGCGCAAGGATTGCGGCATCGCTGCAGGCACGCTGTACCCGTTCTTGTGTGTAGCGGGGATCCAGTCGTCTTGGTCGTCCACGGTTCGGGCGATGGGAATTGCGGTCTCAGCCTCTAGACCGATCTCCGGATCGCCTTCGAGGCCGAATACTCGGCTGGCCCCGATGTAGTTGGAAGGCTTCTTCAGGCTGACGATGAAGTCTCGCGGGAAGATGTCCTGTCCGTGTTCTTCAGCAGCACTCGATTCGGGCGCGATGAAGATGTTGGCAAACGGCGTCGCCGTGTATCCCACGTATGCGCTCTGGTCGAAGCTGGACAGAAGATTCCTGATGCATGCATTGATCGCTGTCGGGTCGACGTCTGGATCGTCTGCGCGTGTGTTGACCGAGGCGTGGTCACACTCGTCATCAATGACAAGAATTGGCACATTCGGAACAACGGCGCGATCGTCCTCACCTTCGCGTCTGGCGTCAAACGAAGTGATCCAGGAAATCACGTTGTTGAGGATCGACTTGTTCTTCTTGACGACGAGGAGGAGCGGATCGTTGCCACCCGGATTCACTCCGATCTGCTGCGCCATGGACTTCTTGAAGTCGCCCTTCTGGGCGCTACTCGTCAGTGAGTTAACGGGATAGAGCACCGCCCCCGAGAGACGGCCCACACCTATTCGGCTGTTCGCCTGGTCGTAATTCCGCCGCTGCTGGGTATCAAACCCCAACAGCCCTTCGTCGAGACGGAGTTGAGTCTGGCTCCTCAGGCTGTCGTCCGTGCCCGCGAGCACCACGATGACCTTGTACCCCGCATCAGCGGCCTTGCAGATCAGGCCCGTGTAGTTGGCCGTCTTCCCAGACTGCACATAGCCGACCACCATGCCTCGCCGATCCCAAGTACCCGTGCGTTTCGGATTCTCCAGACGGCCGAGGATCTGATCCGTGACATCGTCCAGCCGATTCACGACCAACGGCGGGAATCCCTTCTCTTCCTGGAGGTAGCGCATATATCGGGTCCAGAGATTCCAGAAGATCTCCGGCCGCTTCTCAGCAAGCCAATCTTGGTGGTTGGTTCCTCCATCTAGGACGTCTGCTTCGTCCACATTGACGGTGTAGGCAGCCTGGAGGTCTCGAATCAGCTGTTCCCGTCCCGCGGCGTCGAGCTTCATGACGCTCAGGGCGCTGTCGACCGCCTCCAGGATCTCCTCCTCACTGACTCCCCCCGAGACGGGAAGGAGTTGGATGGCGATGTTCATGGCTTTGCGAATGGTGCTCTGGTCGGTCATTTTGACCCTTCATGGTCGTGCTCCAGTGAATCGAGCACCTCGAGTAACTCTGGATAGAGATGGAACGGATCCATGGTGAGGACTCGGTCACGCGCGACCTTGTGGCTTGATCCCTTGGCCCTGACCGAGCGGTAGACAGTCTCCGCCAGTGTCGCGATCGCCCTTGGCGTGGCGTTCTCTAAGGGTGCGGCGTGCTGCTGGCTACGTTCCGCGCTGTTGATCGCAATGAGTGGAACGGGGATGGTCTCTTCGATGAGGCGGATGAGCGTCCTAACGCTCTTCGGGTTGGGGTCATCGATCGCCGAGGCGACCACGTCATGCTCTTGGTTGATCACGTATGAGATCTGTCCATGCCGCACTTTCTCAAGCCAGATTGGGGTGATGCCCTTCTCGGACTGCTTGGTGATGACCTTCCCTCTATGGCGGTAGACCTCCACCGCCCGTTCCCTCGTGACCTTCGCGATTCGCCTGAGCTGCTCCCTGATCTCGGGTGGGGGAACCGCGACTGATTTGCGGACATCGATCTGCCATTGCTCATCGGTGTTGTTGGGAATATCAATGCGGATTCGAGCCAGTTTGTAGTGTTCTTCTTTGGTGAACCGAAGGCCCAGCCAGTCTCCAGCCACCAATAGCCGCTGATTGCGGTAGACGTAGAACCCTTGGAGATCGTTCCATCCGCGCGATCCCCCAGCGAGGCTGAAATCAGAATCCGCCAGCTTCGAGCGATGTGGCAAGACGTAGGGGTGGACCTCCACCTCGCCTCCGGTGTACTTGATTCGCTCCATCCCTAGTACCTGGCGAGCCGGATTCCCCTCAAGGAACGGGTCCCATTGGTCTACTGGGTGTCCATTGATGGTGATGGAGAGCTTTCGACCGTTGAGAAAGCGATGAAAGGTCATGGACAGGTGATCAGCCACCTTGTCCGCGACGGTGAAGAAATGCCTTTGGGCCCAAGAGTCGTCGACCTCCGAATCACCAACTAGGCGATCCATCTTCTCCCAGGCGACTTTCGTACCGCATGCTTGCGCTTCAAGCTCTGCCACCAAAGGTTGGGCCCACTCGGATGGACCGTGTAGAAGCCTCCACTCACCCGAGCGAACGACCTCATCGAGGTCCCAACGGCGACACGCAGCTGGGGACTTCTTCGTCTTGCTCATGACGGTCAGAAGTCGGCACTGGGAAAAGGATGCTGTCTTCAACCCGAGACCGAATCTCCCCAAGTCGCTTGGATCACGCTCCTCGCTCGGACTGGTGCTCCCCGCCCTCATTGCATTGACGAGCACCGCCTCTGGCATTCCTCGACCGTCGTCAGAAATGATGACTCGACTCGTTGCGCCCTCCCATTCGAATCTGATGTCAACATGCTTGGCCCCAGCGGCGATGCTGTTGTCGACTAAGTCGGCCACGGCACTCTCCGGCGTGTATCCGAACGCTCGCAAGGATTCGATCAGCGCGCCGGGATTCGGCTGAACGATGTCGAAGTCCACCTTTTTGGTCATGACCCTCCGTCAAGCAGCAGACTTGCAGCGTGACGAACGACCGGCCGCCGGCCTTGAGTGAGGCCGTGAGCAGCCAGTTCGCGCGCATGCCCAGAAGAGATTCCAAGCCGGAACTTGCCCTGCGCAGCGAACTGCATCGGAGGGGTCTTCGGTATCGCGTTCATCTCCGAGGTCTTCCCGGCACTCCTGACATCGCCTTCACTAGGGCCAAGTTGGCAGTCTTCGTCGACGGATGCTTCTGGCATGGATGTCCGATTCACTATGTGGCGCCCAAGAACAACGGGGCTTGGTGGGAGGCGAAGATGGTCGAAAACAGTGAGCGCGATGATCGAGTCGATGAGTCTTTGAAAGACATGGGCTGGCTTCCGATACACATTTGGGAGCATGACGATCCCGTGGAAGCCGCCGACGCAATTCAGAGAATTTGGAGACGCCGGCCGGCCTGAAGTCCGCATCTTCTCCGAAGAGCGCGTGAGTGACCTGCGTCTCTCCGCCGTTGTCATCATGTTTCTCTATTATCCCCGCTAGGTGTGGTGCCTGGCTACAGGTAGTCCCATTCGTCCCCCACGCCCAGCTGGCAGGCCACCCGAGAGATGACCGTCTTGCTCTAGGGGTGCCGTGCCTGAAGTTCCTGGACCATCTTCACAGCCCGCTCTTTCAGCTCACGCGGATACCCCCTTATCGTCGGCCTGTATGGCGCCATGCTCCATTCTCACTTCCAAAGCATGGAGCCTTCGGGGATACCAGGCCGGTTCAACCTCCACATCTAGCATTTGCGACCATGCCCCAACACGAGATCGAGATGTCACTTCCCGCCCAGACTGTCAACAACACTGACGTGGAGGTCTCAGTGTGGTCGAACGGCAACAAGCTCGGCAGGCTAAGGATCAGCAAGGGCGCAATCGACTGGATGCCATCACACAATTCAAAGACGCACTACAAGATGTCCTGGGAGCGCTTCGACGCAGTAATGACACAAGAGGGCAGGGAGACAACGTGATCTAGCCTGCGGACCACTTGGACAAGACCGCTGTGAGCCACGGGATTTCCAACGCTCCGCTCATGGCCATGCTCGGCGAGGCCACCTACCGCGTTCTCTCGCCATTCGGCCGCGCCTGGTGATCAGGGCAGCCAGCGTTCCCGGCGGTACCTCCGAACAATGCCCAGCTGATCCCTAGTGTTGCCGATCCCGGGAATGATCCTCGGGTTCGAAAGTTCGGTGCGCTCCGCATCCTCATCGACGTGCTCTTCCAGGAGCAGATCCTCCCAACCGCTCACCCAGCCCGCTTCACCAAGCTCTAATTCAACGGAAATGTCGTTACGCACCAGGGTGGCGAAGACGAAGTCGTCCTCCTCCCAGCCCCCCCTCTCTCGACCGCTCCCGGTTTCCTTCCAGCCAGCTGCCTTGAGGGGATCGACCAAAACCTCGAGTTGAGCAAACATCTCCTCCCACGTGATGTCATACCGCGGCGCCCAGTCTTGCCAATAGGAACGAAGGAGGTCGTCCACTGCTGCGTCCTGAAGTCCGCCGCCGAAGATGAGCTTCTTCGACTTCAAGGGTGGCGAGCCACTTTCAATCACATGGACAGACTCGGGGAACACCTCATAACGCTTTCTCCTGAGAACAACCGTCGGTAGAACGTAGTCGCCCGAGTCATGTAGGACGATGTCAAGCCGTCCCTCGATCCGCTCCCTCTGCCCGTCCGCAGTCACGGCCCGCACCCAGTCCCCTGAGTGCCCCTCCAAGGGCCGATTGACGCACTCCGCACGATGGTTTCCGAGAAGATGCGCGAAACCGACCGCACGGACGATGTGAACATGCGAGCGATCCGACTGTTCGGCATTCGATTGCCTCGCGAGCACGAGCTTCCGACTCGCCCGAGTCCCTTCGTAGTCGACGCTGCGCTGCCATCCCTTGATGACTAGATCGGTTTCGTTTGAGAGGTCATCAGACCAAGAACCGCCATGCGACTCGACCAACTCGCCGCACTCCCGATGGCTGAAACGATCACCGCCGAGGTAGACGAGTCCGGTGAAGGTTACGTTCCGGCCCTTTAGAGTGCGCACCCAACCGCTACAGGTCGTCATTGGCATACGGTAGGTCAGCGTGGTGCATTCGTGAGGAGTGGACTTGGGAAGACGCTGGCCAAATCGAACCGGGGTCAAGCGGCGGCTTTCCAGCGCCGTCCTCAGCGTGAAAGCCTGTGCGGCTGAGCGTCAGTGATGAGCTCAGTTCAGCCGGCGGAGTCCGGGATGAAAGCCGACGGCATCACACGGCTTGGCGGGTCGGAAGGACTGCTTCGTCGTTGTCCTGCAGCACGACAACTCCGGCAGCTGGCCGCCTCGGAGTGCTGAGCGAGCCGTAGAGGTCGAGAGTGGCGGGCTCGAGGTCCTCGGTGGGATCACCATCGACGGCGAGAAGAGCATTGAGCTCGTTCCAAATCTGCTTGCAGGCAGTGTCGTCGCCGGTCGCTCGGAGAAGGATTCGCCACAGGCCCTGGTCGTAGCGATTGGCCAGCTGGCCCTGGCGCACTGCCCACGTGGCCAGTCGAAGATCACCGTCGTCCAAAGCCAGCTCTCCGAGAGTAAGCGCTGCGTCGGTGATGGCGTCCCCTACGACGTAGGAAAGACCTCCGGCCGACGTCCATGGGTCGGGATCGACTCCGAACGGAACGCCTCGGACGAGCCCAAGTGCCGTTCGCAACTGCACCGGCTCTCCGTCAGAGGTCGCCGATTGGAACTGCTTCCAGTCGGTCGTGACCCGCTCGGCCAGCGAAAATCGCTGAGTGGCCTTGTCATAGGCGAGGAGGTCCGGATCACCGGTGATGGCTTCGAGCGAGCGTCGGGTGAGGAGCACCAGGTTGCGGACGTATCCGTCGCTCAACGCCTTGTCCGGAGAGATGTCGGTGAGCCACTCGCCTCGAGTGGCGGTTCCGTCATGAGCAGCCAGGTAGACGAGGAGCTCGACGACTCTGCGGGCTTTGGTTCCCGCCCTCGGCGAGACGGCCGCCACAAGCCCCTGACGATCACTTTTGCCGACAGAGATCGTCGGTTCTCCCAGGATACCGATCACCACCTCCCCTACGGACGACTCTTCGCTTGGTCGATGCGCCTCGGCCGCCTGGTTGCCGTTGTGGGCCTTGGAGTCCGGGTCCTCTTCGGCCAGTTCGAACAAGGTCTGCACCTCTTCGAGCGAGTCGTCGGAGACCTGCGCGGGTTGGGCCGGGTCCAACGGGTGGTGCTCTAGGTGCGGATGTTCTGGGTCGAGGATGAGCGCCGTGCCGCCCGGTGCGACAGGTCCCGCGGTGACCAGGTGCAGATTCTCCCTCCCATGGACGACATCGAGAAGGCGATCAGTCGTGGTCTGGGGGTCAACCAGGACGATGGACTGCTCATCGGGTCGCGTCGATGCTGTCGCCTCGTTGAGGTCGTCGACGACGACACCCCCTTCGAGGCGATCGACCACGCCGTAACCGAAGCCGACGGCGATGACTGCCGTCCCCACTGGGGAGGTCGTGCCGGCCAACTCGGTGGCCATGGCGGCCAGGATGCCCTCCACCTGGTCCTCGGCGACGGTGATGTGGATCGACAGGTAGCGGTCCACGTTGACCAGCACCGACCCAACAGCACTCTGGCCCACGGTGGCAAGGACCAGGGGAACGGGCGAGGACCCGGCGGCCTCATCGACGACATCTGGATCGGTGGTGAAGGGCAGGTGCCAGACGTCCGGCCGACCGGGCCGACATACGAATGGGGCCCGTGGTACGGGGCTGTCACCGGTGACCAGCACATCCAGTCCAATGGCGGTCAGCTCGACGCCCACCACGTCCGGTGGTGCCACACCGGCAACGTTGGCGGCGTGGCCGAGCAACTCGGCCAGGTGGCAGACCCAGAACGCGTGGCCGGCTCGGGCGTAGTGGCGTAGCTGCAGCTCGAGGTCGGCGAGCGGGCTCTTCGGTTCCGGCCGAGGAATGCACCCGCCAAAGGACCGCCGCCCGATCTGTCGGCGCCGCCGGCGGTCCAACGCGGTGACCAGACCGATGGCGGTGAGGCCGAAGAGGCCCGCGCCCACGGCGATCGGTCCGATGTCACTTCCGGGCGCATGCGGAGCAGGTGGATGCGTCTTGGCGACGGCGTTCGACTGGTCAGCGTGGGTCGGAGTTGCGTCTCCAGAATGGTGGAGGGTGAGCGGCGGCCGGGATGGAGTGGCCCCGGCAGGCTCCGTGGTACCCGTGTGGCCCGACGGCACTGACGGAGTCTCCGAAGGTGGGCGGCTCGAGCTTGGCCGACGTGCATCGGGGGTGTCGGTCGGCCGAGGAAACCGGCCGCTGCTCGTTGATTTGCTGCCGCCTGAACCCCTGCTGTTGGAGGCACCGCTGATGGATCCGGACGTGCCGGCAGCCGGCGAGGTCACAATCGGAGCTGTAGACGAAGCTGCGGGCGAAGGAGTCTGCGGTGGCGGAGACGTCGCCGGCACCACGGGCGGCGCCTGGGTGGCGCCTGGGATGGTGAGCGACCACCCCGGATAGATCCAGTGGGCATCGGTGAGGGCGCCACCTCCCGGCTGGGACAGGCCCACATTCGCCTGGTAGATGGCCTGCCACTGTTCACCGTTTCCGTAGTACTGGACGGCGATGCTCCACAGCGTGTCTCCGGGCACGACCGTGTGGGTAACGGTGGCCAGTTGCGCGGCTGATTGAGCGGCCGAGATCGGAGTGGTGGACACCAAAGGGACGATCCCCGGGGAGGTCTGGGAAAGCAGCTGCACAACTGGGGCTGGGCTGGTCGGAGGTCCAGTACGCCCCGAATTGGCAACAGTGTGGGCACCACGGAGCTGACCGAGGATCAGAACGGCGGCGATGAGGGCCGCCATCGCGCTTGAGCCAACGAGGTGGGAGCGGTGACCGGGTCGGTGACCGCGGAGTTGGAGGACGAGGTTGGTGCCGACCGAGGCCACGAAATAGGCCCAGGCCAGCCAGGCCAAGGCGGCGAACAGCCGTGGCCAGAACGAGTCCGGGATCGAGGCCCCGAGGGCGTGGGCCGCCTGCGTACCGCTCGGGACGTGATGCGGGAGCGGCCACCCGACGAGGGTGGAGAGCACGATCGGGATGCCCACCAACCCAATGGCCAGGACACCGAGAGCGCCGAAGCCGCCGGCGACCTGGCGACCTGTCGGTCGAGTTCCATCAGCCGGTCGGATTGTCGCGGTGCGAGCGGCTGCGGTGCGATTGGATCGAGCGGGCACGGTCATCCTCCTGTGGTGATGCCACTCACATCGGTCGCCGACTCGGTGACCGACAGGGCCAGGCTCCCGACCCCGATGATGCCGAGGAGCTGGGTGGGCAGGCGGTAGCTGATCTGGGCGTAGACGGTGTTGCCGACCACCCAGGCGGTGCCGGGCTGGCCGGCCGAGCTCATGTAGTTCTCGGCCACGGTGACGGCAACCGCGGGATCGACAGCGATGGTGCCGGCATGGAGCTGGCCGACATCCAGCGACCCGGCACCCGCCCGGGCCGCCTGTTCGGCCTCGGAGGCGGCCTGTTGTTTGGCGTCGAGGTAGTGACCCCCGTCGGCCACCAGACCGGTGAGGGCCAGGAACATGGTCATGAAGACCGCTGTCATGGCGAGGAGCTGTCCATCATCGGAACATCGATGGGCAGTTCGTCGGTGGTCAGTGTGTCGGTGCAGTCGCGCTCGCCACCTGCCGATCGATCTTCCACTGCGAACGGCCGCCCTCATGTGCCACCACCGACCGTCCGGAACACGTCGATGTGCGCCACGGCGATGGCCGACAGGGTCTTCGACCCGGGCATGCCGGGGACGGACACGTCGGCCAGGCTGGTCACACAGGTCACAATCACCGACACGGTGCCGCCGGCTACGAAGTTGGACGTGTCCGTCGTGATCTGGGGAGCAGGACAGGTGAGCCCAGCGCCGGCCAGGGTGCTGGTCACCGCTGAAGTCGCCTGGGTCTGGGCGTCGGCGGCGTCGGCCTGGACGACAGCCGCCTGGACTCCGGCCCGCGCCGCCGACTCGACGTCCCCCTGGGCCGAGTCGACCCGTCCAAGGGCGACCATGAGCACGATGATGATGAGCAGCACCGGGGCGACGATGACCAGTTCAGCGATGGCCTGGCCTTCGTCCCCTCGGACCCGGCATCGCCGTTCACCCACTTGGGGCAAATGTCTTGAGTTCTCAT
>PLSY01000382.1 GCA_003164275.1 Acidimicrobiaceae bacterium | reverse complement strand
GGATGACCTTCGGTCACCGATTCAGAGGTGAAGGTGTATCGGGTACTCACGAGTGGATCCATTCTGGTTGGGGGCAGGTGCCTCGTCGGGCAGACAGGGTGAAGCACTGAGATCGGTCGATCTGGCCACTTCCGACCGACGTTGGCGGGTGAGCCGTCATCGGGTCGGCAACAGCGCGCACACCCTATCCAATATGGCCTCGGCCACGGCGCGCTTGGCCGTCAGGGAGATCTCCTCGACCGATCCGTCGGTCGAGAAGATGGTCACTGCGTTGGTGTCGTGGTCAAAGCCCACACCCGGGGCCGACACATCGTTGGCCACCATCAAGTCGACGCCCTTGGCCTCCATCTTGGCCACGGCCCGATCGGCCAGTCCCTCTGTTTCGGCGGCGAAGCCGACGAGGACCTGACCCGGCCGACGCCTCCGACCGAGCTCGGCCAGGATGTCCGGCGTCGCCTCCAAGACCAGCTCAGGCAGGCCATCGACTTTGTGGAGCTTCTGTTCGGCCGTCACCTTGGGACGAAAGTCGGCGACCGCCGCGGCCATGATGACCACGTCCGCCCACTCGGCCCGCGCCTCGAGTGCTCGTTCCATGTCAGCCGCCGTCTCGGCATCCACGACTTCGACCCCGGACCCGCCGGGATGCCGGCCGGTCGTGACCAGCACCACCTCGGCACCACGACGCGCCGCCGCCTCGGCCACGGCGTGGCCCTGCTTGCCCGAGGAGCGGTTGGTGATGAAGCGGACCGGGTCGATCGGCTCGCGGGTGCCGCCGGCCGAGACCAGGACCCGGACGCCGGCCAGATCACCCACCGGTCGAGGTCGCTCGGCGCCGCCCAGGAGAGAAAGGACCGTCGCCACGATGAGCGACGGGTCGGCCAGACGTCCCGAACCGACGTCCCCTCCGGCCAGCCGTCCCTCCTCGGGGGGGATCACGGTGACACCACGGGAGCGGAGCACCCGGAGGTTCTCCTGGACGGCCGGGTGCTCCCACATCTCGGTGTGCATGGCCGGGCAGACAACGACCGGTGCCGCGGTGGCCACCAGCGTGGTCGTCAACAGGTCGTCGGCGAACCCGCCGGCGTAGCGGGCGAGCAGGTCGGCGGTGGCCGGGGCCACCACCACGAGATCGGCCCGCTGGCCGAGGCGGGTGTGGGGAATGGGTGACGTTTCGTCCCACAGGCTCATCTGGGCCGGCTCCGACCCCAATGCGTCGAAGGTGGCCCGACCGACGAACCGGGTGGATCGCTCGGTGAGCACAGGCGCCACGTGCACGCCGGCATCGACCAGGCGACGGCACACCTCGATGGCCTTGTACGCGGCTATCCCGGCCGACACGCCGAGGACGACGAAAGGCTGCACCCGCTCGTCACCGGCCGTCACCGACGGCTCACTTCGGCCGTGCCCGCCAAGGACCATCTCATCACGCACGGACGCCCGAGCGACCGGACCGGAGCTGCGGCCTCTACTCGGAGGACTCGTCGGCCGGAGCGGTGCCGAGGTCGATCTCGACCTCGGCGACCTCCGCGTCACCCTCGAGCAGGGCGAGGGCTGCCGCCTCGGCCAGGGCAATCTCCTCGGGGTCGGGACGCGAGTACGTGGCCTTGGCCGCTGCCACCTCTTCGAAGGCGATGGACAAGGGCTTGCCCGAGGCCGAAGCCACCTGGGGGGGTACGACAACGCCCAGTCCCTCACCGAGTGAGTTGTAGTAGCTGTTGACCTGACGCGCCCGACGCGAGGCCAGGGCCACCAGGGTGAACTTCGAGTCGACCTTGTCCAGAAGGTCCTCGATCGGTGGGTCCATGAGCGTTACTGGTTGCTGAGCCATCACGGTCCTTCGTTAGATCGTCGGGTGTCCTATGAGGCTGCGTCGGCATGGCCGTCGGTTCCCCGGACTGGGTCGGTCGCCTCACGGGCGGCCGAGCGATAACGCCCCACTATACCGGCCACATCGGTCGTGGCCTGCGTCACGTCGCGATTCACCACCACGGCATCGGCGATGGCCCTGCCCGCCTCCGCCTCCTCGGCACCGGCCCGCAGACGCTTTTCGATGTGGGCCTCGTCATCTCCCCTGGCTCGCAGACGCTCCTCTTGGGCCCGCAACGAGGGCGGCAACAACAGCACCAAGGTGGCGTCAGGGCGCTGGCGCTGCACCTCGATGGCCCCTTGGAGGTCGATCTCCAACAGCACGTCGCACCCGGCTGGCGGATCGGGCACGGGCGTGCCGTAGAGGTTCCCCAGGAACTCCGCCCACTCGAAGAAGCCCCCGGCCTCGATGTGGGCCTCGAAGGTCGGACGGTCGACGAAGACGTAGGCGTCGGCGCCTTCCCCTGGGCGTCGGGCCCGGGTCGTCCACGACCGGCTGAGCCAGAGACCCTGGTCGGCGGCGACCAGGTGGGCGGCGATCGTGCCCTTGCCCGCCCCGCCGGGACCGAAGAGCACGAAGATCAACGAGCCGGCGCCTGTGCCGGCCCGGTCAGTGGGACCGCTCAGCGAGCGGTCTCACGCAAGAGAGACTCTCGTTGGTTGCTCCCAAGTCCTTGCAGCCGACGACTCTCGCTGATCCCCACCGTGTCCATCAGGCGCCGGGCCTTGACCTTGCCCAAGCCGGGCAGGGATTCGAGCACGGAGAGCACCTTCATCTTCCCAACGGTCTCGTTGGAGTCGGCAGTGGTGAGGAGCTCGGACAGGGTGATGGACCCGAGTTTGAGCTTCTCTTTCACTTCGGCCCGCTCACGGCGGACCTTGGCTGCCTTGGCCAGGGCGGCCTGGCGCTGTTCGGGCGTGAGTGCTGGCGGTTGCGGCATGGTCGGAACGATAGCGCCTCGCGGGCGTCGGGTCACACGAAACCGATCGGCGCGGACGCCCCCCCTTCGAGAAAGCCCGACGACACCACCTGCGGCGATCTCGGGATCCGGTGGACGACGGCCTTCAGAGATGTCCGATACTGGGGGTATGGCCACGGTCGACATCAACGCCGATCTCGGGGAGGGCGAGACCGTGACGCCCACCGATCTGGCCGTGTTGGACGCCGTAACCAGTGCCAGCGTGGCTTGTGGCTTTCACGCCGGCTCCCCCCAGATGATGCGGGACTCAGCCTCAGCCTGCCTCGACCGGGGTGTGGTCATCGGGGCCCATATCTCGTTCCGCGACCGGGCGGGGTTCGGGCGCCGGCGGCTTCCCTTCGAGCACGCCCAGCTGGTCGCCGACATCGTCGAGCAGTGCGCCATCTTGGAGGACGTCGTCGCCACCGTCGGAGGAAAGGTCAGCTTCGTGAAGCCCCATGGAGCGCTCTACAACTCGATGGGCTCCGATCCCGCCGCCGCCGCGTCCGTGGTCGAGGCTGTCAGTGGTCACGGACCCTGGGTTCTCCTCGCTCAGCCCGGGACGGTCGTCGTCGACCTTGCCCGACGTGCCGGCCTCACCGTCATCCTCGAGGGGTTCCCCGATCGGGGCTACCTGGCCGATGGGCGACTGGCGTCGAGAGACGAGGCCGGCGCCCTCGTCTCTAACGATGCCATCGTTGCCGAACGGGCCCTCTCACTCGTCCGTCGGGGCGGGGTGGTCGCTCTCGACGGTGCCTGGACCCCGGTCGAGGCCGACACCATATGCATCCACGGCGACGCCCCAGGGGCAGCTCGGACAGCCCGAACGGTGCGGGCCGCCCTCGACGCCGACGGTGTCGTCGTGGCGTCGTTCATCAATCCGGCCACTCCCCCGTGACCCTCGTCTTCCCCGAGGCCTGCGTCGGGCCATGGCACCTCGGATGAGCGTGGAGATTCTCCCCTTCGGGGACAGTGCCCTCCTCATCGAGACGGTGACGACCGATGCCGCCCACCGGCTGGCCTCGGTCATCGGGGCCCGACGGCAAAGGGGGGAGGCACCGCCCGGGATCGAAGATGTCGTCGTCGGTCTCCACACCTTGGTCGTTCACTCGGACCCGGCGACCGACTGGGAGGAACTGTTCGACTGGCTCTCGTCGCTCACCTCGAACCTTGCCGGAGTGCCCGGGGCCCAGCCGGGAAGCCAACCGGCCGATCCCGATGGGGAGCGGCCGACCGTCGAACTGCCGGTGGTGTTCGACGGCGACGACCTGGACGACGTGGCGGCCGAGCTCGGAGTCGATGCCGGCGGGGTGATCGAGCTGATCTGCGGAGCGGAGCTACAGGTGGCCTTCCTCGGCTTCGCCCCCGGGTTCCCCTACCTCGTGGGGCTGCCGCCCGAGCTCTCCGCCATCGCCCGTCGCTCGGTACCTCGAGCCTCGGTCCCGGCCGGGTCGGTGGCCGTGGCCGGCGGATTCGCCTCGGTCTATCCCCGGGCGTCTCCGGGAGGATGGAGGTTGCTCGGCCGGACCGCCGTCAAGCTGTTCGACCCTCGGCACGAACCGTTTGCCCTCCTCCGGCTCGGCGACCGGGTGCGCTTCACCGTCGCCGAGCCGATCAATGGAGCAGGCGGTCAGCCTGGGACGCCGGCAACGCGACCGCCGCTGGTGGCCCGGGGTGAGCGCTTCATCGAGGTGACAGAGCCCGGGGCCATGACCCTCATCCAAGACGGCGGTCGTCCCGGGCTGGCTGGGATCGGCGTGCCGAGATCAGGTCCGGCCGACCCGGCGGCCATGGGTCTCGCCAACCTCTTGGTCGGCAACGCGGCCGACGCCGCGGCCATCGAGATCACCGCCATCGGGCCGACGCTGCGGTTCGCCCGGGCGACCCATATCGCCGTTGTCTCGACGTCGGGCGGATCCTCCGACGACACCTCGGTGACCATCGACGGGCACCGCCACGAGACGGGTACGGTCACCCCGATAGGGCCCGGGCAGGTAGTGGCCATCGGCAGGGTGCGGCCGGGGCTGCGTGCCTATCTGGCCGTGGCCGGTGGGATCGCTTCAGAGCGCATCCTCGGCTCACGTTCCTCTGACGTGTTGAGCGGGCTCGGGCCTGGCCCTCTGCGTCGAGGCGATGTCGTCGACCTCGGAGCCCCGGTCCGTCCGCGGGGACTGCTCGAGCCGGCGACCGGGGACCTGTTGGGCCACCAGCCCCACGTGATCGGGGTGATCCCCGGTCCCCACCGTTTCGAAGCGGGCGACCTGGCTCAGTTCCTGGCCGAGCCCTGGACGGTCGGGCCGGAGTCCAACCGCATAGGGGTCCGCCTCTCCGGCGCGCGGCCGCTGGCGGGACCCGATGAGGGCTGCGATTCGCTGGGCATGGTCACCGGAGCCATCCAGGTTCCGGCCAGCGGTGCGCCCATCATCTTGTTGTCCGACCATGCCACCGTCGGCGGGTACCCCGTCCTGGCCTGCGTCACCGCCGTCGATGTGGCCAAGGTTGCCCAACTCGCCCCGGGCGACACCGTGGTCTTCGTCGAGGTCGGGCTGGATGAGGCCAGAGCGTCCCGGGCCGCCCTGCGCCACGACCTGGAGGACCGGGTGTCGGGTTGGTTCCCGACCGAGGCGGGAACCTGAGCCGTCCACCCGAAGGCGTCGGATCTGGGAGAGTGTGGGCTTGGAAGTGGCGAAGGAGGGGTGGTGTCGCCCTTTCTGCGATCGAGAGGAGCAGGCGTGGTCGAGGGAGAACAGCCAAACGGAGAACGGCTGCCCTATGTGGCAACCCCTGGCGACGGGCTGGTCCAACCCCGAGACGACGGCCAGCTCCACTTTCTGCCCGAGACGGCGGCCGACACGTTTCCGGTCACCGCACCGACCGACGCCACCCCGCTCGAGGAGGACGAGCCCGAAGGGGTCATTCCGAAGAGTCCCCTCTGGGCCATGAAGGAGCGGCGACACGAGCAGTTCCTCCACATCTTCGGGCACCCCGACCGCATCCGTGTCTGCATCGGCAGCGGGGACGATGCCGTCTATGCCATCGACGACGGCAAGCACCACTGCATGATCGGCCACCGGGTGGGCGCCACCTTGGACGGCGTGGTCTACAGCCTCATCGCCCGGGTCGAGAAGGCCACCTACGAGGCGCTGGCAAAAGGTGACATCACCGGCGCAGATGCCTTCGTGGCCAGCCACGAGGCCGGGCTGTCGGGCACCGTCGAGGAGCCGGGCGTCTCCAACATCTTCGACATCGACTACTACCAGCCGTCGAGTGAAATCCCCGACGAGTACCTGCCGGGACGGCCCTTCATGGAGTTCGCCCGAGATCTGCCGACCTCGGACCGCTAGGGGTTCAGGACAGCGCCTCGGCCATCTCGTACAGCTCGCGGCCGGCCGCCCGGGCCAGGGACTGGACGTCGGGGCCGTGGCTCAGAATCGATCGGGAGGCGCTCGCCACCACCGACCCCGGCGGGCAGCCCGAAAACAGCGCGGCCACCTCTTTCGCCGTCCCCCCCTGGGCCCCCACCCCGGGAGCCAGAATGGTCCCCCCCAAGGTGGCGAGATCGAACGACGACGGGGCCAAGGTGGCACCGATGACGGCGCCGACGGTTCCCGGCGGCAGGTCGCCCCCGTGGTTGAGCCCGGCGATCTGGTCAAGGAGCATGTCCTCGACGGCCGGTCCCCTCCCCCCGTCGGTCAGCGCCAGCTGGAGGCCGCGGCCCTCGGGGTTGGAGCTCCGGACGACCACGATGACCCCACGGCCATGCTGGCCGGCCAGGTCGAGGATGGGGCGCAGGGCCCCGAGCCCGAGATAGGGGGCGACCGTCATGGCGTCCACCCGCAGGGTCGAGGCCGGGTCCAGCCAGGCCGAGGCGTAGGCCGCCGACGTGGTGCCGATGTCACCCCGCTTGGCGTCGCCGATGACCATCAGGTCGCAAGCCCTGGCGGCGGCGAGTATCGACTCCAGTGCCGCCATCCCCCGGGCCCCGAACCGTTCGAAGAATGCCACCTGGGGCTTCACGACCGGGACCAAGCCGGCGAATGCTTCGATGCAGCGCATCCCAAAGGTGTGGAGTCCCTCGGCATCGTCGCTCAGGCCCCACTGGGCGAGCAACGCCGCCGAAGGGTCGATCCCGGCACACAGTGGGCCCGACTTCGCAACCGCCGTGGCCAGGCGGGCGCTGAATCCTTGCTGTTCGGACAGCTCATCCATGGGCCACTCCCCTCAGTTCGACGACCCGGCGCACACCTTGTCTCGAGCACCACCGCCTCAGCTCGGCCAATACCTTGATCGGTGCCCTGGGGTCCCGGAAGGTCGCCGTGCCGACCTGGACAGCGTCGGCACCGGCCATGATCAGCTCGACGGCGTCCGCTCCCCCCATCACCCCTCCGACCCCGATGATGGTGGCGTTGGGATGGGCGGCCCGGACGTCGAAGACGGCCCGGACGGCCACCGGGTGGATGGCCGGGCCCGACAGCCCACCGCCGGCGCCGCCCGAGCCGAGGACCGGTCGGCGGCGATCGGTGTCGATGGCCATGCCCAAGACGGTGTTGACCAGCGTGACGCCCTCAGCCCCGGCGGCCAGGGCGGCGCCGGCGATGTCGGCGAGATCGGACACATTGGGGCTGAGCTTGGCCCACCGGGGCAGCCCCGGGCAGTGCTCGGCGACGGCGGACACCACCTCGGCGGTGGCCGACGGCGAGTGGGCGAACATGCGGCGCCGGTCCTCCACGTTCGGGCAGCTCACGTTGACCTCGATGGCCACGATCCCCGACAGGCCGGCGACGATGGCGGCGGCTTTGGCGTAGTCCTCGACCTTCTGGCCCCAGATGCTCACGACGACCTTGGCGCCGGTGGCCACCAGGCCGGGCAGGTACTCCTCCACCCAAACCGGCAGGCCAGGGCCTTGGAGGCCCACGCTGTTGAGCATGCCCGAAGGGGTCTCATGGACCCGGAGGGGCGGATTGCCGGGCCAGGGGCCGACGGAGAGGGACTTCACGACCACGGCCCCGAGCTCGCCCAAGGGGAAGTAGGCCTGGAGCTCGTCACCGTGGCCGGCCGTGCCCGAGGCCGTCATCACCGGGTTGGCCAGCGTCAGCGAGCCAACCTTGGTCGTGAGGTCCACGTCTCCCGCCACGACGGCACGCCACGCCCTACGCACCCGGTCGACCCGCTCCGACCCGGTCGGGATCGCCCCGGTCATCCTTCGTGGTACTCCTGGAGGGACCGGACCGACAACGGGTGGCTGATCCAGTCGGCGATGCCGGCGGCGGCGGCGCGGGCGGCGGCCACCGTCGTCAGGCACGGGACCATGTGCGACAGGGCTGTCGACCGGATGTGGTTCCCGTCGGCCCTCGGCCCGCGGCCCCGGGGGGTGTTGACCACCAGCTGCACCTTCCCCCCGGCAATGAGATCGACGGCGTCGACCACGCCGGGGTGGGACTCACCGACCTTGGCCACCACCGTGGCGACAGGGACGCCCTCGGCCTCGAGCATGGCCGCCGTCCCCGAGGTGGCCGCCAAGTCGAAGCCGAGGGCCACGAACTGTCGCGCCGCGTCAAGGCCGCCGGCCTTGTCCCGGTCGGCGAGTGACAAGAACACCGTCCCCTCGACGGGCAGCCGGTTGCCGGCGGCGATCTGGCTCTTGGCGAAGGCCAGGCCGAAGGTTGAGCCGATCCCCATGACCTCGCCGGTGGA
>PLSY01000305.1 GCA_003164275.1 Acidimicrobiaceae bacterium | reverse complement strand
ACTCTACGACGGCCTGGAACCGGCGTTCAGGGATGGTCAGGAGCCTTTCGTGTTGGCCCAGACGGCGAGACTGCCGCCGTCTGGTGGACAGACCACCAGCGCATTGCCAGGGCCTGCGATCTGCCATGCCTCATAGTGAGGGTTCGGCGGAACGTCGACGGTCCAGCCCCGACAAAAAGCGAGACGAAGCGTCCCATCTTCGTCAACCGTTCCTGTGGCCAAGGTGTCCGGATACTGCCCGAGCAGGGGTCCAAGATCTTGCGGCTCGTCGAGCACGTACGTCTCGCCTTCCACCTTGAGTGTGAGCGGACAGCCAATCTGGATGACAGTGTCTCCGAACTGAAGACAAGTCTGGTGGTCGATGCGGAAGTACGACAGCTCAAGGTTCTGGAGGTCGAGGTTCCAGTCCCGGCCAGGATGGACCATTGTGCCCTTCCGTGTCGTGCCGTCCGACTCGGTAATGAACGGTGGGTCGATGCTCATGGGACTCCAACTTTTCCACACGCCCGGATGTGTTGTTACACGGGTGGTTGATGCACCTCGGACTGAGCCTCATCGAACCACACTCACGGGTCTCCGTCGACGTCCTTCAGGAGGCGGTCAAAGAGGACGACCCGATCTGTCTGGTCGTGTTCGGTGGCATGGTCGCGTTGACGGCGGAGGATCGGAATGAACTGCGGACCGGTCTCGAAGAAGTTGCAGCGCTCACAGGCTGACTCGAACGAGCAGTCGAGGGCGACCGGTCGTGTGCACATGCCATTGCCGAGCATCCGCCGATGGTCGGCAGCGAGTCGTCGCATGTTGGCCCCGACCGCCTCGTCCGGGACCACATCAGTTCTCCCGTAGTTGGCCTCGACGGCCTCGGTCACCCGGAAGTACTCATCGGCAACAGTCCTGTCAGAGATCCGGGCATAGGTCATCGTCATGCGCATGGACCGATGTCCAAGCAAGGCGGCGATCGCCTCCAAGCTCATGCCTCGATTGATCGACTGGGTGGCCAGAGTGTGGCGGAGCTGATGGGGGTGGACGTGGCCCACCCCCGCCCGTTTGGCCACGGCTTCCACATAGCGATGGATCGTCCTCCGGTCGAATGGCTTCCCGTCGTTGCGCTCAACGAGCCGACCCGACCGGGTGGGTCCGCGCTTTGCCCGGTAGTCAGCGATCAGGTCGACAAGGATCGGATGCAGAGGCACATATCGGTCGTTGTGCAGTTTGCCGACCGGAATGCGGAGCCAATAGGTATCTCCCTGGCGGATCATGGCGTCGTCCTCGAGCATCGAGAGCTCACCCGCCCGCATCCCGGTCCGGGCCAGCAGCTCGACCATCAGCCGCCGCCGTCGATTGGGGTCCTCGGCCAGAGCGGCCATGAAGACGGCAGCCGTCGGATCGTCAAGGAACTTCGGTAATGCCTCGTCGGCTTGCGGGAAGTCCCCAGGGAAGATCGGCACTCGCCGAGGAGCATCGTCGTAGTCCCACTCGATGACCCGCTCGAAGAACGTGCGGAGCAGGCTCAGACGATGACGGATTGTGGTGTTGGAGAGCCGCTTGCCGTGCTTGCCCGGACGGGCGGCCATCCAGCGCTTGTGGCTTTCGATGTGGCGGCGCTCGATGTCGGCGACGCAAGTACACGTTGGGTCATCCTGCGTCACTTGGGCGGCGAAGAATCGCAAGGCCAGACCCGTGGCGTCGACTGTGGCCGGGCGAGCCGAAACGGAGAGTTGGTCCAGGTAGCGGGCCATGGTGGTTGCCATCTGCGGAGCTCGGATCAACACGTCGGTCCACGTCACCTCCTGGCGGGGAACACCTCGAGGCGGGTTGCCGTCAGGAAACGGAAGGGGCGAGAGGACGCTCATTGGGCCACCCCCATCTGCGCCTGGGCGTCGATGGCCTCGGCGGCCCGGCGATACTCGTTGGCCAACCAGTCGCCTCCCAGATGAAGATAGATCCGGGTAGAGGCAATCGAGCGATGCCCGGCCAGGGCCTGGATGGCTTCGATGGCCATGCCCGCCTCCTTCAGCCTGGTGAAGCAGGTGTGGCGCAGTTCGTGGCACGTCCCGTGCACCAGTCCGGCTCGGGCTCGGGCTGAGCTGAAGACCTCGTCCAGTCCCTCGGAAGACAACGCATGTCCTCGCCTCGGCCCCTGGAGGGCGACGAAGACGTGGTTAGTCGCCGCATCAGGTGGTCGCTCCCGGTTCAAGTAGTCGGCCACGGTGGCGAAGAACGTCGGCGAGATCGGGACCAGCCGTTGATGCCCTCCTTTGCCGTCGGCGATGAAGAGCTGCTTCTCGCCCACCCGGAGGTCCTCCAGTCGAAGCCCCAGGACCTCGCATCGACGCAGACCTCCGAGAAGCATGGCTTGGGCCATGGCCCGGTCCCGATCGGTCCGAAAGGCCGACATCAAGAGCTCCACCTCGTCGGCATCGAGGATCCGGGGCAGTCGCCGCACTCCTCGGACCAGAGGCAGGCCCCGTTGGTCACGGTGACGACTCCTCCTGGTCGGCATGCCCCGAGGCACCGGATTGACCTCGACTCCGGTGTCGCCTCGGATGACCAGATAGTTGAAGAGGCTGGAGACGGCAGCGAGGCGCCTCTTCACTGTTGCCGGTGACAGCCCGGCACCTCCGTCGCTGATCCGGACCACGTTGCCGGCGCTGGCCCTCGACCTCTGCTGGTTGGCGATGAAGGACAGCACGTCCCTCGGCATGACCTCGGACGGCTCCATATTGACGAACCCGAAGAAGACCTTCAGATCGTGGGCATAGGCCCGCACCGTGCTTGGTCGGCACCGGGCTGACGCGAACTCCAAGAACTCGTCGACCAGCTCGTGGCCGACCCGATAGGTCTTCTGACCATCAGGACCGACGGAACATTCGAATACCGGACACCACTTCATTTCGCACCTCCTGGTTGGACCTCCACACGAGAAAGGTTTCTCGTGTGGTCAGTCCAAGGTGCGGATCACCCGTGTAAGTGCCGGTAGGGGGCAGGGTGCGGCTCGGAGAAGCGCTATCTGATGATGAGGCCGCTCCGCTCGAAGATGTAGTCGTAGAGGTCGCCCACGCCTCGGATCTCGTGGACCAAGCTCCAGAGGATCGCCCGCCCGGTCGAAATGTGGCCATCGTCTGACTTCGGGAGATAGATGCTTTCGTGTTCATCGCCCCAATCATCGTGTACGAGTTCGCCTCTCGATTCGATGTCAAGGTGGGCTACCGATCCTCCATCTCCAGTGGCCAGCGAAGTCAGCCGGACATGCAGGTCTGGCATTGCCTTGAGTTCAGCTTCCAGCCACCGGTCGCTCGGTAGGGTGGCCCACTCCTCGGGGGCCGATCTGAGGACCCTCTCGATCACGTGGCCTTCACTCGCAGCCGTCAGCATTCTCATAGCTCGGGCGGCGAAGTCGTCGGTGGATTCGCCAGGTTGTAGAGACACCGAGACCTTCCTCTTCGGCTGATCTCCGGTGGCGTCGGCACCTATATCAGTGCTGTCGGTCATGACGATCCCAATCGGGCTTCGAGGTCGAGGATCGCCAGATCGGTGACTCGATCAAACTCGAAGTCACCACCCTCGGCTACGTGTATCCGTACTCTGTCTTCGAACAGGCCAAGGGCTTCTTGTTCCTCCCGGTCGTCAATCGCTTGCCAGAGATCCTGGGTGCAAGGGTCACAGAGTAGGTCGCCCTCGATGTGTGGCCTTGCAGGGTCAAACCAGAAGTTCTGCTCTGGATCGAGGTAGTCGGCTTCGAGTGGCTCTGGGCATCGGTGACACACTCCGCCCTGCCGCTCAAGAACTTCTTCAATGATTCGGCCATCGACTTTGATTGGCACTTTTGCTACCTCCCATTGATCGCAGCGGGCGCACCATCACCTCTCGGCAGGTTGCGAGACCGTCATAGGGCTACGTCCCTCGGATCTTCTGAATGTTCATTGCGATTGTAGCCGTGCACAAGGTGATTCGTGCCGGGATTCGGTCTAGACGGCCAAGAGACCGCATGGCGACTGGGAGCAAGGCGCAGCTTCCGTATAAAGCCGCACGCTGGGCGTTCTCGGGCGGCTTATTAATAATAAGTCGAGCACTCG
The DNA here is from genome assembly GCA_003164275.1 of Acidimicrobiaceae bacterium. Next base: position 1,395 of record PLSY01000305.1, on the reverse strand, counting down.
TACCTTAAGAATGTGCTTCTGTCAGATGCTCGCCGGACATCCTCACCGGATGGATCGCCCACACCTAGCCTGTCCGGATGGCGGGTTCCGAGCGTAAGCGGGTTAGTCCTAAGCACCGACTCTTGTTCCTGAAGAGCGTGCCAACCAAGGCGAAGCAGTTCATGTCGATGCTGGAACGCTTGCCCTACGACGATCCTGAGTACGTGGCGAAGCTGGTTGCATCGGTCAGTGGCTTTTACAACAGTGACGACAGCGAAGAGAAGCTCTGGAACTTCGCCCTTGTCCATCAGCCAGGCGGCAACTTCGGTGGCGTGATCCTGATCGCTACTCAGAAGTTCATCTGTGTTCTCGATGCCGAATCGCTCAGGTCGAAGCTACGGATCGACTGGCCGTGGGTCTGTCGCTTCGATGTCAACTACGAAGACGACGCCTTCCAGATCGTCGGCCTGTCCTTTTTCCGTGGTGATGGCCTGCCAGCCGACAGAGCAGCCACGACTGAGCCGCTGACGGACGCTGAAGTGGAGAACTGGTACTTCTACACACACGCCGATCAAGAGTTCTTCGATTTCATCATCGACTGCGCCGACGAAGGCGATGTGCTGTCGAGCGTTGACGATGGCGTCCGGTTGCTATGACGGCATCGATCTCTGCGATCCAGATCTGGACACTTATCTTGGCTGGCTTGGCTGTAGCCGCCAGTATCGGTGGCACGATCTACAACGCCAAGACAGCAAGTGCGTCAGAGCACAAGGTCTGGCAACGAGATCTGCGGGTGCGGATCTATAGCGAGTGCACAGCCGTCGCTGAGGAGTTTGTGACGTTGCTGACTTCGTTTGCGGCCAACGTGCACCAGTCCAAGCGAAGCCAGGCGAGCCACAGCAAGGAAGTCGAGCAGATCCGTAGAGTCGCTGAACTCAGAATCGAGTTAATGACCAAGACGGATGAGGTCCAGACGTTCGGGGCCAAGACGGTTGCGACTTCCGCCGTTCACCTGAGCAAGACCGTGTTGCAAAGCTCAGACAACATGGTTTGTGATCCTGTGCCAGATCTCGACAGCATGAAGGTCTTCTTAGCTCCGTCTGGCACTGCGTTAGGTCAGTTTCGTACTGCTGTTCGAGAATCCCTGAAGATGAGTGACGACTGACTGCTCATTGGCTGCCGGTGCCTGCTGGTCAGGTACACCGTGGCTACCGTGAGCACGAAGGGCATTAGGTCACTCCGGACGGCATCCCACACCTTCCGGTTCACCTAGGAGTGTCGTCTCCTGGGTCTTTTGATCGTCGTGTGTGTACGACGTTGCTCAGAATCCCAAGCACCGTTCGACATTTTCAGGCTCGTCAAGGCGAGTAAGTATAAGTGCTGCTTTCGCAGCGCCGAAGTCTGTGAGCATTTTGC
>PLSY01000394.1 GCA_003164275.1 Acidimicrobiaceae bacterium | reverse complement strand
GCGTTCCCGTTGAAGGCAAGGTAGGCGCTGCCATCGTGAGCGATCGCCGGGGCGCCGTTGCCGCCTTCGTAGCGGGCGAAGCCGGTTCCCGGACCGACCTGCCAACCCGCTGACGAGTTCTCTGCCGACCCGTCATGGAGGAGGTTGGCACTCTGGACGCTTCCGCCACCTGAAGAACCACCGCTGGGCGCATGGACCACCCCGATCGTCGAATAGCTATAGCCGTCTCCGCCGCCACCAACTGATACGGAACCCCCGCTGAGCGTCCCGGCGACGACGGGCTCGGAGTTGGATGTGTAGCCACTGTTTTGGCTGACGAGATTCACCGCGCCGTTGGCGACATTCGATGCATCGTTGACCACGAGGGCATGTCCACCGTCCAGCGATCCGTTGTAATACACATTGATCACCACGACATCGCCTGGGCCGAGGTACGAGACGGATCCGTTCCCCTGCTTGCTCAGGTTTGAAGGCGCATCGTCATAGAACTCAGGGCCGGCGTTCCCGGCCCAATTCGAACTGATCCATCCGTTCGAGAGGTACAGGCGGTTGATGAATTCGACGCACTGCCACTCTTCTCCGGCAACTTTGCCGTTGACGGTTGACGTGGCTGACGAGCAGTCATAGCCCGTACCCTCGTCCGAGGTTCCATTGCTGTAGACGTCGACTCCAGTGGCCGGGATTACCCATGAACCGGTAGCACCCGTCGGGAATTCGACCGAGCCACATGCCGGCGTTGAGATCTCGACCGCCCCGGCCGGAGACGAGGTTGCGACGATACCTGCCACCGATGCAATCGGTAGAAGTGTGACGAGCACTCCGCTGGCGAGCCCCAGCCGGATCGCCACGCGACGCTTCCGCCCTGAACCTTGGGATCCACGCATCCAGGGCTGCATCAGCGCCCCTCCAATCTGTTGGCGACTCCGCAAGCGCCAGTTGCATGACGGTAGCAGTGAGGTGGGCAGGGATGCCCACTCCGCTCAGAGGGCGCCGGTCGGAGCGTCAGCCCCCCGATGGATGACGGTGGGATCGGGTCGTCATCCGGAACTTCGGGTTTCGAGCCGGACTCAGCTCAACCAGTTGAGGGCCCTCTCCACGTCCCTCGATACGAGTTCGGGTTGGAATTTTGATCTTGGACGCAGAGAAAGCGCTCTGAGCAACTCGCTGCCGACGTAGTCCTCGGCCGTTTCGATCGCGTCCGACGTCCCGTCGCGCTCGCTGACCTACGTCTTGTCCCGTCCGAGTTCGTCGAACGATCTCGAGCCGGGGTTCTGCTTTTGCGAACGGGCCGTCCCCGTGTCGCGGTGGGACGCCTTCACGGCGTACATGGCCTGGTCCGCGCAGCGAATGGCCTCACTGACTGATTCTCCTGCAGCGGCGATGTGGAGACCGACGCTCCCGCCCACTACGACCTCCTCGCCGTGGATCAGATGTGGCTCGTCCAGGACAGCTCCCAGGCGTAGGGCGAGTTCCGCCAATCCTTCGACCGTGATTCGCTGCGCACAGATGCCGAACTCATCGCCTCCGAGTCGGGCAACGGAATCTTGTGGACGCAACTGGGAACGCATCCTGTGAGCCGAGTTGAGGAGGACCTCGTCTCCGGCATCGTGGCCGAACGTGTCGTTGATCGATTTGAAACCATCGAGGTCGATGTACAGCACACCCACATCCGCCTTCGACCTCCGGCCCCCCTGCGTCCCCAAGGCCCGTCCAAGCACTTCGGCGAACAGCACGCGATTGCCGAGCCCCGTGAGCGGATCGTGGGATGCTCGATGGGTCAGATCCTGCTCGGATCGAATCCTTCGACTGATGTTCACATGAGAGACCAGCGCCCCACCGATTGATCCCCTGATGGGGGTGATTCGAGAGCTGAACCACCGGTCGGCGCTCGGTGACGGGCACGGGTACTCCCGATCGCTCTCGACGGTCTCGCCAGAGAGCACGGACTGCAGACCGGTCAATACCTCCCCCGCATCCGCACAGCCGGTGTCTGCTGCCCGGGCACAGACGTCCAGGTAGTTGACACCCACTCCGGTGGATTCGGGACTGCCACCGTTGTCGAGCGAGAACATCCGCCAGGCCTTGTTCACGGCGACGATGGATCCCTTGCGGTCGAGGATCGCCGTGGCGTCGGGTAGCGCATCCAGGACTTCGCCGGTGAAGCCGGGTTCCACGAGAACACTCGTTCCTGATGGCACACCATGATCATCGGCATATTTACCCAAAAGTCAAGCAGCCAGGCACCTATTGGATGGATGAGGAGGACCATCCGGCGTAATCGCTTATCCGTGCATCGGACAATGGACTGCAACACCCATCGCCGAGAATCCGACTCACCTTCGACCATGGTCCAAGGATCGCACCTGAGCGCCTGCGTTCCACAGGGTCATTCATCACGTGAGGGTTCAGCGCAGAGAGAGACTCTGGCTGGAATGGCTCTGGATGCAGAGCGAAACCGGCTCGAGGTTGGCGGAACTCCCGAGCATGCGCTCGCTCATGCCTTCGACGGCACGCAGGAGTCCGGTGGCCACGAACGTCGCGTTCCATCGAAGGCCCCGCTGAGCCGCCGGAACCGACCACCTCGACCCCATGCATCGGCACAGTACCGACCTCGAATACTCAGCTTGGGAGGTTGAGGCAAATCGCAGCTGCTGCATTCATCAACGGCCAGATTGTCCTCAGTTTCGGACCTCTGTGTGGTGCAGCCCCGCCATTCACGATGGCCCGTTGGGGAATTGCCGATAGTAGGCATCAGGTTTTGTTGCGGCATCGATAACCGCCCAAAGCCACACGCCGAACACCACGAAGATTCCGATGATCACGACGGTAAGGATGATTCCGAGTACGTAGAGTCCAAGCCCAATCCAGAACTTTGCTGCGTCCCTCTTGTAGGTGTAGCACCAGTTCCAGGGCGCAAGGAATACCGCAAGCAGAATGGCAACGGTTTTATCCTTGGGGCTGCCGAGCATGGTTCCGCATCGCGGACATACTGTGGACGTTGAAAGGACCTGCCCCCCACAGGCGAAGCACATCCTTTGAGGCGCCACCAGACCCGGATACCCGTAGGGGACGGGATAAGCCGCAGGCTGGGCAGGAGGGACGGGCATCTGATGACTCGGGGGCGGGGGCACCTGTGGAACAGGGGGGCGATAGTGCGGATGCTGTTCTGGTGGGTACCATCTGTCGTCTGCCGCCTGCCACCAACCTTGCCCTTGGGGTACATCAGTCATGAGGATGCTCCTTCAAGCATTCGCGACCGGCCGCCGCGGCAGACGTCCTCCGACCGCGGCAGGCTTCACTCGCCCAGCAGTGACCTGGAACGTCGTACAGCGTTGAGTAATCTCACCTAGCGCGTTCATCGACATGATCATTGAAACCACGCGTTGGATGCGGTTCGCCTCAACGTAGAACAGAATCGCCCCGTGGCGCTCATGCCCTGAATCGCCCCTTCCCGGCACATCGCAACTGGTGATCAAGCGCAGCAGAGCTCTCAAGTCCCCGTATTGCCGGTGTTGCCACTCGTTCCGGTGTTGACACTCGCACCGGAGTTGCCGGTATTCCCGCTCGTACCGGTACTGCTGCTGGAACCGGTATTTCCGGTATTTCCGCTGCTACTACCCGTCCCCACCTGTCCGTTCCAAGCAGCTTGGCATCCACTGATCCAGCTGGAACTGATGTCACCGGACGGAACATTTGAGCTGTTGCAGACCGCTGCCTCGCTACCACCGGCCGAATAGTTGTCAGAACCGTAGGTGAATCCGGATGCATAGGATCCCGTTGCATCGACCGCGGCGCCCAAGGCGAAGATGCTGAGCCAGAAGCCGATCGCACCGAGGATTCCGATGAATCCCAGAATGATGCCCGCGAGTGCAAGCCCTCCCCCTGTCTGCTGGCCGTTGGACTCCGCAATTTTCTTCCGACCGATAAAGCCGAAGATGATTGCAAGCAGCGCACCGACGCCGCCGACCCACACGATCCCGAGAACGAGGGAGGCGATGGCCAATCCGTTCGTCTTTTGGTTTTGAGGCACGAACGGATAGCCCATTGGTGGTGAAGCTGGTGATTGCAATGGAGGTGCCGACATTCCGATTGGGGGAATCGCTCCCGAGGGAGCCTGAGCCGCAGATGGATATGTTGCCGGAGACGGATTCGCACTCGGCATCCTGTAATCAGGATGCTGCTCGGCCGGGTACCACTTACCGTCAGATGCTTCCCACCAGCCAGGTCCCTGCGAGCTATCGCTCATTACTTCCCCCGTGTCCATGCACAACGGGACCGCCCCGCCATGGCCCTGACAGTGTGCCATGGGTACCTATTCGAAGTTCGGATTCTACTTAGCGTTGGGCTGTCCCCTCTACTGGGAGCATGTTGGCCACTATCGATGACGTGCTCGAGCGGCGTGGTCCCTCGTTCATGCTCTGAGCAAGCGGGTCGATGCGCAGGCTCATCCGCTGTGACGAGCCCAATCGACGGCCGGGCGGAATGGGAGCGACGGTTCTCCACGGTCGACCACATGGTGCCACGACTGCATGCCGGGCAGCATCAACTGATGCATGTGCCACTCGAGATGCTTGGTAGGAGTCGGCACGTCGAGCACTCACGCACGGCACTCCCCTGCAGGACACTCACGAAGTCCCATACGTGATCTCCATGGCCGGTCCGGACGCCGGTCGGTCAATCCTTCGTCTGCAGACGGACCAATGATGATGAGGCCAGCTGGGATGGGAGGGCTGCCGGACCCGGTCCGCGATCGGCGACGTACGCGTCCAAGAACTCGGCGACTGCGTCGTCGAGTACCGGCGTCCATTGGGTTCCGCCAGCGATCGGCGGAAGATGGTCGGCCCCGAGCAGTGACACGTAATCCACCGGCGATTGAATCTGACTGAACACCTCCTCGCTCGATGAGTAGGGAACCACGGAGTCCGCTGTGCCCTGGACCAGCAGCAGCGGTACATCCGATGGTTGCACGCCGTTGGTCATTGGGTCGGGTGCGTCTGACACGACGGCTCGAACCCGGGAATCCACATGACCTGGTCCGTATCCCACTAGGAGCACGACGTCCGCTCCGTCGGAGTGGCCCACCACCGCGATCTGCTCTGGGTCGATCATCCGCTCCTGGGCCTCGTTGAGGAGCGAGGAGATGACGAAGGACACATCTGTGGCCTCACTCGGGATGTCTGCACGGTTCAGGCCAAAGCCTCGAGACGGGTCTTCCAATGGGAAGGAGGGAGCGGCGACGACGTATCCCGACGAGGCAAGTGTCGAGCAGAAGCGCTGATACTGGAGCGGACCGATGTTGTAGCCGTGCACGAATACGACGAGCGGGAACGGGCCCCCTGTCGTCGGACTCCAAATGTAGGTCGGAAGCGCCCGGGTCCGAGCGAGAATCACACCATTCGACTCCACCGGCCGACTGGTGTCGGTGAAGGTCGCCTCCTCCATGGAAACAGGTACGCCTCGGATGGGGGGTGCCGGTCCAGTCGTGGTCGTGGTCGTGGGCGCGCTGGAGGAAGGGGTACCGGACCTTGCCGTTGTTCGGCCTGACCGCGCGTCCGCCACCCGGTGCGCTTGCCCGGAGGGGTCATGCACCACCGTCCAGGCTCCGAGCACGACGGCGGCGGCGACGATGCAGGCCGTGAGGAGAGCGACGATCTGCCGACGCCGATATCGGGGCCGGCGGATGCCGGATTCGTCAGCAGGAGGCAAAACTGTTGACGTCCCACTGGGTGTCCACCCACTCGTCCGGCACATAGACGGTCGAACCGTTCCACTGGATCTGCTCCCACACGGCGTCCGGTCCGAATGGACCGGTGATCGTGTCCCCGGTGGTCTTGCAGCTCACCTCGACGGTTGGCTGCGAGTCAGTCGGGCACCCGATCCCACCAGGCCCGTACTGAGTCACCGTGATCTCGCCAAGTGGCGTGGAGGCGATCGATGGAGCCGACCACACGTGGATAGTCGCGGTCACGTGGTACTGGTCGTCGGCGCTGAAGGGTGTGGGCTGGGGCGTTGGAACCGGCCCGCACTTCTGCGGATCATTCGCCCAAGTCTGTAGCTCGGCCGTCTGCGCTATCGATGACGTCGGCGGCGAGCTCAGCGTGGTCGTTGTCGTTGTCGTGGGCGCTGTTGTTGTCGTTGTGATGACGGGGACGGAAACGGGGACGGGCGCTATGGCAACTGTCGGTGTGGACCGACCGGCCCCCAACGCGACGATGACGGCCACGCTGACCACTACTGAGGCGAACAGGGGGACGCCGAACGCCCACCAGTATCTGCCGGCCGGAAGCCCACGTTGTTTTGCCATGTGACTGTGACGAATGGCCGGCCAGAGGCCGACGAGACCGCACAGCAGGGACACGATCAGCGTGGGGGCGATGCTCGGCTGACCATGGCCTGGAGGGACGGCACCTCCCGCCGGTGGCGCAGACGGTGCAGGGCGAACGAGAGCCGTCGGCATATTGTCGGCACTCATAGGTGCGGGCTCGTGTTCCGCCTCCTGGACAACGCCTCGGTCGATCAACGAGCCGCACTGTTGACAGTAACGTTCGTCCCCTTCAGGGACGTGACCGTTCGGGCAGATCATCGACATCCCACGTTGTCCTTTCCAGAGCACGATCCGCTCGTCGTCTCGTCGAGGCCGCCATAGTCCCCGGGTGCCGCTCGGGACTCTAGTTCGTAACGCAAGTGTCCGACCAGCTCTTTGCTCAGAGTCCGACTTCCGGGGAATCGGATCGGGTGATCGTCACTCGAGCGCAGCAACCAACATCTTTTCTTCGGACGTTCCTCAGCCGGGCCGCCTCAGCGGACTCGTTGCGGAATGGTCAGTTCCACCGATTCAGGCGGCGCATCGTCTTCGAACTCCTCCACCGAGCTCGTTGCCGTCGGAGGGTTCTCGATGATCTACCCCAGTTGACCCACGGACCTAGCCGATGATCGTGAACTCCGCGACAGCATTGGTCGCCGCACCGCACGGTACCTCCATCAACCCGAAGCCCGGCGTGTCCGCCGCACTCACCACATAGGTGCCCGTGGCGCCGTCCTCCCCCGTCCCCGTCAGGGTGAACGGATGCCGGTAACCCGACGTCTGAGGGTCGCCGAGGGCTTGGCTGTCGGCGAAGAAACCCGAGTACCCGCCCGTCGGTTCTGGGCAGCCGGTGACGGTGACGGTGACGGGCGTTCCGGTCGACGCGGTGTCGATACCGAGTGACAAGTGTGCAGCAGCGGTAGGAGCCAGCTGCGGGCTTCCAACCTTCACGGGTGGGGCGCCCGGGACGGTGGAACGTGGATCGGTGGTCGTGGTGGACGTTGCGATCGTCGAAGTAGTCGCGGACGGCCTGGTCGTTCGGACCGGCGACATGCTCCGGCTCGACCGGGTCACGCTGCCATCGGTCCCGGCGCAGCCGGCGAGCACGCCAGCTACGCACAGGGCGGCGAGAGCAGCGAGGAGGTGGTGCCGTTGCCGGACCACCTCAGCTCTCCGGCTGCATGTTCGACGACCACAACCACGATGCCTGAGAGGTGTCCGTGAAGTCGTCGCTGAGCGCGCTGTGGAGGGCTGCTGCACCCTCCTCGGGGGTAAACCCGGCCGGTGCCTCGGTCAGCACACCGGCGAATGGCAGGCTCCCGCCAGCGTTGGACACGGCCCAATGCGACAGTGCCGCCCACTGGTCGGCCATTCCCGGATGGTAGATCTCGGGGAGCGCTGCATCCGGACGCAGGCCGTTGGCCAGCAGATACATCTGCTCC
>PLSY01000282.1 GCA_003164275.1 Acidimicrobiaceae bacterium | reverse complement strand
TATATCAGCGACGGACCACTAGCCCAAAATGAGGGCCGATTCAGACCCGGGTGGACGGTGTTCGCGGCCACGGGCCGGCCGCCACGGGCCTCCAGCTTCAGGGCTCGGGCTCGTCCTTCGGAGGCGAAGCGAGCCGCCCGGCGAGCCGCCCGGCTCCTCTGATGGTCCGTTTCACCTGCGCCTCGGCCTCGGGACGGTGCTTGTCCGCCATACGCTTTCCTGAGGACGTCGCCGATGCCGTCGTACGGCCCAGCCAACGGGCGGCCGCCCCCGAGCTTGGGGCTTTGGGGGCCGGGGGCTCGTCCGGGAGGTGATGGGCTGCCCCGACGCTTGCCGTGGCGTCGATGACCCGCCCGCCCGCAGGCGAGCCGGCACGAGGAGTTGAGCCATCGGTGAGGGTGAAGGTGGCGAGCCGGATCACGCCGATGGCCCCGAACTCGATGACGATGATCCCTTCGATGTCGGGCCGGAGGGCCGAGAAGATCGGGCTAAGGGCCAGTAGGGCGGAGGCAAGGACCACCAGCCGCACGTGGAGACGCCTGCCGCAGAGCCGGAAGATGCCGAGCGGCCCCTTGGCCGTGATGGCCAAGATGCCGTAGACGGCCGCACCGCCGATGAGGATCCCTCCCCGGCTGACGTGGACGGAGATGTCGACGAAGACGACGGCGACCACCAGCTCCATGGCTTGGAGGAGCCAAAAAGGGAGGAAGGCGCGGCCACCCAATCTGCTGGGGGACGACGACAAGGGGCTGATCGCTCCCTCGCTGCCCATCGCCCGAGAACTCCGAGCTTACGAGGAGTGTCCCGGCGTTCCCTCGACGTGGACCTCCACCGTGGGGGGAGTCTGGACGGCCGAGGGGGCCTGGACGGTTACCGGAGGAGCGACCGAGGCCGGCGGGGCGACGGCGGCCGGCGGCGGCACAGCCACGGCCTTGGTGGCGCCAGGGTCGTCGGCGGAGCCTTCTTCGATCCCCTTCTTGAACTCCTTTTGGGCCGAACCGAGCGAGCGGGCCAGCTTGGGGATCTGGGTGGAACCGAACAGCACGAGGACAACGACCACGAGGATGATGATGCCGTCTACGCCGAAGATCTCTGCGGGGGGGCCGAATATCATGGGAATCTCCTTTGTCGGCTGCTCGTGTCAGGTTAGACGTGTCTGGAGCAGACCGCTACGCAGCAACGTGTTATGTGTTCGTTGCCGCAGACGCTCTGGATGACTCGTTCACCCGGACAGGAACACCCCGAGACAGAGAGCCGCAACCGAGGCCAGCGCTCCGATCGCCCCCCACACGGCCAGCCCCCTCTTGGTGGTCGCCCGTTGATGGAGGTAGACGGCCACACCGGCAACCACCACGACGACGATCTTGACCATGAGGACGGCCTTCCAGGCCGATGTGGCGTCGCTCACCCCGACCGCGCTCACATTCCAGATGCCGGTCACGACAAGGACGCCGTAAGCGGGCCACATCAGTCGACCGAAGGCCTGGGCCACCCGCTTCGGGGCGTCTTGTCCGAGGCTGCGGATGGTCGGGAGCAGCCCGGCTACGGTGAACTGCCCGCCTACCCAGATGGTGGCGGCCAGCACGTGGAGGGTCAGTCGGAAGCCGCCGAGCCCGTCGGAGAGTGACGGCCCCGAGGCGGCAGCTTGGACGGCGGCGTGCATGGTCACAGACGACCGGCGTCAGGGCCGCTCACTTGCCCGACCAGTTCGGCTTGCGCTTCTCGGCGAAGGCGATCGGTCCCTCCATGGCGTCGGCCGAACCGAAGACCTCGGGAACGGCTGCGCTGTTGAGGACCCAGCCCTCCGCCTCTGGCACCTCAGCCGCCTGCTTCATGACCCGCTTGGAGGCCCGCACGGCCAGAGGGGCGTTGTCGGCGATCGTCTCGGCGAGGGCCATGGACGCGGCCATCAGCTGATCGGCCGGCACCACCCGGTTGATGAGGCCGAGGGCCAGGGCCCGGTCGGCGTCGATGGAGTCGCCGGTCAGGGCGAGCTCGAGGGCGATGGCCGCAGGGAGCCGTTTGGGAAGCCTGATGAGGCCGCCGCCGCCGGCGATGAGGCCGCGCTTGACCTCGGGGATACCGAACTTGGCTTCTTCGACTGCCACCACCAGGTCACATGCCAACATGATCTCGCATCCACCGGCCAAGGCCGAGCCGTTCACGGCGGCGATGATGGGCTTCGGGAAGTCCCGCTGGGTGATCCCGGCGAAGCCGCCCTTTGCGCCCATGATGTCGCCGACCTCGCCGGCCGCGAACGCCTTCAGGTCCATGCCCGCCGAGAAGGCCTTGTCGCCGGCCCCGGTGACGATGACCACCCAGCAGTCGTCATCGGCCTCGAGCTCGTCGAAGGCGGCGACGAATCCCCTGGACACGGCCCCGTTTATGGCATTGCGGGCCTCGGGACGGTTGATGGTGAGGATCTCGACGTGACCCTGGCGTTCGCGGAGCAGTTCGGACATGGAGGTTCCCCTTCGGAAGTCAGCTGATGGCCAGACGGTAGCGCGGTGCTCCCGGTTGCACCGAAACCGACGTCCCCACGAGATCGGCGACGTCGAGCCCGCCCATGGCCGCTGTGACCTCGTCGTCGGCCGGGGACACGGCCATGTGGCGTCCGTCGGGGAGCGAGACGATGGCCGGTGATCCGGTTGGCTGGCCGGACGGCTCGCGGATGACGGTGACGGCGACGATGGTCGCCTCGGTGGCCGTGTCGACCTCTGGGACCACCTCCACGGCGGAGTCATCGATCCGAGCCTGGTCGGCACTGGTGTCAGCCCGCCGGAAGCCCGCCGGCGGGGGAGCGGAGCCGTAGATGCCGATGGCGTGCTTGGTCACGTACCAGCCGAGGCCCGTCGCCATGGCCAGGCGGCTGCCCCTCCCGGCCATGGCCGAGTCACCTGCTGTCCGCAGGGCGCTCGTCACCTCGGCGATGCCGTGTGTCGTGTAGTTGTTGCCGGGCCCGCCGAAGTAGGGAAGCCCTCCCGTTGCCGTCAGCCGACGCCCATCGTCGGATGACAGGCCGAGGGCTTCGGTGGCCATCTCGACGGCCGAAGGGAAGCACGAGTAGATGTCGAGCAGCCCGATGTCGTCGATGCCGATCGGCCTGTTCCCCCCGGCGACCCCGGCGGCCTCGAACACGGCGGTGCCTGCAGCCCTGATCGCCGCCGACCGACCGGGATCGGGACGAGCAGTCGGGAATCGCACGTCTGTGGCCTCGGCCCCTGACCAGATGAACACTGAGCGGTCCGCCACGCCGGCCCGGCGGGCGGCGGCGAGCGAGCAGACGACGACCGCACCTCCCTGGTCTGACCCGAGGAAGGCAGTCATCCGCTTCGTATAGGGGTCGCTGACCAGCCGGTTGTCCATAGTCGGAGTGGCGATGGCCTCGGCGCTGAGCGCCTCTTGGAACCAGGCGTAGGGGTTCTTTGCCGCCACCTCGGTGAACGGGGAGAAGAGCTCGCCGATGACCTGGCGATGGGCCGCCGCACTGCGCCCGGACCGGGCGGCGATCACGCTCTCGAACATGGGATAGATGTGGACCGGAAGGAACAGGCCGATGGCCGATTCGGCCGGACCTGAGCCCGGCAGCCGGTCGCCCACGACCGGATCCGGCGGCGGACCACCGTCGCCCGCTAGCTTCGCCAGCCCCGCGGCGCGTCGGGCCCGGTGGGAGCGAAGTGCTTCGGCACCGGCGATGATCGTCACGGCTAGCGATCCGGCGGCGATGGCCGACGCTGCCCTCGAGACCAGCCATTGGGGGGTGTTCCCGCCGATGGTGGTGGTCTCCAACCGAGCCCCCTCGATGCCGAGGCGACCGGCAAGCTCACTGGCCGGCGCAGTCCCGGTCGGGGTCATGATGCTGACCACCGACAGCCGGTCCACCGATCCCCGCAGGCTCTGGACATCGGCCAGGGCGGCCTCGCAGGCCCGAACCATGAGGTCGACCGGAGTGACCAGATCCTGGCGCTCGATGGACTGACCCGAGGCGATGACGACGGGGACGCGCTCGGGGTCGACGGTCACCACCGTCCCCTGCGGTGAAGGTGCGCACACGGGCCAAGTTCCCCAGTCGGCCACCGTGACGAGGAGCTCACTCGATCACCGGGGAGTGGCGAAACCGGCCAGGACCTGTTCGGCCTGTCGCACGATCTGTTGGACAAGGCTGGCCGCCGGGATGAGGGTCTGGATGGCACCGACCCCCTGTCCGGCCGGATAGCACTCGCGCTCGGGGTCGATGCCCTCGGTGTCGGCGTCGCCCCCAAGGTGGAAGGCGCCTTCGGTCATCGATCTGCCGATCTGGGCCGGGAAGCGCTCAAGCTCCTCGGGGTGGTGCTCGTAGAAGGTGGTGTACGAGTTACGGACCACCCGCATGGTCTTGCCTGAGAATGCCCGGCTAATGGTGGTGCCGTCCTCCCCGGTTCGCACCAGCGTGTCCTTGTAGCCGGCGACGGCCCGGGCCTCGGGACTGGCGATGAACCGTGTCCCTATCCACACTCCGTCGGCTCCGAGAACGAGGGCAGCAGCCAGGCCCCGCCCGTCGAAGATGCCACCGGCTGCCACCACCGGGATGTGCGACCCGACCGCATCGACGATCTGGGGCACGAGTGGGAGTGTGGCCACCTGGCCGGTGTGTCCCCCGGCCTCGGTGCCCTGGGCGACGACCACATCGCATCCGGCATCGAGGGCCGCCTTGGCGTGGTCGACCTTCCCGCACATGTTGACCACCAAGACACCGTGGCCATGGCAGAGGTCGATCACCTCCGAGGGCACCCCGAGGCCGGCCACGAACACCGCCGCGCCACCCTCGATCACCGCCTCGACCTGGCCGACGAGGTCACCGGGCATGGCTGTCAGGAGGTCGACGCCGAAGGGCCGATCCGTCGACCGTCGAATGTCGGACATCTCTGCCTTCATGTCCTCGAGCCCGAGAGTGGAGGCACCGAGACAACCGAAGCCCCCGGCCCCAGACACGGCGCTGACCAGTGGCGCGTAGGCCACCCCGGCCATGCCGGCCAGCATCACCGGGTGCTCAATGCCCAAGAGTTCAGTCAGTCGGGTCTTCATGGTCATCCCTCCTGGGTGCGTGCCAGCGGTCCTCATCCGGCCCGTCGGTCTCTGGCCGGGTGGGAGGCAAACGGCTCGCTTCACCGTCCCGATCACGATGGCACACGATCACGACGACAGATACGGGCAGTGACGACAGCCCGAGACGCAGCAGGTACCGCGGGTGGCCAGGTACGCCGCGGTCAGGACGAAGAGCCCGGTGCCGGGATCGGAGTAACCCGGCTGACCCGCATCTATGGCCCGCTGGTGGGCGACGAGAATGGCACCGCGAAGCAGATGGTCAAGGGGTAGGCGTTCCTCGTGAGGCTGATCGAGCGGGCGATCGGCGAGGCGGTCTGTGCCCGGCCCAACAGCCGCTTGGTCATTTCCCATCAGATGGCGCGCCACGGGCCGCCACCGAGGCGACCCGAGTCCTCTGGCGCCTGGCTTTTTGGCCCCGCCGCTTCGAATGCGCGTGGCGGGGCCGGGGCTCTCGTCGAGCGACCTCGACGGCGTCAGCCGGTTCTATCGGGTAGCTCGGTACGAAATCGCGTTGACGGATCAGGGCGAGGCTGGCGAGGGCGCCCACAAAGGCGACGATCATGGAGATGGTCATGAGGTGATCGAAGGTCGAGGTGAAGCCGACTTTGTAGGCATTGAGGAGAACGGTCTGGCTTGATGCCGGCAGCGAGGCTGACGACTCCCTCACTCCGTTGCCGGCCAGGGCCGAAGCGAGGCGGATGCTGTCGTGGGTCACGATGAATCGCCCCTGGGCTGAAGCGTTCAGGGCATTGATGGTGCTCGGTTTGACCTGGCTCAAGAAGATGGCCCCGAGACCGGCGATGCCCGTGGCGATACCAACTTGTCGAAAGGTGCTCGAAGAACCCGACGCCATCCCGCTTCGCTCAGGAGGCACGACCGAGACGGATGCCGCAGCGAGGACGGGGTTGGTCACGCCGATGCCAACACCGGCGACGATGAATCCGGGCAGCAGCACCGTCCACGAGGAGCTTGCCTCGACGTGGTTGGCGAGCCCACACCCTACCCCGACGAGGGCGAGTCCCACGAACAACAGGTACCTCGAGTGCACGCGCACGCTCAACTTCCCGGCGAAGGGTGCGATCAAGAAGGCCAGCACGGTGACGGGCAGGAACCTGACACCGGCGGCCAACGGGCCGTAGCCGAGGACCTCTTGTAGGTAGAGGGTGAGGTAGAGGAACATGGCGAAGATCGAGGCGGACAGGGCGAAGGCAGCGAGTGACACGCCGGTCATCGCCGGTCTCTTGAAGAGTGTGAGGTCGAGCATCGGGTCTGCTTGGAGCCACTCGGCTATCAGGAACACGATCATCAAGACGGCCGAGCCGATGAGGAGGGAGACGATCAGGCGGCTACCCCAGCCCTTGGCATTTCCCTGGACCAGGGCGAACACCAACAAGAACAGGGAAGTCGAAAAGGTGAGGAACCCGATGACATCGAGTCGTCGCCTGGTCGGCTCGGTCGAGTCCCGCACCTTGGCCAAGGTGATGATGACGGCAAGGACCCCGATGGGCAGGTTTACGAAGAAGATCCATCGCCAGCCGATCCCGCTGGTGATCGCCCCCCCGACCAGCGGCCCGATGGCAACCGCCCCGCCGACTACCGCCCCGTAGACACCGAACGCCGTTCCACGCTCCTTGCCGGAGAAGGCCTGGGCGATGAGGGCAAGCGACGTGGCGAACATGATAGCGGCCCCGACCCCTTGGGCTCCCCGGGCGAAGTCCAAGAACACTGCGGAGTTGGCCAGACCGCAGAGCAGCGACGAGACCGAGAAGACGCAGAGGCCGACGGCGAAGATTCCACGCCTTCCGATGATGTCACCGACTACACCGGCGGTGAGGAGGAAGGCGGCGAGAGTCAGGGCGTATGCGTCGACTACCCACTGCAGGTCAGAAAAGGATGCGTGGAGTGACAGCTGGATGTCCGGCAACGCCACGTTGACCACGGTGATGTCGAGCAGAAGCATGAACGTGCCCATGCACACCGCTATCAGCGTCCACCACTTGCGATCCATCCCACCGTCCCCCGGTCCAGTCGCCGATTTTCGTGCACGCATCTTCCGCCGACTGTCGGCGTGGTATCGCTACCGGCTGTCCGAGGTCCCAGCGCAACTGATGCCGGAATGCCCGAGAGACGCCGAAGCGTCTGGACTCACCCGGTGGTGGAACTGCAGGCCGCAATTTGAGCCCGACCCACCGGAACGGGATTAAATGCCAACTCCGCATGTATAGACGACGCCGCACCGGACAGGCAATGAAGCCCTCGGGACGGACGCCATCGGCCCCCCCACACCGAGTGGCGGCCCGAGCGTGCCGACATGGCGGGCCTCGGTGAGCGTTCACCGAGAAAAGAGGACCTTTGGCTTCGGTGCCCACCCGCCATACGCCGCGTGGAGCGTGCCAGGCCGGCCACATGCGTAGAGCCACCCGGTCGTTCGTCGGTCTCGTCGGGCGGAGGTCCTCGAGCCGATCAGGTGATGTCGCGGCGGGTGAGTATCACTGACCCGACGACGGCGAAGACCAGCCCGTACAGGAGCATCAAAAGCGCCCCCTGCCAGGCATTGAAGAGGCCGAAATCGGCGCCACGGCCTCTCGTCAGGTTGGACGCGGCACTGGCCGCCCCTGAGGGAACCCATCGAGCGGTCCCGTGCCAGAGTGCCACGATGATCTGCTCCAGGATGAGGAACCATCCGAGACAGACGATGATTGCCGCTATCTGGTTGGTCAGGACGGAACCCACTCCCACGCCAAGGATGCCGAACAGGGCGAACACCAGGATCATCCCCGGTGCCACTGAGGGGATCTGATGGACCATGTCAGAGAATGAGCCACCTTTGGCGGCTAGGGCGAGTCCGCCCCCGATGACGGTGGCCACCAGCAGGACGACCGCGAGCACGGCCGACAAGATGGCCGACGTGAGCAGCTTCGCCCCGACAAATCGGGGCCGCCGAGGAGTGACGAGAAACGACGTGGTCACCGTCTTATGACGGAACTCCGAGGTCACGCACAAGGTGCCGAGCAGGAGGGCGAAGATATAGGACCCGAGCCCTGCCCCCACCAGGTTGCGTAGCTCCTGGGGGCTGTGGGGAATGGTGCCGGCGTGTGTCGTCCCGGTTCCGCTGCCCGGGCCTGTGGTGGAACCGTTCACGAAGATGAGGAGGATCGATAGGGCGGTGATGACTAGGGCGATGCCCCCGAGCACCCAAGGCAC
Source organism: Acidimicrobiaceae bacterium (assembly GCA_003164275.1). The sequence goes on along the minus strand of PLSY01000282.1, from coordinate 920 downwards.
GGCAGTGGTGCGCAGCTTGAGCCATTCGGAGCGGACGCTGGCGATCATGCCGGTCCTCCCGGAAATGATGCCGGCCCATCCGCCCCGTAAGCCGCCGCCCCGCGGGCCGCGCCCGGGTCGGCGGCGTCGAACCCGTGGGTGAGGGACAAGAACACGTCCTCCAGGCTGCCACGGTCATTGACGAGCTCGTACAGGACGATCTGGTTCTGGGCGGCGAACGGCCCGAACCATTCGGGCGTGGCCCCGTCGATGGCCAGCATGTCCGGGGCGATCTGGCGGTAGCCGACTGGGATGGCTTGGAGCAGGGTCATGAGGCGCCCGAGCTCGGGTGACCGGATCCGCATGCCTGTTTGGGTCCCGGCCCGGCTGGCCAGCTCGGCCAGGGTGGTCTGAAGGACCAACTTCCCGTGGGAGACGATCACCACATCGTCGACCGTCTCTTCCATCTCGGCCAGAAGATGCGAGGACACGAGCACGGCATGGCCAATCGAGGCCTGATGGCGGATGAAGGTTCGGAGCCATTGGATGCCCTGCGGGTCGAGACCGTTCGAGGGCTCGTCCAAGATGAGGATCTCGGGGTCCCCGAGCAGGGCGGTGGCGAGTTGGAGACGCTGGCGCATGCCGAGCGAGNNGCCGAGCGAGAACTTGCCCACCCGCCGACGCGCCACATCGGCGAGACCGACCAGCTCCAGTGTCTCGTCCACCCGGGAAAGGGGTAGCCCGGCACCGACGGCCACGGTCTTTAGGTGGTCTTCGGCCCGCCTTGAGGGATGAAAGCTGGTGGCTTCGAGCACGGCACCGACGTGGCGTATCGGATGCTGCAGGTCGGCGTAGCGCTTACCCTCGAAGGTGGCGGTTCCTCCCCCGGTCGACACCAGGCCGAGCAGTATCCGCAAGGTGGTCGTCTTCCCCGAGCCGTT
>PLSY01000419.1 GCA_003164275.1 Acidimicrobiaceae bacterium | reverse complement strand
TGGCCTCCAACGGCCGGCACGGCAGCCCGGCGCCCGGCGCCCCGGCGGTCGAGGCCAGTGCCGGGAGCCCCGAGGGCGTAGTCACCGACCCGGCGCCGGCGCCGGCAGCGGCAAACGCAGGACCGGTGGTGGAAACAGAGCCGTCGAGCTCCAACCAGCGTCCGCGCAAACTCAGGTCCCTCCTGATCGGCGCGGTCATCGCCGCTGTCCTGGCCCTCTTCTTGTTCGTCGGCCTCCGCTCGGGCTCGGGCTCGGGCTCGGGCTCGACTACCGATGCCGTGGTGCCGATCGGGAGCATGGCTCCGGACTTCACGCTCCCGGCGCTGATCGGCGGCGGCGATGTCAGGCTCGACTCCCTCGGGATGGCCCGTCACCGCCCGGTCGTCCTCAACTTCTTCGCCTCGTGGTGTGTTCCGTGCCAAGAGGAGACACCTCTGTTGGCCAGGACGGCGGCCACGGAGAAGGCCAAGGGCTCGAGCGTCCAGTTCGTCGGGGTGGACGTGGCCGACAAGACGGCCGACGCGGTGGCCTTCGTCCAGAAGTCGGGGATCAGCTACCCCATCGGCGTGGACACGACGGCCAAGGTGGCCTCTCTCGTCTACGGGCTGAACGGGCAGCCGCAGACCTTCTTCATCGACGGCACCGGGCACGTCGTCGGCCACGTGATCGGGGCCGTCACCTCCCCGGTGCTGCAGCAGTGGCTGCACCGCCTGGCCGGGTCGTCGGGATGACAGCGGCGCGGCCGGCACTCACTCCCAGCGGAAGGTGATCCCGGCGAGGAAAGGGGCGGCCACCGCCCACACGGCGAGGACCAGCCAGTCCCGGCCCGACACGGGTACGCCTCGGCCGAGGGTCGCGTGGAGGGCGTCGGCCAGTGCGGAGGCCGGCAGCACCTTGGCCACATCGGCCAGCCAGCTCGGCAGCTTGGCCAGAGGGATGAGCATGCCGCCGAGCAGGAGGAGCACGACGAACAGGGCATTGACCACGGCCAGGTTGACCAGCGGCTTGAGGGTCCCGGCCAACAGCAGGCCGATGCCGCCGAAGGCGACGGTCCCGAGGGCCATGGCCCCGATGGCCGCGCCGACCAGCGCCTCGGCCCCCGCAGGACCCCCCGGGTCCCAGCCCAGGGCATAGCCCACGCCGACCAGCACGCCGGCCTGGAGCAACTCCACGGCGAGGACGGCGACGATCTTGGCTGCCAGCAGCCGTGGCCGACCGAGGGGGGTGGTGCCGAGTCGCTTCAGCACCCCGTAGCCGCGCTCGAAGCCGGTGCCGATGCCGAGGGCGGTCATGGCTGTCGACATCACGGCGAGGGCCAGGATGCCCGGCACGAGGAAATTGACCGGGTGCCTGGTCCCGGTGGGCAGGACGTGCACGGCCGAGAAGAACAAGAGGAAGATGACAGGGATGCCGAGGGTGAGGAAGACCGTCTCGCCGTTGGTGAAGATCATGGTCACCTCGGCCCGCAACTGGGCGAGCAGTGGCTTCATCGTCCGGCCCCCCGTGGTGGATGTGATCGAGCACCTCGCCGCCGGCCGCTCCGGGACGGGGGCTCGGCATCGCCGACAACCTCCCTCGATCCGGTGATGGCCAGGTAGGCCTCTTCGAGGGACTGCCCGGTTCGCAGGTCGCCGAGGGCGAGGTCACGCTCGGCCAGCCACCCGGCCAGGGTGGCGACCAGCGGGGGAGTGGCGGCACCTTTGACGGGCCGGATCCGATAGGCGCCCGGCCGTTCCTCTTCGATGCTCGTCCCGGGCCCGATGGCCGTCGCCAGGGCGTCGACGGCCAGGCCCGGTTCGGTGGTGAAGCGGATGGAGCCGTCGGCCGTCCCGGCGGCCAGGTCGCCCGGGCTCCCTTCGGCCAGCTTCCGTCCGTGGTCGATGATCACCACCTGGTCGGCCAGGCGCTCAGCCTCGCCCAGCTCATGGGTGGTGAGGATCACGCAGATGCCACGGTCCCGTTGGGCTGAGATGATCTCGCGCACCACCACCCGGCCCTCGGGGTCAACGCCGGCGGTCGGCTCGTCGAGGAAGAGGACCCGGGGCCTGCCCACCAGGGCTATGGCCAGTGACAGCCGTTGCTGCTCCCCTCCCGAGAGCCGGCGCCACGGGGTGCGGGCAACCGGGGCCAAGCCGACCAGGTCGAGGAGGGCGTCGGGATCCTCCGCCTCGTCGTAGTACTGGGCGAACAATTGGAGCACCCGGGCGGGCCCGAGCATCGGATAGACGCCGCCTTGTTGCAGCATCACCCCGATGGCACGGGTCAAGGCGGCATGGTCGCGGCGGGGATCGAGGCCGAGCACGCTGAGCGCCCCTGCGTCGATCGGGCGGTAGCCCTCCAGGGCCTCGACGGTGCTCGTCTTGCCGGCCCCGTTCGGACCGAGGAGGGCGAGGACTTGGCCAGCCCGAGCCTCGAAGGAGAGCCGGTCGACGGCGAGGGTCTCGCCGTATCGGATCACGACGTTGTCGCAGACGACAGCGGGGGCGCCGGAGGCACCTGCGTGCGAGAGGGTCGGGACGTTGGCGTCGTGCACGGGTGGTCACGCTACCGTTGTCCCCGACATGATCGATATCCGACTGGTGAGAGAAGACAGCGAAGCGGTCAAGGCGGCACTCGGTCGCCGGGGCGTCGACCCGGCCGAGGTCGATCGACTGGTCGAGCTGGACGGACAGACCCGCGTGGCCATCGGACGGAGGGACGACGTGCGTGCCCGGGTCAAGTCGCTGTCCAAACAGGTGGGCGAGGCCCGCCGCTCAGGTGACGTCTCGGTCGCCGAGGAGCTCACGGCCCGCAGCCGCAGCCTCGGTGATGAGGAGCGTGAGTTGAACGTGGTGGCCGAGTCGTGCCAGGAAGAGGTGCGCCAGGCCCTGTTGTACCTGCCCAACCTGCCGTCGGCGGATGCTCCCGACGGAGCCGGCCCCGAGGACAACGTGGTGGCCCGCTCATGGCCGGAGATCCCGCCGACCTACGGCGAGTCCCAGCGGGTCCCACACTGGGAGATCGGATCCGCGCTCGGACTGTTGGACATGGAGCGAGGGGCCAAGCTCTCGGGATCGATGTTCCCCCTGTACCGGGGATTCGGGGCACGACTGCTCCGGGCCCTCACCTCCTTCGCCCTCGACAGTCATGCCGACGAGTTCGAAGAAGTGCGGCCTCCGACCATGGTGCTGACCGAGACCATGGTTTCGACGGGGCATCTGCCCAAGTTCGAAGAGGACGCCTATCACCTCGAGCGCGACGACCTCTGGGCCATCCCGACGGCCGAGGTGCCCCTCACCTCCATGTGGAGGGGGGACATCCTCGAAGAGGAAGCACTGCCGCTTCGCCTCACCGCGGCGACGGCCTGCTTCCGGCGCGAGGCGGGTGCGGCCGGACGTGACACCCGCGGCCTCCTGCGGGTGCACGAGTTCGACAAGGTCGAGCTGTTCGCCTACGCCACCGCCGAGCAAGCCCCCTCCCTCCTCTCGGGAATGGTGGCCAGGGCCGAGGCCATGCTCCAAGCCCTCGGCCTCCAGTACCGGGTCCTCGACCTCTGTGCCGGCGACATGGGCAACTCGGCGGCCCGGACCTTCGACCTCGAGGTCTACTCGCCGGGCGTCGACCAGTGGCTGGAAGTGTCCTCGGTGAGCTGGTGCAGTGACTATCAGGCCAGGCGGGCGAACATCCGCTACCGGCCGATCGGAGGGGGCACCCCCGTGCTCGTGCACACCTTGAACGGCTCGGCTCTGGCCTGGGCCAGGATCTGGGCCGCTCTGGTCGAGACAGGGCGGCAGCCCGACGGCTCAGTGGTGCTGCCCGAGGTGCTCCGCCCGTACCTGCGGGGCGAGGCGGTCATACCCGCGGGCTGAGCCTCGCGCGCTCGGCCGGACGCTCAACTGCGGGGCGCCTCGAAGCGGTAGCCGACGCCCCGGATGGTGGTGATCAACTTCGGTGACGACGGGTCCTGTTCGATGTGGGTGCGGAGACGCTTGATGTGCACGTCGAGGGTCTTGGTGTCCCCGAAGTAGTCGGTGCCCCAGATGCGGTCGATGAGCACGTC
>PLSY01000443.1 GCA_003164275.1 Acidimicrobiaceae bacterium | reverse complement strand
CCGGTGGGTGACGGGAGAGGGTCGTGACCCACTCAGGGACGCACTGACCGATGACCCCTCGAGTCGGAATCAGGCCGGGCGCACTGTCACGCCGCGCCGATCGGCGATTGAGCGAGCAACCTCTTCAACGGACCGTCCCGATCGCTCGGCGGCGACCCGCATGTAGAGAAGAAACGCGAAGAACGAGTAGACCCACAAGTCATCGGCCTCCCACCACGCGGCGTCATCGAGGAGGTCGGGAAAGACGCCGCCGTGGATCATGGCAGCGGCAGAGATGGCGTACTTGCTCTTGTAGTGCTGCGTCTTCCCGGAGAACGGGTGGTCGGGGAGAAACCGCTCCCGGATGCCCTCACAGTCGATGGGATCAGCTGGCGTGGCGCCGGACTCCTCGATTGCGTTTGAGGCGAGTTCGAGGAGCTCCTCGGCGGGAAAAGTGTTGTACCGGATGTGAAGGACGCCGAGCTTGGAGAGAAGTTCCTCGGCTTGCTCGCCATATGCCAGGCCGGCAATGGCGATCCTGATGGCCTCGCTCCGGTGCTCCGCCGTGGGCTGCTTGTTCGGCGCCATCGACTCAACGGTAGATCGAAGTGGCTGCGCCCGCAGATATCGTCCTCGACCCGGCAGCGAGGATTGACTTGGCGTTGATCTGATCCACCACCTCGGCGGCGGAACCGGTCAGCGTGAGGGTGGATGCCCGAGCCAGGTCTGACTCCATTTACCGGCTGACGTCTTCACGGACTGTCTTGAGAACGATCCGTCGGCTCGGCTCGGACACCCATCCTCAACACCGCTCGGTCGGACGGAGTGACCTCATAGGAGCCTGCCGCACAGGCCCGTCGCTGTCTTGTCCATCGTCCCGATTGATGTGGTGCCACCCCACCCGATTGGAACGAAGGGATGACAATGACCACTTTGACACGGCAGATCACCGGCGGGGTCGACACGCACCTCGACGTGCACGTTGCCGCCGCCCTGGACGAACGGGGAGCGCTCCTCGGAGTCGAGTCGTTCGAGACCACCCCGGTCGGCTACGACAAGCTCCTGACCTGGTTGCGGAGCTTCGGGACCGTCGAGCTGCTGGGTGTGGAAGGCACCGGCTCCTACGGCGCTGGGCTCACTCGGCATCTGCACAGAGAGGCCGTCCGAGTGGTGGAGGTGGACCGTCCCAACCGCCAGCGCCGACGCCGGCACGGGAAGTCCGATCCTGAAGATGCGATCTCGGCGGCCCGGGCCGCACAGGGTGGAGACGCCAGCGGGGAAGCCAAGACTCGGGACGGAAACGTCGAGGCCATGCGGGTATTGCGGGTCGCTCGAGCTTCTGCCCGCAAGGGGAGGACCCAGGCCCTCAATCAGATGCGGAGCCTGATCTCGACCAGCCCGGACTGCGTCCGCTCCGACCTCAGACACTTGAACGTCTATCGGCTGCTGGAGCGGGCCGCGTCCTATCGGCCGGGGACCAAGCGGGACCTGGTATCGATCAACAAGCTGACCCTGCGGATGCTGGCCCGCAGAGCGATCGAGCTCGAAGCCGAGGTCACCGAGATCGATGCCATCTTGAAGCCGATGGTCAAAGAGACCGCGCCGGCACTTGCTGCTCTCTCCGGCGTCGGCACCGATGTCGCCTCGGCGCTCCTGGTCGCCGCGGGAGACAATCCTGAGCGCCTACGGAACGAGGCGAGCTTCGCCCACCTGTGCGGGACGAGTCCCATCGATGCCAGTAGCGGGAAGCACGAGCGTCACCGCCTCAATCGCAGTGGTGATCGCCAGGCCAACTCGGCGCTCTGGCATGTCGTCATCACCCGCATGGTCTCGGACCCCCGCACCCGTGAATACATCGCCCGGCGGACGAAGGAAGGTCAAACCAAGAAGGAGGCCATCCGATGCCTCAAGCGCTACATCGCACGAGAGGTCTACAACAACCTACCGATGGAGCATTTGGCCATTGACAGTCCATAGGAGCATCGTTCGGGGGCACCCTATGGGAGGAGGCCGTCACCGCCGCCGCTCCGCAGCCAGCGCCGACTACTGGGGAGCAACCGAATCACCAGTGGCAGGGCCAACAGTAGGAGGACGACCATTCCGATGGCATTGCTGGAATCTGCGCCGCCGCTGGCCACGGCTATTGACTCACCGAGCAAGCCATAGGCAACCAGGAGGACGAGGGGCACCATCAGCATTCCGCTTTTGCCTCGGACCAGCAATCGCCGTCCGGCAATGACTAGGTACATCGAAAGGAAGAGGAGGACAATCGAAAACTCCGTGAGACCAGAAGCAGCCAGCCCGCCGAGTCCCTGGTGACCTATCTGGCCGGTGCCTGTAGCGAACTCCTCGATCAGCAAGACAGCAATCCACGTCAACACGATGGCGAAGAGAACTGCGAGCGCCGCCAGTGCCCTAACAGATGGGGGGATGCTCTTGTCCCGTAGGCCCGAACCCAGGCGCTTTAGCCAGAGCCAGAGTCGCACCCGGCGATCGTACCGGCCGATTGACTGTCATGCGTGCGGATCTGACGGAGCGAGCATCTCATCTCGAACCCGCTGCAGGTCGCCCTTCCGGTGTTCTGGGGCAGGAGCTGCATTTGGATCGACCGGTATCCCATATTCGGCTCTGAACTGATCAACCGTCAGGGATGCGATGTCACGGGCGATTGACTCCTGCGCTGAGCGAAGAGGGATAGCAGTGTGCGTCCTCACCTCATACACCACGTGACCGTTGCGGCGATCCTTGATCTGGTGGACGACTATCGGCTCCGGCCAACCGGAGTTCAGCCAGGCATCGAGGATCATTCGCAGCCAAGACTTCAGCCCTGATACACGAAGCGGCCTCGGCTCGCACTGCTCGTACACCTCGGACGCCAGATCGTCACCTGTCACGGACTCATCGTCCCAGTCGGCGATCACACGCACAACCGGTGATCGGGGGCACCCCGTTGA
>PLSY01000178.1 GCA_003164275.1 Acidimicrobiaceae bacterium | reverse complement strand
TGGTGCTCTACGCGTTCAACAAGGGAGAAGTGTGCACGTGCCCGTCTCGGGCCCTGATCCAGGAGTCTATTTACGATGCGTTCATGGAGCGCTGCCTGAGCCGAATAGCCAAAATCAAGCAGGGTAATCCGCTCGACACGGCTACCATGATTGGCCCGCAGGTGTCGGCGCAGCAGATTCAGAAGATCGAGTCGTATGTCGACATCGGTCTGCAGGAGGGCGCGGAGCTGTTGATCGGCGGCCATCGCGCCAAAATGGCGGACGACTTCAAGGACGGCTACTTCTTCGAGCCCACCGTCCTGAAGGGCCACAACAAGATGCGCGTATTCCAGGAGGAGATCTTCGGTCCGGTCCTGGCCGTAACCACGTTCAAAGACGAGGCAGAAGCGCTTGAGATCGCCAACGACTCGCTCTATGGACTTGGCAGCGGCGTGTGGACGCGAGACGGCAACCGAGCTTTCCGGATGGGCCAAGCGATCAAGGCCGGCCGAGTGTGGACGAATTGCTACCACCTCTATCCGGCGGGCGCAGCTTTCGGCGGCTACAAGGTCTCCGGGATCGGGCGCGAGACGCACAAAATGATGCTGGAGCACTACTCGCAGACCAAGAACCTCCTGGTCAGCTACAGCACCAAGCCGCTCGGCTTCTTCTAACCAGGGAACGGTCGCTATGGACAGATCGACGGTGGCACCAGGTGTGATCGCCACACCGGCCGCGCTCGCCGCCATCGTCGACCTTGTCCAGGACCGGGGGCCGGTGATGTTCTTCCAGTCCGGCGGCTGCTGCGATGGGAGCCTTCCGATCTGCTTCGCCGACGGAGAGTTCGTCGTCGGCGACCATGACGTCCTTATGGGGCATGTCGGCGGGTGCCCGTTCTACATCGACCATCGCCAGTATGAAGCGTGGAAGCACACCCAGCTCATCCTCGACGTCGGCGAGGGTGACCCGGAAGGGTTCTCGCTGGCCGCCGGGACGGACAAGCACTTCATCATCAGATCACGAGTGTTCGGCGCCGACGAGCTCCCTACCAGCGAACCCCGAGCAACACGAAAAGGCCCTGTTCAAGGCCCCAAGTCAAGCCAGGGGAAATAGCCAGGCGAACTGCTGTTGTCCACGCCTTCGATCAACCCTTGCGCGTCGAGCAGGTGGCGTAACCAGAGCCAGGACCAGGACAGGTCGTTGTCAAGATCGAGACCTGTGAGCTGTGCCACACCGATATCCACGCCGCCCACGGGGGCTGGCCGATCAAGCCCTACCCCCCGTTCATTTCCGACCATGAGGGCGTGGGGATCGTCGAATCACTCGGCGCCGGTGTTCGTCAAGTCGCCGAGGGCGATCCAGTAGCCATCCCCTGGTTCGGTTATGCCTGCGGCACCTGCGAGTACTGCGCCTCGGGACGAGAGACCCTCTGCCCCAACCAGCAGATGAACGGATACACGGTCAATGGAGCCTACGCAGAGTAGGCGCTGGCCGAGGCGGCCTCCGTCGGACACGTCCCCCAAAGTCTCGACCCTCTGGACGCGGCACCACTGACCTGCGCCGGCGTCACCACCTACAAAGCAATGAAGGTGTCCGGCGCCCGGTCGTCTGATCTTGTCGGCATCTTCGGCGTCGGTGGCCTCGGATACCTGGCTTTGCCGTACGCCCGAGTCGCCGGCGCGTCGGTGGCCGCCGTCGACCTGGTGGACTCCAAACTCGCCCTGGCCCGAGACCTTGGGGGTCGACGCCCGCCTGGTGTTCGATTTCCGCTGAACCGCCACGTCGTCAGCGACATCGTCCCGATATCGAGAAACCTCTCACGTTCGGGCTCGATTCCGTCCTGGACTTGTGGGACCTTCGGCCCTGTCGACGGCCGGACGTCACCCCTAAATTGGTGAAGAGCGGACCTGGCTTGGGGTCCGGACAGTGCAAATTAGTGTGGAAGCCGATGGGGCGCATCCAAGCTCAGCTCGGTAGCGTTGACTCGGCGATCCACAATGGCTGGGAGTTTCTGACATGCCGTCGTTGATTGGAGTTCATCACATCCGGCTCCCCGTAAGGGACGTTGAGTCCAGCTCCGACTGGTATCGATCGACGTTCGGATTCGACATCCTCCTCTATGAGGAAGAGGAGGTCCGAGCAGTCGGTGCGGTCCTTCGTCACCCGAGCGGGGTCCTCCTCGGTCTACATCGAATGGACGCCACCGCACTCGCAGCGTTGCGAGGGTTCAATGTTCTAGGGCTGACGACGAACGACCTTTCGGCTTGGGCTGAAGAGTTGGATCGGCTCGGGGTCGGTCATAGTGGGGTGACCCAAGGCACCATCGGGTGCTTTATCGAGGTCGAGGATCCCGACGGCGCGATCGTCCAGCTTCATACGGGGGAGCAGCCCGACACAGAAGAGGCCTAATGGGGCGGCGCTCTCTCGGTGATCGAAGGTGTTTTCGTCGACGAGGGACTCCACGCTCAATCGGACTGGGTCTGTTGATGGCCTTGATCCTCGGAGCGAGCACCATTGCCTGCGGGAGTGCAAATGTGAGCGCCCAGGGAAGGCCGGCGCTACTCATTGTCGGAGACTCTCTAATCGCCGCGGCGATGGCCGACCTGAAAGGCTTCACACCGTCCGGAACATCCACCACAGTCCTCGCCGGAGTGGGCGCCAGCCCTTGCGATCTATGGACGGGGTACCGCGCCGCTCGCGCCTTTGGAGGTGGATATCTGTCGTTCAAAGCCACCCTCGAGTCTGAACGGCCGAAAGCAGTCGTACTTGCCTTCACCGGGAACCCCGGGGTGTCAGACCACGCATGCATACAGAAGCCGACAACCGCGTACAGCCTGTCGACCATCGTGGCCACCTACCGCAGGTCCCTGACCGCCATGGGAACGTTGGCGGCCCAGACCGGTGCCCACGTCTATCTCTCGGCAACTCCGGCCCGCAATCCGGCTATCCCGGAGGGATGGCAGGACCAAACCCAACACGGCTACAACGGCGATCCTGCGTTCAACGCCATGATGTCGAAGCTCGCATCGTCGAAGGGCTGGACCTACGACACAACTGCCGCTGCAGCTATCTCCGGACCTGGCCTCGGATGGGCGCTGTATCTCCCGTGCCAACCTGGTACCGGCCAATCGTGTGTCGATGGGCGTGAACAGGTTCGATACGGCGGCTCCGACGCCATCCACTGCGATGCTCCCGGCACCAATGGCGTCGGTGCCGCTTCTGACGGAAGCCTCCGATTCGCTCACGGACTCCTCGTCGAGCCCTTGGCCGGCCTGGGCCTTCAACCGCTCGGCCAGGTCAGATCCAGCCCCACGACCCTCCCGCAAAGACTGTGTGTATAGACGGGGACAACGGACTGACTCCGTCCTGACGTAGAGAGGTGCAGGGCACCTTCATGGGATACAACACCAGCCCTGCATGCCGAGGATGCGTCATGCCCACCAGGAGACCTTTAGCTTCTTTCTGGAGGAGTCAATGGCCGTGGCCACAGCCAGAGGTCATGCCCCTTTCAAGTCCCGGTGCCTGAATGCGAGGCCACCCACAAGGGCCGCCATTGTGCCGATCAGCACCATGATCCCGTTCGCTGCCCAGCGGGGAGGGACGGCCGGCGCCGAGGCCATCTGGTGAAACACCGAGGTGTCCAGAATCCAATGGTCGGCTGTTCCGACGCCTCCGACGATCAGCACGAGCAGCGACCAGCCCAAATAGCCGTAGACGACCGCCGAAGCACTCCTCGGCGCCACGCCGAATGCCAAAACCCCAATGCCTAGGATCACGATGGCCGGCGGGACGAGGTTGATACCGGCGCCGAGAAGGACGCCGGCTCCAATTCCCGAGTGCTGGCTGGCGGCGCCCATCCAGGCGAACAGACCGGCGATGAGACCGCTCGCCACCAGGCAGGCCACCACGACGAGCAGTCGACCTGCGAGCCACTGGGCTCGAGAGACAGGTAGCGCGAGCACAGAGTCGATCCGGCCGGTTGACTCCTCGGTCCGAGCAGCGGCAAGCTGCCCCGCTCCCAGGAAGGCAACGAGCACGGCGATGACAAGAAAGCAGATTCCGAGGACTGCCTCGGCGCCTGTTCCAGTGGAGCCAAGCCGGGTGAACACCGTATGGACGGACGAACCGGAGATCGTCGAACCCGCCGACTTGGCGATCAGGCCGTAGAGGAAGCCGGAGAGTGCGATCGCCACCCACCAGGCGATCACCGTGCCTCGAGTAAGGCGGATAGCGAGTCCCATCGGGCTGTTCAACAGGCGGAGGTGGGAACGCAAGGGCGTCCGGTCGCCCAGAATGCTGGCGCCGACGTCCCGCCGGTCGGCCAAGAGCACAGCGGCCAGCAGGACGACTCCGGTGAGTCCGGCGATCGGCAACAGGGCGATGGGCTGGGGGTCGGTGAGGGGCCTGAGCTCTTCCACCCAACCGAGTGGAGATACCCAGATCAGTCCGTGGAGTCCGACTCCTGCATCGGCGAGCATCCGAAGGGCATAGCTGATGCCCAAAAAGACCGAGGCATAGGCGGCAGCCTGACGCCGAGTGGCTGCGAACTGGCTGGTAAGGACGCCGATGCCCAAGAACATGACCGCCGGAGTCACCAGAGCGAGAGCCAAGTACGTCGCAGCCCCTACCGTGATCGAGACCTCAGAATCCAATCCGGTGCAAATGGCGATGGCGGCAGTGACGGCCCAGAGGGTGACGGCGCCTGCTGCCAGACCGATCGCCGCCTGCAGGACGGCCCGGCGGCGGCTCGTCTGGCCAGTGAGCAGTAGTTCCCATCGACCCTCTTCCTCTTCACCACGAAGTAGCCGGGTGCTGGTCAATAAGCCCCAGATCGCTCCGAGGATGGTCAAGGTCATCCCGATTTTGAAGATGGTGAAGCCAGACACAGTCTGGAGTAGCGGTGCCGGCCCGAAGATGGCGGCCGTAGCCCGGTTGGTCCCGTAGGCGGCAGCAAGGGCATCTCGCTGGACCTCAGTCCTGTAGAGCTTCGTGTAGCTGAGTGATGACGAGGCGATGGCGATTCCGAAGACGTAGCCCCAGATGGCCCCGGAACGAAGTGCCTTATGGGCGGTCGTGCCGAAAATGACCGACCGCGGCGAACGGGCGGTCGGGGCCGGACCTGGGATTCCGATCTCAGCCGGCATCTTGGCCAGCTTGGGCAGGCAATCCGCCGCCATACTGGGCCAGGAAGAGCTCCTCCAGGGAAGGTTCCCGGCTGAGGAACTGGGTGACTCCGGTACCCACCAGCTCCTTCAGAAGCGGTTCGATCGGACCACGAACCTGGCACCGGACCAGCCGCCCGGCCATCTCCATGACAGTTACCCCGGGCACCTTCGACAGGTCTGGCTTCGCCCCGTCGAATGTGATCTCGACCGTAATGGCACTGAGATGCCGCAGTTCGGTCAGGGTTCCCATCTCAACGAGCGCGCCATCTCGAAGGATGGCCACCCGGTCGCAGAGCGCCTCGACTTCGCTCATGATGTGTGAGGACAAGAAGGTGGTCTGGCCCCGGTCACGGGCTTCTTCGATGCAGACACGGAACGCTTGCTCCATCAGCGGGTCGAGTCCGCTTGTCGGCTCGTCGAGGACAAGCAAATCGGGGCGGACCATCAAGGCCGCGATCAGTATCAGTTTCTGGCGGTTCCCCTTGGAGTGGGCCCGAACCCTCTTGGTGGGATCGAAGTCGAACCGTTCGGTCAGCACATCCCGGTAGGCATCGTCTGTCTCGCCGTGGACCCGGCCGAGCAGACTCAACGTCTCGGCCCCTGTGAGCGATGGCCATAGTTTCGGCTCTCCGGGCACGAACGCCAGTCGCCGGTGCGTCTCCATCGGCTGGCGCTCGCAATCCAACCCGAAGATCTCCGCGCGGCCGCCACTGGGGCGGGCCAGGCCCAGCAGCAGACGAATCGTGGTGGTCTTTCCCGCTCCATTGGGTCCGAGGTAGCCCACCACTTCGCCACGGGATACCTCGAGGTCCAAATGATCGAGAGCCACTGTGGTACCGAAAACCTTCGTCAGTCCGTTGGTGCGTATCGCCATCGCTGACATGTCGACCTCCTCTTCCCGATAACAACCTTCATGCGCTCGCACCTCAACTCTGCGTGGACTCCGGGTCGAACAATAAGGGCGCTGAGCCGCAATGACCCGGAGGGGGGTTGCACGCTGGTCTTGTCCCCTCCGCACGACCGAGCATCCGGGACCGTTCGTCAGCCCCCAAAGAGGAGTCGAACAACGAGTGAGACCCGGGACGAGGAATCTGCGACGTGATGCGACACACGTACACCGATCCTGGCTGCACCTACGTCAACGGGGAGCGAGGCGTTGTGCTCACCTTCCTCGATCGCCGATCTCCCTTTGTCCCGGAAGTGCATCTGGATCTCAGGCACACCGAAAGGGACCGGGGGAAATCTCGACGCCCTGCTGGCCGATCCCTCGGTTGGCATGGTGGCCGTATCGATCGTCACCGCCGAAGGCCAAGGATCCGTTCTTACGCCCATGGCCCTCATGACGGCCGGCGTCGCCTCTGAACCGCAGGGATCCTCGGTTCTTCGTTCCGACATCCCAGAACCGAGCCTCCTCCGGGCGCCACGACAACACAGCTCGCTCAGATCACTCGACGTCGGATCAGCCAGGGAAGACGCAGCCTGGCGACACGAGGTGTCGATCCAGGAAACGTCGAGAACCACCGAGTCCCCTAGGCCAGCGTCTTATCGGCTGTCTGTTTTGCCTTCGGGGCCACGCCGTCAACGACAGGGGTGGCGTTCCACGGCCATTCGTAAGCGGTCTCGGCATGTTCGCCCATGTCGAGCCCAGTCCTCTCCTCCTCTTTGTCTACGCGGAGTCCGACCGTGTGGTCAGTGATCCACATGATGAGGAGGGTCATCACGAATGGGAACCCGAGGGCTATGACGGCTAACACCGACTGTCGACCCAGTTGATCCCATCCTCCCGCAGCACCCAGAGCATTCACGGCAAGGCTGGCGAAGACGCCGGTCAGTACGACGCCGATCACACCGCCGACCATGTGGACGCCGACTACATCTAGAGCATCGTCATAGCGCAAGCGGACTTTGGCCTGCACCGCCGCGTAGCAGGCGAGGCCGGCCGCCGCCCCGATCACCAAAGAGGCCCACGTCGGGACGAATCCAGAAGCCGGTGTGACCGCCGCCAGACCTGCCACAGCACCGGACGCGATTCCGATTCCAGAGGGCTTCCCACGGCGAGCCCACTCGACGACCATCCAAGCCAACATGCCGGCGCATGCACCGATCTGCGTGTTGACGAGGGCCTGGGTGGCCACCGCTCCTGCGCTTCCCGCACTTCCGGCATTGAATCCGAACCATCCGAACCACAGAATTCCCGCACCCAGAAGCACGAGGGGAACGTTGTGGGGACGATCGAGTACTCGGCGACGCCCTATGTGGAGCACAGCGGCCAGAGCTGATTCCCTATAGAAGCTTCGGCGTCAAGCAGGCCGTTTGACTGAAACCCCCGGCGAGGCTGAAGTAGTGGGCGGGGAAGGTCGCCTCGTTCTGTCCGCGCCCTTGGCGTGTGACTTCAACTGTCCCGTGAGGACTTTTTGAGGGACCTTCCCCCCTTTGTTGCTCCTGCGTCGTTGGCGGATCAGTTCGTTGACGTTGTAGCGGTCCGAGATGATGGCCTTTGCCTCTTCTTCGGTAACCGAGTGCCGTCGATGTCACGTAGGACATAAGGGCTCTCTCGGTGCATCACCTGCCAGGCCCGCCCGGCCAGGTGAGCGGCCACCACGCAGGTGGCTCCGAGGTGAGTCTTGCCCCGCTCGGCCATCTGGACGTAGTAGATCCGAGCCAGTTGTGGATCCTGCTTCCTTGCCGTGTCGGCTGCTCGGACGAGCATGGTGCGCAGCATCGAGCTGCCGGCCTTCGACATGGGTTGGCCCTTCCGATCGGTGTTGCCGGTCTCCGATGGCTTCGGAGCGAGGCCGGTGAAGGATCGGAAGTGGGCGGCCGTCGGGAACCGTTGTGCCCGACCCATGGTGGCGACGAGCACCGGCCCGCTGGTCTCCTTGATGCCGGGGAGGCTGCGTGCCAGCTCCTCGGGGTCGACGGATCGATAGCTCACCTCCCTCGCCCCTTCGTGTTGGGCGAGTTCGGCTTGGATGGCCTGGAGGAGCCGGACCTCGGTCCTCACTTCGGCGGCGAGTTCGGCGAAGGCAACAGCGGGATGGTCGCCATAGAGCTCGATGGACTGGGTGGCGGCATCCAGCCACTCAGCCACGCGGGGTGCCTTCTGCTGTCCTCGGGAGGCGGTGGCGATGACCTTTCCGAGACGGGCCCTGCCTGCTTTCGCCAGGTCACGGGGGTCGGCCCACCGCTCGAGAACGGCGAGATCGGCCGCCCCGAGATTGCCGGTGAGCGGCGTCATCGGATAGAGCTGGGGGATCAGGTCCTTGATCCTCACCTTGTGCTCAGCGGCCTGGCGAGTGAGTCGATCGCACGCCCGCACCCTGCGATCGAGTGCCGCCTCGTCGGCCGAGCGCAGCTCCAAGGGAAGGAGATTCCGTCGATCGATGATGGCCAGTCGAGCCAGAGTGTCAGCGTCGATGCCGTTGGACTTGGCATGGTGGGAGAGGAATTTCCGGAGGTCCGACGCCTTCGCCGAAGAGACCCGGAAGACCTGGTGCCCTCGAGAACTGAAGAAGACGGCGATGGGGAGCCAGGCCGGGCCGGTCGGCTCCATCACCACCTCGATGGCCGTGCCTGATGGAGCGCCGTCCAAGGCAACCTGTTCGAGTCTCTCCAAACTCTCGACGGTGGGAACGGCTCTTCGTTTGGCCACCAGGGTGCCGTCGCCAGTCAGAATCCGTGCCGTGTGCTCACTGGCGATGCCCAAGTCCAAGCCGATGATCCGGCGTTCATGCATGTCCAACCTCCTGTCTCGTTTGCCTGTCCGGCAGACTCAGGTTGGTCAGCACCATCTCGCCACGGTCCCAAGGTGGCCGCCTGACGGCGGCTCCCACTCATGTGCTGTAAACGGCCCCGGCCTCATGGACCGAGCCACTTCCCTCATCCGGGTCATCCGTGGCCAGGCCGAAGATGGCAATCAGCTCTACGAGGCGAAAGGAAGGTCCCTTCCCTCAGAGGCCTATGTTCGCCATCACCCAAGCCAGCCGGGATGCTTATGCAACCTCGGGACGGCCGCTCGATGGTGGATCCATCGTCCGGAGTCCTTTACATGAGGCCCCGGCGAGTTCGTGCACCACCGAACCGCCGGCAAAGTCGATGGCATGAAGACCACCGGCGCCGAGAAACCCTCCTTCCCAGACCCAGTGAGCGAAGGGGCAATAGACGGAAATCGACCAGAGTCCGATAAAAAGGAGGTAGCCACGGAAGTGCATTCGCTCTACGAAGGCTCCGGCAATAAGGGCGGGCGTGATCACCGCGAACATGAGCTGGAATGCCATGAATAGAAGTGCCGGGATGTGCGGTGCATAGGCGGTCGGCTTGCCGCCAACTCCGTGGAGCATGAAGTTCTGAAATCCACCAATAACCCCGCTATGGTCAGGCTCGAAGGCCAAGGAATATCCGATCACGATCCAAAGTACGGACACGATTCCGATGGCCACGAACGACTGCGCCATGGTCGAGATCACATTCTTCTCACCGACGAGCCCCCCGTAGAAAAGGGCCAACCCAGGCATCATGAAGAACACCAGTGCCGTCGCAACCAGCATCCAGGCGGCGTCGCCGGGACTGACAATCATCTGACACTCCAAGGCGCAAGGTACCGCCAACTCGACAGCACGCGTTGATCACTGCCTCGATGATGCCAAGAAGGGAAAATAGGGCCTAGAGGCAAAGGTCCCAATCCGATGCCGACCGTCCTGTCCGCTTCGGGACGTTCGGCGGCCTCTTATCCGATCAGGGAGCCCCGAACTGTCGCCTCTCTGCTCGTGCCCGATTCGATAGCTCTTAGTCCGGTTCCATTCGGCCAGCACTTCGCTGTCGCCCTCTCGGAACCCACATAGGCACGGAGGATGATGGTCCCGACTGGCAAAGAGGTGGCCGCGCTTCCGGTGGGGACGGTGCAGCCGAGAGGTTGGAGTCGGCAGGGTCGGACAGTGGCTCCATTGCTGGGCTTACACGCTTCGCCTGGTTGGGCAAGAAGCACGCCACCACTACGGCTGCAAGTGTTACCACGATCGTGGCGACCACCAACGCAAGATCCATGCCCGAAATGAATGCCCGTCTGGCGGTGAGGGCGAGTAGAACTCCTTCTCCGTGAGGAGCCCGTTGCGCTACAGCCAACGCGCCCCCGATGGAGCTCCGAATCACAATCTGCACTGCGCCCGGAATACCGGCATGGGCCAATGCCGGCTCGAGGAGATGTTGATAGCGGAGATCGAGTGCGGTACCGAGCACCCCCACCCCAAGTGCACCACCAACCTGCATTGCTGTGTCGTTCGTTGCAGAGCCGACACCAGCTTCCTCCCGTGGAAGAGATCCCATCACCGATTCCGTGCAGGGGGCTAGGGCGAGTGCCACGCCCACGCCAACCAACAGGAACGGGATGATGCACCGTCCATAGCCGTCATTGACTGTCGTACCGGATAGCAGGCCGAGTCCCAGAGCAATAGCCAGCATGCCTGGAACAACCACCGCCTTGGTTCCGATACGACGCGCAATGACCACTGAAAGAGGAGCCAGCACGAGCAATGCCAGCGCCACCGGAGCGATGCGGACCCCAGCTTGGAGAGCGCTGAAGCCAAGGACAAACTGCAGATACTGGGTCATCAGGAAGAACATGCCCATCAGGGCGAAGAGCACCAGGGCCAGTGCACCGATTGCCGCACTGTAGCGACGGTTGGCGAAGAAGCGTGTGGGCAGCATGGGGTGGTCGCAGTGGTGCTCCCACAGAACAAATACGGCGATGATTCCGACCGCCCCACAGAGTGCGCTCATGATCGCAGTCGAGGACCACCCTCGAGACGGAGCTTCGATGATGCCCCACAAGAGGAGCCCAAGTCCGACCATGGAGAGAACCGACCCCACCGGGTCCGGGGGTGAGGCGTTCGCTGTTCGGGAATTCGGGATAAGCCAAACTGCCGCCACGAGACCCAGGACGGCAATCGGGACGTTTATTAAGAAGACCGATCCCCACCAGAAGTGAGCCAGCAGAAACCCGCCCAGGATCGGTCCAGCTGCCACGCCCAGCCCGGTTGATCCGGACCAGATACCGATCGCTCTGGCTCGGTCGGCATCGCCGGTGAACACGTTGGTGAGTATCGACAGTGTCGATGGCATCAATGCCGCGGCGCCCACTCCCATGACTGCGCGTGCCAACGTCAGGCCATCCGGGCTCTGGGACATCGCGGCCGCGGCGGATCCACCCCCGAACACAGCTAGACCGCACATAAATACCCATTTCCGCCCAATCCTGTCTCCAAGAGCCCCCAGGGTGAGCAACAGTCCGGCAAACACCACCGCATAGGCGTCGACCATCCACTGCAGCTGGCTGGAGCTGGCTCCGAGACTCCTCACAATTGAAGGAAGTGCCACATTCAGCACCGTGTTGTCCATGCTGATGAGTAACAGGGTCACACACAGGACGGCGAGAGTCCCCCAGCGTCGACGATTCGGTACCTCTTCGGTCAATCTCCTGGCTCCGGCGCCGGCGCTAGAGGAAGTCGAAGACGAGGTGACCATCTACATCCCCTTTCTCGATCGGAGCGAACGACTGATTGACATTCTCGAGATGGCGGCTCTCTCGAACCACCTGTTTGCGTCCTTCGGCCTGCATCTGGAACGTCTCAACGAGGGCGATGCGTGTCCCGACGATCGAGCCGGTGACCGTGATGCCCTGCAGATTCGCTTCGAAGATCAAGATGCCTGCACTCGCAGGCACCGTACGCGTAGCCAAGCCAAGGAATCGCCGCCCATTTCCTCATGGCGCACTCCAGGCCCCAGGCCCTCGACGATTCCCACGCTTTCGTGTCCAGGCATGAACGGCGGAGTCGGCTGGATCGACCACTCCCCGTGGGCTGTATGGATGTCGGACTGCCAGGCCCGTGCACAACGGGTGCCTTCACTGCATCCTCCTCAGGGATCATCATGGGTGTGGCGAATGGTGGAGCTGGCGGACCCCACCCCTGAGTAGCTACTCCGTAGTCGCCTAGGGTCACAGGGCCACACGGTCCACACGGTGCGAAGTCGGTCGCCGCTATCCGAGTCCGGGATCCTGCCCATTGTCAGGGACAATGAGAATGGGAATGCGTGAATGCTGTACAAGTTCCGCACTCGTACTCCCGAGCAGCATCCCGGCGTGCATGCCCCGTCCTCGCGAGCCGACCACGACGAGGTCAGCGCACAGAGGGGCCTCGGCGGCGCCAAGCAGCACAGTGCACGGATCACCTTCCATCGGACACCATCGGATTCTGGAGACAGGGAATTGGTGTTCTTGGACCAGCTGCAGCATTGATTCTTCAAGGACAAAGGCGTCCGTCGGGTCGCCACTGTGTCCCAGCAGTCCCAGGGCATGAACTACGACGAGGGACGCGCCCGTTTGCATGGCCAGGTCAATCGCCCACCCGAGCGCGCCGTCGCTGCTCACGGAGCCGTCGAAACCCACGGCAATGGTTCCGATCACAGCCATGAGTCCGATGCCTGATTGCGGGCGTCGATCATCGAACGACGAAGGCTCTCGATGCGCTCGACTCTGGTGCGCTCCACCAGCTCCAACCCAGGACCTCCCGAGGTCGACGCCTCCGGACGGTAGGTGCAGCCGAGCAACGCCCCCACCGTGGTGGCCACCGACATGCGCAACGCAGACAGGTCATAGCCGCCCTCGAGGAAGAGTACGAGTCGGCCGGAACGCGGCGCGCAGGCGCTCACCAGTTGGGCGAGGTCGGCGAAGTCACCGCTCGAAAGGGCTAGGTCGGCCAGAGGATCGCTCCGATGGGCGTCGAATCCGGCCGACACAAGAACCCAGGTGGGCTTGAACTCCTCGATGACCGGAACGGCAACTGACTCGAACCCGTGACGCACCACATCCCCTGTGGCCTTGGCCGGCAATGGGATGTTCACCGTCCGGTCCAGACCAGCTCTGCCGCCGATCTCTGCCGGTCGACCCGTTCCGGGGAAGAGTGGCGCCTGATGGAGGGATACATAGAGGACTCGAGGGTCGTCCCAGAAGATGGCTTGGGTCCCGTTCCCATGGTGGACGTCCCAATCGACGATGAGAACGCGCTCGCCAACTGCGACAAGCGCTGCGGCGGAGACGGCAATGTTGTTGACAAGACAGAAGCCCATTGCTCGATCAGGGAGGGCGTGATGGCCTGGCGGTCGGGTGGGGACAAAGGCGACACCTTCGCCACGCTTTCGCAATGCCTCGATGGCCGTCAACCCGGCGCCGGCCGCAGTGATGGCCACCGTCCACGACTGGCTGGTCGCGTAGGTGTCTTGGTCCAGTTCGCCGCCACCTGAGCGACAAAAGGCGGCCAGTTCCTCCAGGTAGCCGAGGTCGTGAACCCGAAGCAACTCGGTCTGGGTTGCAGGAACCGGCGGCACCATCGTTACGTCGGAGCCGAGGTGGAGGTCCTCGATACCTTCCATCGCTGCGGCTATCCGCGTCGGGTGCTCCGGGTGGCCGTTGTCGACATGCCCCCGTCCCTCACCTGGACCACACACGATCAGCATGGTCCATCCACCGTTTCCATTTTTCCGTGATGCCGTCGGTGGCGGGTTTGGACATAGTGCTCGTCCGGCTCTATTGGGAACCTGACCGAGACCGTCCCATCCTGCCTTGACGTAGTCACGGCAAAGCCAGACTTCAAAAAGACATCAATCATGCCGTGGTTGTCAGCCAGAGTGTCGGCAACAAACGTGGCTACGCCGTGCTGAAGAGCTGCCTCCGCCAGGTGCTCGAGCAGAAGAGTGCCTATCCCAAGGTGCTGGAACTCGTCCGCGACCACGAACGCCACTTCGGCTTCGGTAGTTCCCGGCAGCCGCTCGTAGCGGCCTACCGCAATGAGCTGTCCGTCACATTCGGCAACCAAGGCCAGTCGAGCGTCATAGTCGACATGGGTCAGGTGCTGGACCTCTGCGGCAGTCAGCAGAGGGTGTGGGGAGAAGTAGCGACGGTAGACCGACAGGGCGGATAGGTGTCCATGGAACTGAACCAAGGACTCGGCATCGTCCGGCCGTATCGGACGAATCTTGACTTCGGCCCCGGAGTTCGCTCGTTCGTTGACACCGTCCGGGTGGGACGACCTCTCATCAACCATCGTCTCGTGTATCTCCCTCGTCGGCCCCCGACCGTCTTCGTATTCGGCGTCCAGAGATCACACGTGGCGAGATGGTCACTAAGGCGTCGTGGACTCCCCCAGCCCATGGAGCGACCCCCCGGAGACGAGCTTCATCGACTTCCAGAGGGTCAGTCGAGACCTGACAGGGACCGGTGAGGAGCACGCTCCATCCCTCGGTCAGTGCGTTGTCGATGCGGTCCACCTCAAAGGAGACCTCGTCGCCGCCGCGTTGGGTCACGAACGACGTCGTCTGCCCTGTGAGGAATGCGACGTGTTCACCAATGATCCTGAAGTTCACCGGTAGGGCGACGGGACCCCGCTCCTCGCTGAAGACAATGCGTCCAATTCCTCCGCTCTCGATGATCGCGAGACACTCCGACGGGTCCATTGCTTCAACGATCGGCCTCTGCGATGGACGCGCCCCTCCAGGAGGCTCATCCATGCCGCCACCTGTGAGGTCCTCCACCCTGAACTCAAGGGCAGCCGCCAACCTCCAGAGCGACTCGTGGGAGAGCTCGGGAGCAGAGGAGGTCTCCAGATACTTGACGAAGGTTGGACTCATTCCCGCTCGCAGAGCAAGATCCTCACGGCTGAGGCCGAGCGAGCAGCGCCGCTCCTTGGCGCGCCGACCAAGGTCGCCGGCCGCACTCATCTGCTCACCTCGAATTCGCGTAGGAAAAAACCCGACCGGACCCCTTCCTTACTGCGCACCACCACCACATCGCTGTTGGCGTGCCGCACACACTGATGGGCGACCGAACCGAGCAGGCTATTTCTGAAGGATCCGTGACCGGACGCACCCATGACAAGGAGATCGGCATCACGAGACTCTCCAAGCAACACGGTAACTGGGTCACCGAGGCGAGCCGACGCTACGAATGGAACCTGAGGTGCGAACCGCTCCGCATATTCGATCGCCGCATCGACGACATCCAAAGCGACCACCTCGTATCCTTGAATGGGCTCCACGAGTTCGGGAACAGGGGGATACTCCCAAGCGAACACCCCGCTGACTGACGCGGCACGTAGCTGTGCCTCCTCCAGTGCCCATCGAAGTGACCGGGTAGAGGCAAGTGAACCATCGACACCGACCACTATCCGAGGAGGCGCTCCCAGCAGCGGTGGACCGTCCGCATCGGTGTGGACAACCACCACGGGGCAGTGGGCGTACTGAATGCACTGGTCGCTCACCGAACCAAGCAAGAGTTCCTGGAATGGGCCCGACCCCCGCGATCCGACAACCAGCAGGTCTGCCGCCCCACTCGCTTCCGTGAGAGCGACGGCTGCCGGCCAGTCCATGACCTCGGCCGTGGCAAAAACCGAAGGATGGCCTGTTGCTACCAACCCCTCAGCGTCATCGACAATCGCTTGGCAGCCCGTGACATCAGATGTCTTCGGATCGAACCAGGGAGGAAGATGGGCGGGATCGGCAATTTCCGCGCACAAGATCCTCAGCGTCGATCCACGACGGCCCGCCTCATCCGCTGCCCATTTGAGCGCCGATCTCGCTTGGAAGGAGCCGTCTACTCCAACAACAACGGTTCCGCTCCCTTGGTTCACATGTCCTGCCTGACCTGTCTTCACCGTCACTCCCGCATTCATTAGAAAGCCCTCACCGGCAGGTGACGATCATCACGTCGTTGGTCCGAAACATCTCAAGCTCGCGCCTGGTGAAAGCGACCTCTTCCACCGCGAACGGACTGATAGCGACATTCGCTGATCGGACAGCACCAGGCTGGATCTCGCCGTCGTGAGACCGGGCCATGTTTGAAACCTCCATTGCGACCTCCCAGATCCTGTGAAGTAACTCTGCGTCACCACCCATTTGACGCTTTGGGGCTCCCCTTCACTAGGGCCGAAGGTCACGTCACGAATCTGACCGGGGGCCGTGACCGGTACCCATCCAGTCCAGATGGGACGTTCGGCCCTAGCGCCACGGTGCGCAGACCGGCAGCCTGAGTCATAGGTAAACGAGAAGGAGCGCCCAATGTCTGATACGACGTCCAATCGCCCAACTGTCGATCAATCGGACCAGCGTGAGGATGAGCTGAGCGCCATTGAGCGCGTCGGAGTCCTTCTAGATGAATGGCGGGCCAAGACCGATGAGCTACTCGTCAAACTTGACCTCGCAGACCTGGACATTCGAGACCAGGTACGCAGTCAGTTGGCCAGCACCCAAAATGCCTACCTTGCCGCTCGGTCCCGGCTCTCCGACACCCGATCGGACGCCGACGCCAACCTTGGCGCAATCCGGCTCGGCTTGGACCAACTCCTCCGGGATCTACGCGCCGCCTACGACGCGGGGGCGGATGCCCTCCGACGTGGCAGCAGCGAGCACCAGTGATTCACGTCCCCGTCAGATCGGAACGGCGCTTCTGAGCCGCACGCTCTGCCGCTCTGGTCGCATAGGCCGCGGCTTGAGTCCGACGGTCCATTCCCAACTTGGCGAGGAGATTCGAGACGTAGTTCTTCACCGTTTTTTCGGCGAGGTACATGGCGGCGGCGATCTGTCGGTTGGTTTGGCCCTCGGCGATGAGGTCGAGGATTTTCCTTTCCTGTGGCGTGAGACTGGCCAACAGGGGATCGCCTTCAGCATCGCCAGCGAACCGGTGTCTTGTCCTCTCCAGCAGTGAGGGGTCGAGCAGCGATTGGCCGGCTCCCACTCGTCGGACGTCCTCCAACAAGTTCGATGAACCCACCTGCTTCAGGATGTAGCCGGAAGCGCCAGCCAGGACGGCAGCGAAAAGAGCCTCGTCGTCGGCGTACGAGGTGAGCATCACACAGGCGACTTCCGGCATCGATGACCGGATCTCCCGGCACACCTCGATCCCGCTCCCGTCGGGCAGGCGGACGTCAAGGATGGCCACATCGGGTCGCGTCGGAGGGATCCGTTCGTAGGCCTCCCCCGTTGTCGCCGCCTCGCCCACGACAATGAACTCGTCGGAGGACTCGAACAGCGCCCTCAATCCGGCCCGGACGATTTCATGATCGTCGAGCAAAAATAGTCGTAGGGCCATGCATCCAACTCCAGCCTGCAGCCTCGTGATCGGCACTTGCACGGACTCTCCGCCGCCGTAAACCAATTTGACCATTGTAAGGGATCCAGCGCTGCACTAATGTTCGGGCTGAGACGGCGAACAAAGACTAGTGCTTCTCCAGGCGGGAGCCCAGGTTGCCATACCACGCGATCGACGATCCAGCGAAGCTGCGGCGCATCCTTGAGGCCAGCCTGCTTCTCGAGGCCGACCTTGACTTGCCTATCCTGCTCCGCCACATCGTGGAGGAAGCGAAGTCACTGACCAATGCCCGATTCGGGGCCTTAGGGGTAGTGAACGAGGACCGCACCGGACTGAGCGAGTTCATCACAGTCGGCCTCTCTGAAGATGAAGAGCGACGCATCGGCCAGCGACCAACCGGCAAAGGCGTCCTCGGGCTCTTGATCAGTGATCCCCGCCCGATCCGGCTGGTCCGGCTCGGGGATCATCCGGACAGCTCCGGCATGCCCTCAGATCACCCCCCGATGCATTCCTTTCTCGGCGTGCCCATCATCGCCAGAGATGAGACCTACGGCAACCTCTACCTCACCGACAAGATCGGTTGGTCGGAGTTCACCGCCGACGATGAAGCCCTCGTCGGCGCCTTGGCAGTGACGGCCGGCATAGCCATCGAAAATGCCCGCCTCCACGCTCGGGTCCAAGAAGTAGTCATCTATGAGGAGCGGGACCGACTCGCCCGCGATCTCCATGACACGGTGATCCAGCGACTTTTCGCCGTTGGCCTGTCTCTGCAGAGCATGGTCGGGGGCCTTCGTGGAGTGGGGGTGTCGGAACGCCTGCAGCAGGCGATCCAGGACATCGACGACACCATCCGCCGAGTTCGAACCACCATCTTCGAACTCGGCCAAGACAGCCTAGACGTGGGACTGCGGGCACAGGTGCTCGCACTGGCACATGAGCTCTCCCCGGTGGTGGGATTCGACGTCAGCGTCACTTTCGATGGCCCGATCGACACGACGGTGTCGAGCATCGTCGCCGAGCACCTTCTGTCCACCATCCGGGAGGCGCTGACCAACGTTGGTCGCCACGCCCATGCCAGCAAAGCGTCACTCTCACTCATCGCCAGCAACGGAGAGTGCCGACTGCAGGTAGTGGACAACGGCGTGGGTATTCCCCCCTCGGGACCTCGTTCAGCCGGTCTCGGACTGGGCAATCTCCGGCGGCGGGCGGAAAAATGTCATGGCACCATGGAGGTCCATTCCCCGGACGGAGGCGGCACGACGCTGGTCTGGCTGGTTCCCCTGGTTCAGTAGTGCGCCTCGACCTTGACAGGTTGGGACCTTTTCCCCTATTGGCGAGAGTTGCCCTTCCTTATCGTTCACCTGGTAAGTGAGCGCAGGGCCGCCTCGGCTCTGGCGGAAGGGAGTTTGATGTCTCTCACGACCGACAGGCCCACTCCGGGGCAACCGACAGGCCCCGAGCGCGCCTCCTCCAACGACCAGCTGTCACCCCGCAATCAATCCAAGGCCCATGCCCTCGGACTTACGTCGGCCACCGGTTTGGTCATCGGAAGCATTGTGGGCACCGGGGTATTCACAATGCCGGCGGTATTGGCCGGAGCGGGCACCATGGGCATCATCGTTCTCGGCGTCATTGCCGTCGGGGCCATGCTGCTGGCCACGCTCTTCGGCCAGCTCACGAGGAGGGTGCCCAACAGCGATGGTGGGCTCTACGCCTACAGCCGCCACGAGTTCGGCGACTTCGCCGGCTATCTGGTCGGCTGGTGCTACTGGGTCCAGTCCTGGGCCGGCAACGCCGCCATCGTGTCGTCGTGGGTGTTTTACGTGGACGCCCTGTTCGGCTGGGCCCACATCAGCGGCATCGAGAACTGGCTCATCGCCATGGTCGGCCTATGGGTACCGGCCATCATCAACCTAGTGGGCATTCGCCAGATGGCCTGGTTCCAGAACNNGTGGTGCTGAAGTTCCTGCCCCTCCTATTTGTCGGGGTCGTCGGCTGGTTCTTCGTCCAAAGCGGTCATTTCGGGGCCTTCAATGCGTCGGGTGGCAGTCTCTACTCTGGGATCGGCATTGCCGCTGGTGTAGCCCTCTTCTCCTTCATCGGGGTTGAGGCCGCGGCGATGACGGCCAAGCGGGTGAAGAACCCGCGGGTGAACGTCAGCCGGGCCTCACTTCTCGGCACCGCTCTCAGCGCCATTCTGTACGTGCTGGTCACCGCGGTCGTCATGGGTCTTGTGGCCCACCACACGCTGGTCAACACGGGGGCACCCTTCGTCAACGCCTTCCAATCGATCTTCCCTCACCAGGCCTGGGCCGGAAAGTTCATCGCCGCCATCGCCGTGGTCTCGGGCATCGGGGCGCTGAACGGCTGGACCCTGATCGTCACCGAGACCTCCAGGGCAATGGCCCAGGACGACATGTTCCCGAGGCCATTCGCTTGGACCGACCGCAAGGGCACCGCCTGGTTCGGGATCCTCATCGGGACTGCCCTGCCGTCACTGCTCATGCTTTGGCGGTACACCACAACCTCTGGTCTAACCGTCTTCACCTACCTGGTGGACCTGACCGTGGTCACGGTGGCCATCCCCTACTTCATGTCTGCCATCGCCCAGTTGACCTACCTGGTGTCCCGTCGTCGCAGGGTCAACGGCTGGTTATTGGCCCGCGACCTTTCGGTTGCGGGAGCGAGCGTGCTCTTCTCCATGTGGGTGACTTTCGCCTCGGGCTATCAGGTCGTCTACCAGGCGCTGGTCGTCATACTGGCCGGACTTGTGCTCTACGCCTTCTTGAACGCCCGCCGGCAGCGACTGGGTGAGAGCGCCGAGCCCGAGGACCTGCCTGACGACATTGGCGTCGTCACCAGCGTGGCGGTCAACGGCAATGACGACTCCTCGGGCGCATCTCCCGTCCTTTCGAACACACGAGCAACTGAGGTGAAGGTATGACGTTCTCCGTCGCATCCGAAGTCGGCCAACTCCGCCAGGCCATCGTCCACCGACCCGGCCTAGAACTCACCAGACTGACCCCGGAGAACATCGGGGCGCTGCTCTTTGATGACGTCATGTGGGCAAAGAAGGCCAAAGAGGAGCACGACGCTTTCGCCGAGGCCCTCCGGGACAAAGGGGTCGAGGTATACCTCTACGGCCGCCTACTCGCCGAAACACTCGACTTGCCGAATGGTCGCCAGTTCGTCCTCGACCGCCTCTGCACATCGCAGGCCTTCGGACCAACGCTCGTCGAGCCGGTCCGGCGCCTCTTCGACGATGTCGACGGAACCACGCTGGCCGAGTACCTGGTGGGGGGCGTTCTCAAGGCGGATCTCCAACCCCTCAGAGTGCACAGTCTCCGGTGGGAGATGCTGAAGGCCGACGACTTCATCCTCCCCCCCCTTCCCAACCACCTTTTTCAGCGGGACAACTCGTGTTGGATCTATGGGGGAGTCACGGTCAACCCGATGGCCATGCCCGCCCGCAGACGCGAGTCACTACACACTCGCGCCATCTACCGATTTCACCCCCTGTTCGTCGCAGAGGACTTCGTCAATCTCTACGGGGATGAGGACCGTGACTATCAGCCTGCGACCTTGGAGGGAGGCGACGTCCACGTAATCGGCAACGGTGCCGTGCTCATCGGTATGGGCGAGCGCACAACTCCCATGGCCGTCGAGGCCCTGGCCCGCAATCTGTTCGCCAGCGGCCAGGCCAATACGGTGGTGGCGATCGAGCTACCCCACAGCCACGCCTTCATGCACCTGGACACGGTGATGTCGATGGTGGATAAGGCCACCTTCGTTCTCTATCCGTATTTCGACCGCCGACTTCGGAGCTGGACCATCACCGAAGACGCCGAGGCCGATGGTCTCTCGATCTCCCGCAATCACAACCTTTGGGAAACGCTGGCCGAGATCCTCGCGGTAGATGAGATCACCGTTCTCACCACCGATGAGGACATCAGGGCGGCCGAACGGGAGCAGTGGGACGACGGAACTAACTACCTGGCCGTCTCCCCCGGCGTGGTCATGGGCTACGAGCGGAACGTCGCCACGAACACCATGCTGCGCAAGCACGGCATCGAAGTGGTCACTATCGCCGGCAACGAGCTCGGCAGGGGGCGGGGAGGCCCCCGGTGCATGACCTGTCCGATTGAACGGGACCCGGCGTAGTCCTCCCCATACACAAGGAGTCACCATGATCGACCTACACGGCCGGAACCTGCTCAAGGAAGCCGACTTCACCCGGAGCGAGTTCCTGTACCTCGTGGAGTTGGCGGAAACGCTGCGGACCGACCGACGGACGGGGAGAGAGCAGCAGCGGATGACCGGCTTGAACATCGCACTCATCTTCGAGAAGGCGTCCACTCGGACGCGCTCCGCCTTCGAGGTCGGCGCCCACGAGCAGGGTGCGTCCGTCACGTACTTCGGCCCCGAGGGCTCCCACATCGGGCACGAGGAGTCGATGAAGGACACGGCCCGTGTGTTGGGACGGATGTTCGACGGCATCGAGTTCCGAGGGTTCTCCCAGGATTCGGCCGAAGACCTGGGCCGGTATGCGGGTGTCCCAGTTTGGAACGGGCTCACCGACCAGTGGCATCCAACCCAGATGCTCGCCGATGTCCTGACCATTCGAGACCACACTCGCAAGCCACTCGAACAGGTGGCACTTTGCTACCTCGGTGACGCACGAAACAACACCGCCCATTCGCTGCTGGTCACTGCCTCGCTGCTTGGAATGGACGTCCGTATCGGTGCGCCTGAGCACCTGTGGCCCGCTTCGGAGGTCCAGGAGATGGCCCGTGGCTTCGCAGGCCGTTCCGGCGGTCGGATCCTGATCAGCGAGAACGTGCAGTCCTGCGTAGTGAATGCCGATTTCGTCTATACCGATGTGTGGCTCTCGATGGGTGAGCCGACCTCTGAATGGGACAAGAGGATCAAGCAGCTACTTCCATACCAGGTCACTACCGAGGTCATGGATGCCTCCGGCAACCCAGAGGTGAAGTTCATGCACTGTCTCCCAGCCCTACACAACACTGACACCGAGGTAGGGCGTCAGATCTTCGAAAAGTGGGGCCTCACTGCCCTGGAAGTGACCGAGGAAGTGTTCGAGTCCGACCGCTCGATCGTCTTCGATCAGGCGGAGAACCGGCTCCACACCATCAAGGCGGCCATGGTCGCCACTGTCGGGCGTTAAGTGCTGCTGGTTATTGCCCTCGGTGGCAATGCACTGCTGGAGCGAGGCGAGCCACCGCTCTCCGAAATCCAGGAGAAGCATGTTCTTGCTGCCGTCGATGCGTTAGTGCCGCTGGCCCGTGACCACGATCTCGTCATCACCCATGGCAACGGTCCGCAGGTGGGTCTGCTCGCCCTCGAGAGTTCAACCGACCCGTCCCTCCCCCATCCCTATCCCTTCGACGTTCTCGATGCGCAGACCCAGGGGATGATCGGCTATTTCCTCCTCCAAGCATTTGAGAACGCCTTGCCCGGCCAGGAGGTCGTAAGTCTCATCTGCCAGACCCTGGTGGATCCGGCCGACCCCGCCTTCGATTGTCCGACCAAGTTCGTGGGGTCGACGTATACGAAGGACGAAGCCAACCGCCTCGCCGGCCTCCACGGATGGAAGGTCCGTCGGGACGGCGACGCGTGGAGGAGGGTAGTCCCCTCACCCGAGCCCATTTCCATGGTCGAGCTGTCGACGATCAGGATGGTCCTGGCCAACGGAGCCCTCGTTATCTGCGCCGGAGGGGGGGGCATCCCAGTCACCCGAACCGCGGAAGGACTCCTTCGGGGTGTCGAGGCAGTCGTCGACAAGGACCTGACTGCCGCGCTCTTGGCCAGAGCCCTGCAGGCCGATGCCCTGCTCCTACTCACCGACGTTTCCTGCGTGGAGACCGGGTTCGGTACCCCATCGGCCGCCCCCTTGCGGTCGGCGGACCCGGCGATGGCCCGGTCCCTTGGCCTTCCCGACGGTTCCATGGGACCCAAGGTGGAAGCAGCGTGCCGGTTCGTCGAGGCCACGGGCGGACGCGCGTACATCGGTCGCCTAGAAGACGCTGTCGAGTTGCTCGCCGGATCTCGCGGAACGGTCATCGAGCTCGCGAATCGTTCATCGTCGCCGGACCTGCCGGGTGTCAGTCCGATTGTTTCACACAGTTCTACGATCGCCAGTGCCGGAACGCAAAGGAGAGCCAAATGAGCAGCAATGAACTACTGGGAGGGCCTGCAGTCCCATCGTCGCCTCACATTGTGGTGGGTGTGGATGGTTCACCCGACGGGAAGGCAGCGCTGGCCTGGGCAGCAGCCCAGGCCTCGCGAACCAAGGTGGGGCTCAGGATCGTGACCGCGATCGGTCCGAACCGCCAGTACGTCGACAACCGCGAGGCACAACGCCTCATGGACCAGGTTCTCTCCGAGGCAGGCAGCGATGCCTTGGCCATTGACCCAGACCTTGTGATCTCGCACGCTCAATACCTGGGTTCACCCAGTGGGGTGCTGATCGAGGAGAGCGACGGCGCACACCTCCTCGTCGTGGGCAGTCGGGGAATGGGAGGATTCGCCGGGTTGCTGCTCGGATCGGTCAGCAGGAGGTGTCTCCACGGTGCCAAGTGCCCAATCGTCGTGGTCCGCGAATCGGACACTCCGGGTTCGGCTGGAACCATCGAACACGATAGGCCGCGCATTGTGGTTGGGGTCGACGGCTCCAAGTCGTCCAATGATGCTCTCTTGTGGGCCGGGAGCCAGGCGCAACTCACTGGGGCCAAGCTGGAGGCCGTCATGGTGTGGGAGTGGATGCAGAGCTACGGATGGGGGCTCGTGGTCCCTGACGGCCTCGATCCTCGAGCAGATGCTGGCCAGGCGTTGACCGAAGCACTCGAGCCGGTGGGCCGGGCCTTCCCGGACGTCGTCGTCGACCCAGTGGTGATCCAAGGACCGGCCACAGAACTGCTGGTCAAAGCCTCGATAGGTGCGGACCTCCTGGTGGTGGGAAGTCGCGGTCACTCCGAGGTCCTAGGGATCCTCATCGGGTCGGTCAGCGAACACTGCGCAACGCATGCTCATTGCCCGGTGCTTGTCATGCACGGCACGGAGTGATGACGGGGCGCCTGGGCCCGGTCCTCGGGACCAGGCCCGAGTACACCCATCGCACAGGCACAGAGCCTGTTCACAGGCCGAGGTCGGTGGACGCGCAGGAAGGGACTATGCACGAAAGCGATGTGATCGCTCAGACGGGCATCATCACCCCACCCGAAGACACGACCTGGGCACGGAGCAGCTCGATGTCACTCGATCGCCTCGCCCCACTCATCCACGAGCTGACGGCCTGCGATCTCATCTACCGTGGCGACGACGGTGCCTTCCTGCTGCGCGATGACGTACAGCAGCTCCTGGAAGAGCATGCATCACTCGGGCCACCGGGACCTGTGCAGGTATTCGTCGGACGTAGGTGCGAGCGTTGCGGTCGAAGGACAGTTACTCGTCTCGTGGCTGGTGGCCGACTGTGCGCACCATGTGCCGAACCCGACAAGTCGGCTCCAACGATGCACAACCCCCCTCGTGGAACCGATGCCGACCAGCTGCCAGCCTCGGATCCATCCCCCCAGCGGCCGCGAAGGCGACATCGGAGGGTGAGCTGAGCGGGTACCCGGTGACAGCATTTGGGACCTTCGACCCTGTTCGTCCTTTTCCGGTGCTGTCACAGTCGAACACGTGATAGCTACACCGCGCGACACACCCGTCACATTGGACCGCGAGGCTTGTTTCGAGTTCCTCCGCCGCGTTTCCGTTGGCCGCGTGGGTCTAAGTATTGCCGCTCTGCCCGTCGTCCTTCCGCTTCATTTCGTCCTTGCTGATAAGTCGCTGCTCGTGCGGACCATTCGAGGAACGAAGCTCGATTCCGCCATTCTCGGAGCTGTTGTCGCTTTCCAAGCTGATGCCGAAGACCCTGGGACTCACGCTCATTGGAGCGTCTTGGTCCAAGGCATCGCCACCGAGGTGAAAGAAGAATCGAACATCCCCATTGCACACTCGCCATCTCCGTGGTCTGGCAACCCACAGGATCTTCGGTGGATCTGCATAGATGCTGCGGTCGTGACCGGTCGCCTGTTTCCCATCGGATCCAACCCCGGCATCGGAGACGCTAGCGACTAGATCTGCTGATTCGCTGCTAGAGGAGACGCTGCCGACAACCCGCTCCTCGATGGCTCCAATCCAGCCCACCGACGAAGCAGCTTGCAGCGGCCCGATTGACATGGCGATCGCCGGCCAGGAGCGGTACGGGCTCACCGCTTGTCCGTGCCAGGTCACAAGTGAAGGGTCCGAGGTCCCATGTGTTCAGGGACGATCCCGTTGGCGTTGTCGATCACCTGGTGGTCTCGATGCCTGCCCGGTTCAGGACCTTCGGCTCTACCGAATCACTTTGCCTTGTCGGACCATGAATGAAGGATCAACACAGGAGGAGCCCATGCACGCGCGTGTCGGAGACAGGATCGTGGTCCACGGCCATCGCTACGGCGAGCCGGACCGGGATGCCGAGATTTTGCAGGTGAGGAACAGCGACGGAAGTCCTCCCTATCAGGTGCGATGGGGGGACAATGGCCATGAGACCATCTTCTTCCCGGGTTCGGATGCGTCGATACAGCACTTCGAGCACGGCAGCAGCTGATACCTGAACCCAGGTACCGCCCGAACGAAGGCACGCTGGTCGATATTGGCACCACTTGGTCCCGACTTTGTGGGGGTGGGTCAGTCGGCGCCGCTCCCATAGGCATCGACCCATTCTGATGGCACGGCGTCCGGGATCGTCGACCAGACAACCCGTCGACGGAGGAAGTTTGGGCTTCCGGAAGGAATGCTCGACGTAGCGGAGGCGATGCGACAGACCACGGCAAGAAAACTGGCCAGTCCCAGTACGAACAAAAAGAACGGCATCTTGGTCCCAACCTCCACGGATCTCTCTAGATCGGCGCAGCCGATCTGGCGCCCTAAGCCCATCGTGAAGTGCTCGTCATGTCGGCCACAGGGCCTTTTGTCACAACAATCCGTTGAGCCCAAGTGTCAGGTGGCCTCCCGCGATCGGCCCGATACCACGACCTGCCTCGCCAGCACTGCTGTAGATGGCCGGAGTCCGGCGCACCCGCCCGCCGAGAAGCTCGAGGCGACTGAAACCAGTCGCCTCGATGAGCATCGCTTACCGGCGAGCAGGCTCACCCAGCAGTGACGAACCTAGCTCTACAGCATATCGGCGCTCCTCGACGAGGTCCGGGGCCGAATGATCTTCGTCGACGTCCGGCCCTTGGTGTCGAAGGTCAGTTCAGCCATCACCAATCCGATCGCGCACGGTGTGACCTTCGGCCCTAGTGGCATTTGCGCTCGCTGAGCACCATGACAGGAGGGTTCCCTTCGACGAGGAGTGCGGCATGGAGGCAAACACTAAGGGTCTGATGGCCCACGAGGGCGATGGCGAAGCAGTCGCCGGAGCTGGTGACATCAGCCATGCGTTCGAGACGGCAGTTGGGGGCCTGCGAGCCACCGGGGCTAGCTCCGACATGCGGGAGTTGGTTGAGCTCATCGTGCGGCATGGCGCCGAGGAAGGCGCGCTCCTTGCCACCTACGAGTCGCTGGCCGCCGAGTCGACGGATGCCAGCGTCCGGTATCTGGTCAATCTGATCCTCGAGGACGAGCACCGACACCACCGGCTTCTCGCCCAGCTCAGCAATGCCATGGCCTGGGGGACAGCAGAACGCCCCCCGGTAGAGACTGTTCCCGGCCTTCCGAGTGCCATCAGCGGTCCGCTCCTAGAGCAGACCAGGCGGCTGCGGAAGGCTGAGCAAGCGGACTACCGGGCGCTTGCTGACCTCAAGAAACGGCTTCGCCCGTTTGCCGACACCACGCTTTGGGTCCTGGTGATCGACCTCATGCTCCTCGATACCAAGAAGCACGCCACCATCCTCGAGTTCCTCGAGCGATGCAAAGACGCCGGTTGACCGCATTGCCAGCCTGTCCTCACGCCGCACCAGGCATATCCCGTTCGAAACCGGCCCGGCCCGAGGCTCCAACGAGCCGCCGGTCGGGACCACTCGACCCCAGGCTGCTCCGTTACACGCGAGCCACCCGGCGCTTCCTGGTGGCCTCCGTGGCGTACGGGGCATTGACCGCTCTGTTGATCATCGGCCAGGCATGGCTATTGGCCACCGTCATCTCCGGTGCCTTCATCCATCACCACGGCCTAGGTGCGCTGCGAACGCCCCTCGTCCTACTCCTCGTGTTGGTGATGGCCAGGGCCGCCCTCGGATGGCAGACCGAGCGCACCGCGAACCGGGCCTCTGCCGCCGCCAAGTCCGAACTGCGCACCGAGCTCGTCGAGCGGGTGGCCCTCCTCGGGCCCGCCGGACTCGACTCCGAGGAGCCGGGCAAACTCGCAGTGTTGGCCACCAGCGGTGTCGATGCCCTCGACGACTACTTCGCCCGCTATCTCCCCCAGGTGTTCCTTGCCGTGATCGTGCCGGTGACCGTGCTCCTCGTCGTGGTTGGCATCGATTGGATCTCGGCATTGATCATCGCCATGACCGTGCCCCTGATCCCTGTGTTCATGGCATTAGTAGGGGCATCGACCAAGGAGCGGATGGACCGACAGGCCAGCGTGCTCCATCGACTTGCCGGCCACTTCCTCGACGTGGTCTCGGGTCTGCCGACACTCAAGGTCTTCGGTCGGGCCAAGGCTCAGGCGGAGACCATCCGTGACATCACCAACCGCTACCGAGAGGCGACGATGGCTACGCTCCGGGTCGCGTTTCTGTCCGCACTCATTCTGGAGCTGTTGGCGACTCTCTCCGTGGCGCTGGTGGCCGTGGCCGTCGGCCTCCGCCTCTTGGATGGCCACCTCACTCTGGCCTCGGCGCTCTTCGTACTCATCGTGGCCCCTGAGGCATATCTTCCGTTGCGGCTCCTCGGGACCAGCTATCACGCCAGCGCAGAGGGAATGCAGGCAGCAGCGGGGGTGTTCGAGGTGCTCGAACGTCCGCTCACGGCTCGCGGCACGAGGACCGATATTCCCGATCCCTCATCGGTGCGCATCTCGATCTCAGACCTCGAGGTGAACTACCCGAGTCGGGTACTCCCCGCGTTACACAGCCTGTCTGCCTCCATCGAGCCCGGAGAGGTGGTGGCCATCGCCGGACCCAGTGGGGCGGGCAAGTCCACGCTGCTCGGCGCCCTGCTCGGTCTCGTGCCAATAGCCGAGGGACAGATCCACATCGGAGGGATCGATCTGGCCACGCTGGACCCCGACGCCTGGCGCCAGGCAATCGCCTGGGTTCCGCAACGGACCCACCTCTTCGCGCAAACGATCGGCGACAACGTCCGGCTGGGTCGACCCGACGCATCGGATGAACAGGTGGAGGCGGCTATCGCCGATGCCGGTCTGGCCCCGGTGGTGGCGAGGCTGCCTGACGGTCTCGCCACCCGCCTGGGCGAGGGAGGTTCCGGCCTCTCGACCGGGGAGCGCCAGCGGGTAGCTCTCGCCCGAGCCTTCGTGCGCGACGTGCCTCTGCTCCTCCTGGACGAGCCCACCGCCAATCTCGACGGGGAGACCGAGGAGGGTGTCCTGGCCGCTGTTCGCCGGCTCATGGAGGGGCGGACCGTGATCATGGCTGCCCACCGGCCGTCGTTGCTGGCCCTGGCCGACCGGGTGATCCAACTGGCCCCTGCGGTGGCGGCTCGCTCATGAGGCAATCTTCGCCCCGGACGTTGGCCGACACCACGGATACAGGGCTGG
Source organism: Acidimicrobiaceae bacterium (assembly GCA_003164275.1). Next base: position 16,329 of record PLSY01000178.1, on the reverse strand, counting down.
CTCCGGTGGGCCGGACAATGGCCCTCACCCGTCCGGCCATCCGAGGAATCGTGCTCACCTCACTCCTGGGAGCCGGAGCGGTGGCAGCAACTATTGGCCTCATGGGCACAGCCGCCTGGCTGATCTCACGGGCGGCACAGCACCCGAGCGAGGCGGCGCTCGGGCTGGCCATCGTCGGCGTCCAATTCTTCGGGCTCTCCCGGGGCTTGTTCCGTTACGGTGAGCGACTTACCGGTCACGACGCCGCCTTCCGACTCATCGCTGACCTCCGGGTGACGGTCTATGAGCGCCTCGAGCAGCTGGCGCCCTCGGGCCTGTCGGCGTTCCGGAGCGGGGACCTGTTGGCCAGGGTTGTACAAGATGTCGACTCGCTGCAGGACCTGATCATCCGCGTGATCCCACCGTTCGCCATCGCCGTGGTCGCCGGTTCCGCCACCGTAGCTGTCATGTGGTGGATCCTGCCCGCAGCGGGGCTGATCCTGGCCGCGGCGCTCCTCTCGTCCGCCACCTTGGTCCCGTGGTTGACCGGGGTGCTGACGCGTCGCCGCGAACGGCAGTTCGCCGACTGCCGGGGCAGACTGGCGATATCAGTGGTCGACCTCATGGACGGTGCCGCAGAGCTTTTGGCATTTGGCGCCGTCCGGTCGCAGGTGGACGCAGTCCGCTCGGACGATGCTGCACTAACGGAGATCGCCACTCGTTCGGCCAACACCGCCGGCATCGGACTCGCACTCAACACGCTACTGGCCGGTCTGGCCTGCTGGGGATGCCTGACGGTGGGAGTCGCCGCCGTCGTCTCCGGCCGCCTGGGTGGCCCCGAGCTGGCGGTCATCACTCTGATTCCACTGGCCGCCTTCGAACTGGTGGTGGGGCTGCCAGTCGCCACTCAGGCACTCGAGCGGGCCCGGCAGGCTGCCGGGCGGGTGTTCGCCATCCTGGACACGCCATCTCCGGTCTCGGAGCCGGAGCGTCCCGAGCCCCTGCCTGAGGCACCCTTCGACCTCGAGGTCCGATCCCTATGGGCCGGCTATCAAGGAAATGAGTCCTCCGCCGTCCGCGGTATCGACCTCTCGCTCCCGTCTGGTCGCCGCCTTGCCGTGGTCGGACCCAGTGGGGCCGGGAAGTCGACCATGGCGGCGGTCCTGCTTCACTTCCTCCCCGCCCGGGCCGGTTCAGTCGAGCTCAACGGTCGCCCCATCGACGGCTACTACGGCGACGAGCTACGGACAGTGATCGGCATGGTGGGCCAGGAGGCCTATCTCTTCGACACGACCATCGCCGAGAACCTACGGATCGGACGACGTCAGGCCAATGACAACGACCTCCGGGTCGCACTCGGACGGGTTGGTCTGTCGGAGTGGCTTGCCGACCTCCCCGCGGGGCTTGACACCGACGTCGGGCGGAATGGCGCCCGACTGTCCGGAGGGCAACGTCAGCGGATCGGCATCGCCCGGGCTCTCCTCGCCGACTTCCCCATACTCGTGCTCGATGAGCCGACCGAGCACCTCGATCCATTGGCCGCGGATGCCCTGACCACGGACCTGCTTCGCGCCACCCGCGACCGCTCACTCATCCTCATCACCCACCGGCTGACCGGCCTTGAGGCAGTTGACCAGATCCTCATGATGGACGACGGGAAGGTCGTCGAACAGGGCAATCATGACGAACTGCTGGCTGCGGACGGACGGTATTCGGACCTCTGGTGGGAGGAGATGAGGACCGAGAGATATGCAGACTCCGGCGACGTGGAGACCCACCTCCCCGGGCTGGAACGAGCAGAACTGACCACTGGACACGACTACAGGAGTACGACGAAATGACCACTGATCTGGCCAGATGGCAGTTCGCCACCACGAGCATCTACCACTTCTTGTTTATTCCGGTGACCATTGGTCTGGCCTTTCTGGTGGCGCTTTTGCAGACCAGCTGGTATCGCAATAACAACCCTGTCTATCGACGACTCACTCGCTTCTTTGGAACCTTGTTACTCATCAACGTGGCTGTCGGCGTGGTCACGGGCCTGGTCCAGGAGTTTCAGTTCGGCATGAACTGGTCTGTCTATTCGAGGGTGGTCGGCAACATCTTCGGTGGGCCGCTCGCCATGGAAGGACTGCTCGCTTTCTTCCTCGAATCGACTTTCCTCGGCCTATGGATCTTCGGCTGGGACCGCCTGCCGAAGAAGATTCACTTGGCCTGCATCTGGCTGGTGGCCGGCGCCACCATGCTCTCGGCCGCCTTCATCATGGCGGCCAACTCATGGATGCAACACCCGGTTGGCTACGTGCTGAATGCCCAGCATCAGCCAGTGCTCACTGACATCTGGGCACTTTTCACCAACCCGGTCTTCCTGTGGGGCTACGTGCACGTCCTGCTGGCGTCACTGGTCACCGGCGCACTGGTCATGCTGGCCGTGTCAGCCTGGCAGATCCGGCGCCAACGGGAGGTGGAGGCGTTCCGACGCACCGCGGTCATCGCACTGATCGTCCTACTACCCACCATCGTGCTGACACTGTTCGTCGGGAGCGAGCTCGGGGTGATCGAAGGGACCTATCAGCCAATGAAGATCGCTGCCGCCGAGGCCCAGTGGAATACCTGCCAGTCCCATTGCTCGTTCTCCGCCTTCCAAATCGGGGGTGGCAACAACGATCAGTCGCCCACCCAGATCTTTTCAATCCCCGGACTGCTGTCGGTACTGGCCACCAACCATCTGAACGGCGAGGTAAAGGGCCTCAACCAGCTTCAGGCTGAGGATGTGAAAAAGTACGGGCCCGGGAACTACATCCCCAATGTGTTCATCCAGTACTGGTCCATGCGGGTGATGGCCTACTTGGCCGCCCTGGTGACGGCATTCTCCCTATGGGGAGTCTGGTTATTGCGCCGCCACAAGCTGGAGCGGGCCAAGTGGTTCCTGCGCATCGCCCCCTGGGTGGTGGCAGCTCCCTTCTTGATGAACACGGCAGGGTGGATGTTGACCGAAAGTGGGCGCCAACCGTGGATCGTCCAAGGGCTGATGAAGACGGCCAACGCCGCGTCCCCCTCCGTCACCTCCACCGACATCTGGATCAGCCTGGTTGCCTTCGTGTTGCTGTACATCGCCTTGGGGATTGCCGACGGCTACCTCATGGTCCACTACGGGAGGAAGCACTTGGCACCCGATTCGGAGACCGATCATGACGAAGGGGAGCATCAGTCCGGCGAGCACCCATCCGATCAGGGCGAGGACGACCGTCTTCCCGCCCTCGTCTACTAGGAGATAGCGACATGCATCTCAGCAATCTGTGGTTTCTGATCGTGGCCTTGTTCTGGGTCGGATTTTTCGTTCTCGAGGGTTTCGACTTCGGGGTGGGCATGCTTCATTCATTCGTCGGAAAGACCGACATCGAGCGCCGAATCGCCGTCAACTCCATTGGACCATTCTGGGACGGGAACGAGGTGTGGCTCATCGTGGGGGGTGCGGCCATCTTCGCCGCCTTCCCCGGGTGGTATGCCACCATGTTCTCGACGTTCTACCTGGCCCTGGTTGTGGTCCTCTTGGCCCTCATCCTCCGGGGGGTGTCATTCGAGTTTCAGCGAAAGATTGACGATCCTCGTTGGAGGTCATTCTGGCGGTGGTCCCTCACCATTGGAAGTGCTCTGATCCCACTACTGCTCGGGACAGCGCTGGGCGACCTGCTCCATGGGCTCCCGATAGACAGGGCCCACAACTACACCGGGAGCTTTTTCGGCCTGCTGGTCCCATTCGGTCTGTTCACGGGCGTGACCCTAACCGCGGTGTGCCTGTTTCTCGGGTCCACCTATCTGACCCTCAAGACCACCGGAGAGTTCCATGACCGCATCAGTCACCTGTCAGGACAAATCGGTTGGGTGACCGCAGTACTGGTATGGATCTTCGTCACGTGGAGCCACCTAGGGCTTGGAAAGGGATTCGTGCCCAACCCTTTGGACGCAGTGGCGGTCATGGCCGCCTTCGCCGCGGCATGGCTCGCCGTGGTCAAACAAGAGGGATGGGCGTTCACCTCGGCCTGCCTGGCCATCGCCTCGACGGTCGGGTCGATCTTCTTCGACCTCTATCCCCATGTCATGGTGTCCACCACAAGCGCCGCTTATAGCCTCACCGTGGCCAACACGGCTAGTCCTTCGTACACCCTGAAGGTGATGACTGTCGTGGCCGTTCTGTTCTTTCCGGTCGTCCTCGCCTATCAGGCTTGGAATTTCTGGGTGTTCCGGAAGCGCATCCACTCACCCCGACTCAGTGCCGCCGGTACGACCAGCGACCCTGGGATGATGGTGACCAACGCTCCAGTTGGTGGTGGTCCTTCCGATGACTGATACGACTTCGACGCTCCGACACTCTGGTGACCACTCGAAGAGCGATGGGCCAAGCAACGAACATAAGGAGCGAGGAAATGGCTGAGGAGTTTCGTGACGACAAGAAGTTGATGATCGCAGCAGATGTGCCCGGTCTCCGGCCGGATCGCGACATATCAGTCTCGATCAACTCCGACATCCTGCACATCCGGGCCGGGCAGGGCGACGTCTGGGTGCCAGAGACCGACCTGCGGGAGGGTGAGTTCTCCCGCAGCATTCGGCTTCCATCCGGTGCGGATGCGGACAACGTCCGGGCGACCTACATCGATGGGATCCTCGAGGTTGAGGTGCCCATGAGGGAGTTCAGCAGCACCACGCGTATCGTGCCTATCACGAGGGGCACGGTAGGTTCGGGCGAGGAGGGTTGGTACATCGACCCCTTCCAAGTGCATGAGCGACGCTGGTTCTCCGAAGGGACTCCCACCAAGCTGGTCAGTGACGGTGGGGTAACTTCCACAGACCCCGCGCCGGACGCTCCATGCCCAAGGCCCCTCGTTCAGATCCCGGATTCGGAAGGTCTCATTCCCGACCGGGTGGATCTCCATGGGGACGCCGATAACGATGACGGCGTAACAGGCGCTTGGGAGGCCTTCGTTGAAACTGGCGGGGACTAGGAGAACTGTGGAGAGCATGCAAGCTTGGGTCGTCGAGACACCGGGCCCCATCGATACCCATCCCTTGCGACTTGTCGAGCGTCCGGTTCCGCTACCGCATGCCGGACAGGTACGCGTCCATGTCCGCGCATGCGGCGTGTGTCGAACCGACCTCCATCTGGCCGAGGGGGACCTTCCGCCAAAGCACCCCCACGTCACCCCGGGACACGAGGTGGTCGGTGTCGTCGATCAAATCGGCGTCGGGTGCACCCGGTTCAAGGAAGGAGACCGAGTTGGGGTTCCTTGGTTAGCTCGATCCTGTGGAGCCTGTCGATTCTGTGTGGCCGGGCGGGAGAACCTTTGCACCGATCCTCGATTCACCGGCTGGGATCTCGACGGGGGCTACGCCTCGTACGTGGTGGTCGATGAGAGTTTCGCCTACGAGATCCCTGAATCGTTCGACGATGAGGAGGCCGCGCCACTGCTGTGTGCGGGGATCATCGGCTTCCGCGCCCTGCGCCGGTCCCAGTTGCCACCCGGCGGCGTCCTCGGGATCTATGGGTTCGGTGGTTCAGCCCACCTCACGGCACAGATCGCCATGGCTGAAGGGGCCCGGGTCCACGTGATGACTCGCTCCCCCGAAGCCCGTGAACTGGCAATGGACCTCGGAGCAGCCAGCGTCGGCGGTGAGGACGACCCACCACCGGAGCCACTCGATTCCGCCATCCTTTTCGCGCCGGTCGGCACGCTGGTGCCTGCTGCGTTACGCGCCCTCGACCGGGGCGGCGTTCTGGCCATCGCCGGCATCCATCTGACCGACATTCCCCCGCTCAACTACGAACGGGACCTGTTCGAGGAGCGCACACTCTGTAGCGTGACCGCCAATACCCGCGGTGATGGCAACGAATTCCTCGCAACCGCAGCTCGAATCCATCTGCGAGTCTCGACCGTGCCCTATGGACTTGAGCAGGCCGACGTCGCCCTGGCAGATCTAGCCCACGATCGCGTCAACGGAGCCGCCGTCCTGATCAACGCCACTGGAAAGTGAACTGTGCTCGCCGTGGCCGTCGCAAAGGGACTTCTGACCCTGCTCTCAACCGATCAGCCATGTTGTCATGGAGAAGGAGTTCATTCGTCCGGTAGGTGCTGAGAGCCTGTTGGACGTCCTTATTGCGGAGGATCTGATGATGGTGCTTGAAACCGATAGCCGTTGTTCGGAGTGCGGCTCCAGTCACGTGAAACTCATGATCCGGACATTCGGCGCCGGCGACAGCCCCGTCTTGTTCCAGCGGTGCGCCGACTGCGAGCAAGACCTGTCGTTGGATTCACGCCTACAGCCAGTGTTGGGTGCGCCACCTCCCTCCCCGTGGACGGGGGCTAGAAGCTGGACGCGCGCGGGCACTCGACGTCGATACGGCGGCCGTGACAGACCGGCTGCAGCTGACAGGTCCTGGTGATTGATGCTCACATCCCGAGCCTTAGGAGCAGTAGTCACCGAGTCGGCGTAGATGCAGTTCGTCTGACCGGGCATCGGTGACATGGGACACGAGATATGCCGGGCTGTTCACCAGTTGACCACTGCCGAAACTGATTGGTCGGAGCGGTCGTCGGCTAGATGGAAGCTGCAGCCGACCTGGAGGGCGCCCGCGTGGTCGAGATGAACTTCCCCGGGTACGTCCCGTCGAAGCGGTCACGATCGAAGGTGGGCACACCATTGACCAGGGTCAGCCGCATGGGTGCCGGAGGACGGGTGTAGCGCCAGGTGCGAGCACCCTTGCCGTCGGGCACGTCGAAGACCCGTTCGGTAGGTCGCCGCTCGATCTCGTCCAGGTTGAACACGACGATGTCCGCCGCCTTGCCCACCTCGATCTTCCCCCGATCGTTGAAGCCGAAGAAGTCGGCCAGCTTCCCGGTGAGATTGTGGACGGCCTCTTCGATGGTGAGGAGGCCCTTGTCCCGTGCGTACTCGGTGAGCAGGTTGATGTGATCGCCGATACCGCACAGCATCTGGCCGTGGGCACCGGAGTCCGAGATATTCCCGATGGCCCTCGGGTCCTTCAGCAGGCCCGTCATGAGCTCCTCGGAATCGTTGACCATGTGACTCATCAGGGTCGAGTCGAAGCCGTTGTCGAGGAGCCAGTCGGCCAGTGCGTCGGAGGGGTGAGGATTGTCCTTGCGTCCGGCTATGTAGTCGGCCAGGGTGACGCCGATGGGGCCAGAGCCCGACTGGGACTCTTGGAGATGTACCCGCTCCGGCAATCGCAGGAGAGACTGTGGGTACATCTGCTCCCACGAATCCCGGGCGCGGGCTCGCCACTCGTCGCTGGTCAGCAATGCCGTCTTGGCCTCGTCGTCGGGCGCCTCGATGATCTCGTGCCACACGAGATTGTTCGACTGGCCGAAGACCAGCGAGCTGTAGAAGTTGATGGCCGTCGTCGGGGGGACGTGGTGGAAGGCGGTGTAGAAGTCGAGGCCTTCTTCCCCGTAGCGCTTGTGCATGTCCCAGAGCACGCCGAGCTTCGGCATCTGGAAGTTGATGGTGGGTATGCCCGCCCACATGACCCGCACGTCGTAGGGCTTGCAAAGGCGCTCGACCCGCTCCATGTCCTCCACGGCCGTCATCCGCAGGAACACGCCCACGATGATCTCCAGGGTCTTGCCGGGATACTCCGCCAGCACACCCAGCAGCGCCTCGAACTCGGCGTCGTCGGCGAGCAGGCTCGGCACGGGCCGGCCCTGACCGTCGTAGTCGAGCAGGTTGCTGGAGAGCCCGATGGCGCCCGCATCGAGTGCGTCCCGAAGCAGATCGCACATCCCGGCGATCTCCTCGGCAGTGGCGGCGCGCTCGCGGGCCTCCATGCCCATCACCGCCAGCCGGATGGCGATGTGTCCGACATAGGAGGCGAAGTTGACCGTGAGGCGGAGGTGCTCCTCCATGGAGCGGCGGTACTCCGACCAGGTGCTCCAGTCCCAGGGGAGCTCCTCCACGAACGGCTTCTGGGGGATGTCCTCAAAGAAGGAGAAGATCTTGACCATCTCCATCTTTGCCTCGGGATCGGCGGAGATGGGTGCCGCCGAGAACCCGCAGTTGCCGTTGACCGACGTCGTGATGCCGTAGCCGGACATCGGCTCCAGGTTGGGCATCCACCACATCGGGGCGTCGTAGTGGTTGTGCGTCTCGATGAAGCCGGGAGTGACATAACAGCCCGATGCGTCGACCACCCGCTCGCGTTCGACCGGTTCGAGGTTCTCCGCGACTTCGACGATCATCCCGTCGGCAATCCGCACGTCGGCGCGCTTGGCCGGGGCCCCAGATCCGTCGACGACGGTGCCACCCTTGATCAAGAATCGGTACTCCATTGGTGCTTCCCCCTTTTATCGTGCTTCCACGCCGTTCATGGCTTGAACCAGCGGACCATCACCGTCCGATACGACACCGGCGACTTCGATCGTCGACGGATCAGGAGGTGACGAGCTCTTTGGCGTACTTGCGCCACTTCATGATCGGGCCATCACCGTTGCAGAGGAGCGGCCGATCGAGATGCTTCTTGTAATTCAGGACCTCGAGGTCCTTCTTGATCTCGATTCGGACGCGATCTGCGAAGGCTGAGCCCACCGTCTCGTTCTGCTCCGGTGATCCTGTGTCCATGATGTACATGTGGTTGCGCAGCATCGAGTTCTCTCGGTCGATGGGCGTCAGCGTGCTGTACTGGATGAAGCCGAAGCCCACGCCCAGCACGATGTGCGTGACCATGCTCATGCCGCTGAAATTGAACTGGGAAAAGGTCAGAACCGTGCCCTCTTTCCCCGCATTTCCCGAGTAGTTGACCTCGAGACCGAAGTCACGCCGTTCGACGCTGGTGATTTCCGGGAGGTCCTCGGCCCCGTGCAGCTGCTGGATGTGGGCCGTATCAAAGGCGTTCTCATGCAGGTCGCGGACAGGCACCTGCGTCTCGTAGGTCTGCACTGAATGCTTGATCCACGTCTTGTCCGAGTGGGCGGCAATCCCGTCGTAGGGATGCGTTTCGGGCTCCCCGCCCAGAGGATGCCACCACATGAGGATCATGCCGCCCATCTCGATGGCCGGGTAGGTGGTCAGGGCAGCGCGCTTCGGAATGGTGCTCGCATACGGGATCGTGGTGCAGACCCCGTCAGTGGTGTCGAAGCGCCACTTGTGGAAGGGGCAGACGATCTCGCCGTCTTGGATGCAACCATCTGCGCTGGCCAAGTGGGCCCCGAGGTGGGGACAGAAGGCATTGGCCACCTGCGCCTTGCCATTGCGGTCCCGAAAGACGATTAGTTGTTGGTCGAGGTAGCTGACCGGCAGCATCTCTCCGGCCGTCACCTCCTCGGCGTCCGCCACGTAATACCAACCCTTGGCGTACCCGACGGAATCGTCGCGATACGCCTTTGGGATTGCTGCCAGAGAACTCATCCGTTACCCCCGTTGTGTGATCCGCCCGGACCCCCGTTATGACACACAATGGATCGTAAAGGGAAATAAGCTCCTCGTCAACGGTCGGCTGCCGGACCGGAGCGCTGAGCATCCGGCGCAGGCGATCACCTCCTACGGGCGGCCAGTTTCAACGGCTGGTTGACGAGCAAGTCGATGACCTCGGTGATCTGCTCGGTGGAGACAGAGTCATAGTGATCCAGCCACCAGGCAACGATGCCGGTCGTGGCATTGGTTGCATGGACGATGGCCAGATCGCCGGGCAGGTCATACTGCCGCCGCCGCGACTTTGTCGCCAGCGCCGCCGAGCGGTTGATCAGTTCCTGACGCTCGTCGCCCTGCGAGAGGATGACGCCCAGTGCCTCGCGGTTGGCCTCCACGAAGGCGCAGAACTCTCGGGACACCTTCATGGTGTCCGGATCGTCGACGAGCGGCGCTATGCGCGCCTGGAGTTCAGTGGTCAGTGCGTCGGTGATGTCATGCCAGAGCTCGGCCTTGCCCGCGTAGTGGCGGAAGAAGGTCGGATAACTCACGTCGGCGCGCTTGCATATATCGGCGACCGTGATCGACTCGAGCTTGCGGTCGCCGGCCAATGCCAGCAGGGCGTTGCGGAGCTTCGCACGGGACCTGGTGACCCGGGCATCTACAGCCATCGACACTCGTTTCTCCGGTCCCGGATAATAGGGCTGGCAGACGGGTGGATCCAGCGTACCGAACCTTGCAGGACCAGTCGGACCTGATCATCGCTCCAACCTCCAGATGGCCGGAGGGAGCAGCCCCTAGCTCGCAAAGCGGAGGGAGGGCTCGTCGCAACTGAACCCGCACCTCACTTCGCCGGGAAGAATTCCGCTGGGCCGCAGCTCCCCACAAAAGGATCACCATCGATTGATCCCATCAGAATTTGAACCCAAACAAACGCTCGTTTCGCCACCCCAGAGACTGTGGCTCTGGGCTGGACAATCAGAGCACAGCCATCCCAGCCCCTTTGAGGAGGGCGCTGTTGGGGCTATCCGGAAGCGAGCCAAGCGGCTCAGCAATCTCTGCGACCGTCGGGCCGTACTTCTCGGCTAGCGGCGCCAAAGCATCGAGGTCGAAGTCGTAGAGCTTCGCAGCGTTGCCGGCGAGGATGATGCGCAACTCGTCCTCGCCCACCTCGGCAAAGATCTGCCGGAGATGCTCACGGGTGTAGGGGTTGGTTCCCTCGTCGTGAGGGTAGTCACTACCCCACATGTATCGGTCGGCGGGCATCACCTTTCTGGCTGCCGCATCGGCGATCCCCGGAAAACTGGAGCCAACCCAGCAGTTCTGGGCGAAGTACTCAGTGGCCGAGCGCGGGAGAGACTGCTCCTCGGTGTACTTGAGCTCTCCGATCTCACCCTTCCTCACGCTGGTGATGACCTTGTCCAGATTCTCGAGGAGTGGTGGGATGGCTGCTGTCGAACCCTCGGTCATCACGAACTTCAGTCGAGGGAACCTCTCGAAGACTCCCGACAGGAGCATGTGCACGAAGGGCCGCATGCCATAGAAGCCGACTTCGCTGATCATGATCATTGGAACCGAATTGAACCGGCCATAGTTGGGGGATCCCGTACCCGAGTGCAGATTGATGGGAATGTCGAGGTCTTGGAGGCAGGCCCACAGCGAGTCATAGTCGGGGTGATAGAGGGGCTTCACCCATTTCACATCTGGGGCCACCGTCGGGAGGAGCACTCCTCCCCGGAGACCGTGCTCCTTGATCCAGGTGACATCCTCGATTGCATCGTCGATGTCATTGAGGAAGAACTGGCCGATCCCGGCACGCTGGATTGGCTTGCTCCCGCAAAAATCGGCGAGCCAACGATTGTGCGCCTTGATTCCGGCACGCCGGTGGTCGTACTCCTCAGGCTTGGGCGGTCCAGCGAAGAGGACGAAGCCCGGATAGAACGGCGGCACCGTGTTCGGAAAGACGACTTCGCCAACGACGCCGTCCGCGAACTGGTCGGCATCACGCCGGTCATCGTCCCAGTTCCTGACGCGAAGATCGGTGTCGCGAAGGTCCTTCCACGGGTTCTTGTACTTTCCACGCCAGGCGTCAAAATCCTCAAGGTACTTGGGGTCCAAGTACGTCCGATACGTCTCATGGTTTGCCCCTGCGTGGGTGTCTGCCGAGATGATGGTGTAGTGCTCGCTTGCGGCCATTCTCTGATCCTCTTCTTCTCTGGGACGATTGTGAGTCGTGCCTGGATTTAGTCTACGTCCACGGCCAAGGCCGCTACTACTGGTTTACCTGCAGGCACTTTGCCCCTCGAAGCCACTCGTCGCGTTACGACTTGCCTGCTCCCCCTCCAGGTCCCGGGCGCCGGACCTCTTCCCCGGGGCTCGGAGCTTCCCGCACCACAGTTGGGCCCGGGGTCAAGGCACCGGCGCCAAGGACCTCCCTCCAAACCGGAACCTCATTCTCGATTGCCGTCCGGGACCGTGAGCGTGGTTTTCCGGCATCGTGGGCAATCGGCCACCTGGGAATGTGGGGTAGTGGCGCGCTGGACCTCGGCGAGGCACCCGGCTTCATCTTCGTGTACTAAGTGTCTCCGCCAATAGTCGACCAACTCGATCGCAATTGCATCTAATGGATCCAAACCGATAGCTTTGGGGGGGCACACACCAATCAGCCATTCCTCTTTTTGGTCCAAGCAAACGAGGCGAAACCCTTGCCAGACCTTCCCTCACTTCACCTTGCGGCTGCCCTGGATGCTGCCGGGTGGCACCCGGCAGCATGGCGGACGCAAAGCGCCCGAGCCGACGAACTCTTCACGGCGCAGTACTGGGTTGACCTCGTCAATGAGGCAGAGCGCGGTCTGCTCGACTTCATCACCATCGACGATTCGCTGAAAATGCAGTCGTCGAAATGGGGGGTCCCCGACGACAGGATCGGCCAGGTACGTGGTCGCCTCGATGCCCTCCTCATCGCGGCACGGATTGCTCCTACAACCGCGCACATCGGGATCGTTCCGGTCGGCACGACAACTCACACCGAACCTTTCCACCTCTCCAAGGCCGTCGCCACCCTCGACTACGTCTCGGCTGGAAGGGCCGGCCTCCAGGTTCGGGTGTCAGCCACCCGCGTCGAGGCCGAGCAGTTCGGCAGGAGAAATTTCCCTTCTCTTCGACTAGGCGAACATGAGGAGGATCCGATCGCTCAACAGATCATCATCGATCTGTTTGACGAAGCCGCTAACTATGTCGAGGTGCTTCGGCGCCTCTGGGATAGCTGGGATGATGATGCTGAGATCCGGGACGTGCCCACCGGTCGATTCATTGATCGAGACAAGCTCCACTACATCGACTTCGAGGGCCCCTGGTTCAGAGTGCGAGGACCGTCGATCACTCCACGTCCGCCCCAAGGGCAACCATTGGTTATGGCCCTAGCTCACGCCTCAGTCCCCTACCGGTTGGCCGGCCGCAGTGCAGATGCAGTTTTCGTCACCCCTCGGGACTCGTCTGACCTTCGGCGCATTGAGTCGGAAGTCCGGGCAGAAGAGGCTGCCGTCGGGCGAGGTACCGAACCCCTGAGGATCTTCGCCGATCTGGTGGTGTTCATTGACGACGAACCTGGGGCTGCCTCAGCGCGGAAGGACCGTCTCGATCGACTGGACGGCCGCGCCTACCGCTCAGATGCCTTCGTCTTCACCGGGACCCCGGCGGAATTGGTCGACCAGCTCCTCGAGTGGAACTCCGATGAGATCGCCGGATTCCGTCTACGGCCGGGGGTCCAGCCCTACGACCTCGAAATGATTGTCCGGCGAGTTGTCCCGCTACTGCAAGATCGGGGGGTATTCCGGCGCCACTACGACGAGGGGACGCTGCGGAGCCGACTCGGGCTGGAGCGTCCAACAAACCGCTACGCAGTGGCCTAACCGAACTATCCATGAGCTACGGGAGCAGCAGTTGAGCAAGCGGACCAAGCAGATACACCTCGCAGCCCACTTTCCGGGCGTGAACAACGCCACAGTCTGGAGCGACCCCGAAGCTGGCAGCCACATCGAGTTCTCATCCTTCGTCCACCTCGCCCAGGCTGCAGAGCGGGCGAAGTTCGACTTCTTCTTCCTGGCTGAGGGTCTTCGCCTGCGTGAGCAGCGTAACCAGATTCACGATCTGGACGTAGTGGGTCGCCCTGACACATTCACGGTCTTGGCCGCACTGGCAGCCGTCACCAAGCGGATAGGGCTGGCAGGCACCATCAACTCCACCTTCAACGAACCCTTTGAAGTCGCCCGCCAGTTCGCTTCGCTCGACCACCTCTCCGACGGGAGGGCGGCCTGGAACGTGGTCACTTCGTGGGACGAGTTCACGGGGGAGAATTTCCGCCGGGGCGGATTCCTTCCACAGTCCGAACGCTACGCACGGGCAAAGGAGTTCCTGCAGACCGCTCGCGAGCTGTGGGACTCATGGGATGACGATGCCATCGCAGCAGACCGCTCGACGGGCAGATTCCTTCGCCAGACTCGTCCCGGGACCTTCGAACACCACGGCCCACAGTTCGACATCTCCGGCCAGTTCACCGTGCCCCGTTCTCCGCAGGGGCAGCCTGTCATCTTCCAGGCCGGCGACTCCGACGAAGGGCGGGAGTTCGCGGCGGCCACCGCCGATGCGATCTTCTCTCGACACGGAACCCTCGAGGAAGGGCAGAAGTTCTACTCCGACGTCAAGAGACGCCTGGCACGTTACGGCCGCTCACACGATGAGCTGAAGATCCTCCCGGCCGCGACGTTCGTCCTCGGAGAGACCGAGGCTGACGCCCACGAGCGAGCGGCATTCATCCGTCGTCAACAGGTCAGTGGGCCGACAGCCATCTTGTTCCTCGAACATGTGTGGAATCGCGACCTGAGCGGTTACGACCCCGACGGACCGCTACCTGAGATTGATCCCGACCCCGGCGAGAACACCATCGCCAAGGGTCGGGCCAGCGTCCGCTTGTATCGAGACCCCCTCCAAACGGCGAAGGACTGGCGTGAGTTGGCCGATGCCAAGAACCTGTCGATCCGTGAGTTGATGATCGAGGTGACCGCCCGGCAGTCCTTTATTGGGACGCCGACCCAGGTAGCTGAAGGTATCGACACACTGGTCCAAGAGGACGCGGCGGACGGCTTCATCCTCGTGCCCCATGTCACGCCTGGCGGCTTGGACGACTTCGCCGACCGTGTGGTTCCCCTACTCCAGGAGCGCGGGACATTCCGCACCGACTACGCAGGGGCAACGCTTCGCGACCATCTCGAGCTTCCTCCCCCTCGCCGAGCGTCGGCCGGGAACTCGGCTCGCTCAGGAGCCACCGGATGAGCGGGCGCGTCCCTCTCGGTGTCTTGGACCTGGTGCCCGTCTCCTCGGGCTCGACGGCCGGGGAGGCGTTGCGCAACACCGTCGATTTGTCGCAACAGGTCGAAGAGGCCGGCTACGAGCGTTACTGGTTTGCCGAGCACCACCTGAACCCGGGTGTGGCGGGCTCATCCCCGGCAGTATTGATCGCCCTGATCGCAGGAGCGACCCAGCGGATCCGACTTGGGTCGGGTGGGGTACAGAGTGGTCACCGCACTGCTTTGTCGGTAGTGGAAGAGTTCGGGCTCATCGACTCCCTCTACCCCGGTCGACTCGATTTGGGCTTGGGCCGGTCCGGTGGAAGAGACTTCTTCCGCGACCGGCTGGCAGGAGCACCGGGGGCCAAGGCATCGTCCGGACCCAAGGCCGATCCCGGTCGTCACTTCACCGGCAACGGCCTATTGATCCCAGAGCGCCCATCGCTAAGCCACTTGGTCAACTCTCCACGAGTCGCCGTGACTGCAGAGCTGCTGCAACAGGCCGAGGCCCGCTCAGCCGACTATGGGGAGCTGCTCCACGACATCGTGGGACTGCTTCGCGGCAGTTATCGCTCCACCGACGGACTCGACCCGCGCCCGGTGCCCGGACAGGGCGCAGCGGTAGAACTCTGGGTGCTCGGGAGCAGCGCTGGCCAGAGCGCCGCGGTGGCCGGGGAACTCGGTCTCCGTTTCGCGGCGAACTACCACGTCAGCCCGGCCACAGTGCTCGAGGCTGTTGACGCCTATCGCAACGCGTTCGTACCGTCAGCCGAACTCGAGCGGCCGCATGTCGCTGTCTCGGCTGATGTCGTCGTGGCGGCCGACGACGCCACAGCCAAAGAGCTCGCCAGTGGCTACGGGCTGTGGGTCAGGAGCATCCGCAAGGGTCTTGGTGCCATCGAGTTTCCCACTCCACAACAGGCTGCCCGCCATGAATGGACCGATGAAGATCGGCGCCTTGTCGCCGATCGGGTCGATACCCAGTTCGTTGGCTCACCAGAGACGGTGGTATCCCACCTCGAACTCCTCCGGGATGCCACCGACGCCGACGAGCTCGCGATAACGACCATTACTCACGACCATGCCGACAGGGTGCGGTCGTACCGGCTTCTCGCCAACGAATGGCATCGTGATCCAGAGTCCGTTCGACACAAGGGCGAGTCTCGAATCCCTGCCGAAAAAGAACGGGCCGCTCACGCCAGCTGATCAGCGTCGAGTCGGTTCTCCACTTTCGCTGACCGGCTGAAGTCCGCCGATGGCGTCACAATCACTGTCAGTCGCCTACCCATCGTCGCGAGCTTGCAGCCGGGGCGACCCGCTTAGGGCTCTTCCCGGTCTGTGGGACCAGCTGGCCGAACGCTCTCCCACTGTCCAATGACGGATCGATAACGATCCGACAAGCATCTCCGAAGGGTGCACTTCAGCGGCTCCATCCTATTACCTATAAAAGCGACTTGATTAGTCAGGTATATCTGGTACGATTGATTTATGCAGTTCCCGCGATACCTGAGCCATCTCTGGGCCAAGCGGATACGTCTGGCGTTCGACGAACACTGCCGTTGAGTACCGATCAGCTCACCGCTGTTAG